>NZ_CP063849.1:4200000-4500000 GCF_015277775.1 Paludibaculum fermentans
TGGCTAGAGAGTGCACATGTGTGGAATCTCCGCCAGAGCCGCACCCCCGTCTGTTCAAATGCTGGTGCGGCTTATCGATAAGTGAAGGTGGCGGCAGCACTCACTTGCACATTTAATAAAATATCTGATTTTCCAAGTGCTTCTGGAGGGCTTAAAAGGTTGCGTAACGCATTCACTCTAACTGGCAATAACTAGTTTACTTCTACATCCAAGATGCGCTTGATAACTAGTCGAGCGGGCGCCGCGCCGAGATGCCCGAAGCCCCTTGGATTGGATGGGGCCCGAGGGTTGACCAGCATGGATAGGGGGGTTCTAGTCATCAGAAGTCCCTCAACAGTCAGTGTCACATTCGTGTCGCCTCGTCGAGCAGCTGTCGCCCGGCGCAGCCGGTTTCTGGATTCCGTATCAACGGGGAATACATACTTTCCCTTGAGCTCCATCTGAACAAGTTTTGAGTCAGGCCAATCAATCGCAATCCAATTCCTAAATGCGTAGCCACTGACATTTATTGTCGGCCCGCAGTTGTTATCGACAAGCCACTCCCCGACCTCGCTGCTGAACTCAGCCTTGATGGTTACAATTGCTCCATTCAAGTCTGATATATTCCTAAGCGCCTCGCAGACCGAATAACTGTGATCCTGCTGCTGAAATGCAATAAGCTGGGAGCACATCAGTAGCGCCGTAATTATAGTTCTCATGGGGCACAATGCTCCTTAATCCAAGCATCATTCGCTATGCTCTCTTGAGTATTGCCACTATCATTTGCCAGGCGGTTTCCACCGTAAATCACATCGTACGCGTGCGCCAGTTCGTGCAAAATTGTAAGAATACGATCAGTATCGCTACCCAGGAACCAATTTGAGCCCAAGCTGTCATTTATCGTGATGGCAGCACCCTGTTCTATCTCTGCGCCTGGCTCTACTATGTAAACCTGAGTCGTGGCGGAAATAGTAGGCTTGGAAATACTGCCATACTGGATCCATCCGTACTCGGTATTACCGGAGGCCAGTGCTTCCAAGAGGACCGCGGGGCTTGGCCCGGTTGCGCCGAAAATGGATGCACACGTCGGATTGGTCCGCAGAATGTGACCGGCGGAGGCAATGGCGTTGTCTTTAAGACCCTGCAATCCGGGTTTTGGATCAAACTTCCTTGGCGGGGTGCTCTGCTCCTCGCCCGGCGCTCCACCAGACCAACCAGTCATCTCGACCGCACCACCCCCAAGTCCCCCGCCCAGGTAACAGCTCCGAGCGGCATAGCCAAATCCACCTATGCCCCCAGCCATATTGAAACAGCGGAATTGGTCCTCTTCGTCAGGAGACATCAGCATTAGGCCCGATCTATCGGTAAAGCTCACCGGATCATTCTCCACATACGCATACCGATTCCAGCTCTGCGGATTCGCCGGCCCCCCGCTAGCCCGATACGGATCCGCCGTGGTAAATCTTCCCCACGAACTCGCGTAATACCGGTTCTGAGCATAATCCAACCCAGTCCCAACATCCCGCTTATACGTAGTGAAAGTCTCGTCCTGATCCACCGTCACCGCCCCCGAAACCTCCCCGTACGGATACACCCGCCCATGCGTCCCATCCGGACTCCCCAGCCGGTCCGGCTTCACCCCCGTCCACCCATTCAGCACCAGCCGCCCGCCGAAGTACACTCGCAGCTTCGCTTCGCACAGGAACGACACCCCGCCCACCGAACAGCCAGTGAACGTCCCCAGCGCCTCGCCACCCTGCCCATACACCGTGTACGTCCACGTCCCGCCCTGATACTTCTTCACTCGCAGATTCCCCGGACCATACTTGTACGTCTCCGTCACGCTCGGAGTCACAATCTGCGTCATCCGGTTCTCGATGTCATACGAGGCCGTCACCGACCCCGACGGCGTCGACCACCCCGTCATATTCCCATTCGAGTCGTAGCCGAACCCCGCCCCATTCAGCCGGTTCGTCGCCGTATCCACAGTCTGCACCGTCGAAGGAGCCGTCCCCTTCGTCACGTTCTGCTGCAGCCTGTTTCCGAATCCGTCATACACGAAAGACAGGCCCCACTGCGTCCCCGTCGTGTACGCCGTCGCCAGCCGCCCGAGTGAATCGTAGGTGTAGTTCTCTTCTTCCCCCGTCACCCAGTTGTGTTTCTGCGCCAGCCGACCATCGTTGGCTGTCGCCGAGTACCAGTAGTTGATGTCCGTGCCCAGGCCCGTCTGCTCCGTCAACTGATTCCGCCCATTGTACTGGAACGTCTCCAGGCCCAGGCTCGCACCCGTAGGCAGATCCGTTGTGGAACTCACACCCACCGTAGTCGCACGCATCGACGAAAGCAATTGCCCGGCCGCATTGTAGGTGGCCGAGTTCACCAGGTCCACGCCCGGCCCGCTGCCCGACGTCACCTTCTGCAATTGCCCCATCGCGTCGTAGCCGTAGTTCAGCGTCAGCCGCGGGAATATATCGTAGGTCGTGGGGGTGTTCAGGCGCCCATACTGCGGATAGACCATCTGAGTCACCTTGCCCTCATTGTCATAAGAGTAGTCAACCGTCGGCGTCATGTACGAAGTCCCGCCGTAGTCGGAAGCCTTGCTCGTCAGCAGCCCCGCCGAAGTGTAGCTGTAGTGCTCCGTCACCGCGTTCGGAATCGATACGGCAGCCAACCGCCCCCAGATGTTGCGGGTGGCAGAACCCGACCCATCGTAGTCATACGTGTTCGTAGTCCGCTGGTTCACGTCTTCCGCCCCAGTCGACACCGGATACCGCTTCACCATCGTCACGCGCCCATACGCGTCATAGACATTCTCGACCTTTTGGTTCTTCGCGTCCACCTTGGTAGACGGCCGTCCCATCGAGTCATATGTGTAGGTCGTGGTGCCCGTCTCCGGTTTCGTCTCCGTCTGCAACCGGAACGCTGAGTCATACCCAAACGTCCGCAACTGCGTTGTCGATCCGCGAGTCATCGATACCTGGGTCAGCTTGTCCGCCATGTTGTACGTGTAGAACGTGTCTAAATCCGCTCCGCCGGCCGGATTCTTTTCCGAAACCTTCGTCAGGTTCCCCATCACATCCACCGTGTGGATCTTATAGCGGCCCGCCGGGTCGGTCACCTTCACCGTGTTGCCAACATAGAGATAAGTCGTGTAGCCGGCATTCAGAGGCGGCGTCACCTTCGTCGTTCGGCCCCGCGCGTCATATTCGTACTGCGTCCAATAGACCGTTCCGCCCGTGACATAAGGCTGAGACACCCGCTTCACCTTGCCCACGGCCGAGCAGGCGCACGGCCCATACTCGGTATCGACAATCGACACAACGGTGCTGCCATTGCCGCGTTCCACCTTCACCGGTCTGCCCAAACCATCGACCGTCGTCCGTACCCACTTCCCATTGGTCGTTGCCGTGCTGGTCGCCAGCGTGGATGAGGGTCCAGCGACAACGGCATTGGTGTACGCGTAATTCGTCACCGCCCCAAGCGCCGACGTGGTGGTCGACGGCCGGGTCATTGAATCATAGGTGAACGCCGCGGTCGCCGAGTTCGGCCCCGTCGTCGAACTCAGCCCCAGAAAGGTATTGAACTGGCTGCTGCTCGCCAGATTTGACTCGCCATTCGGGGTCACCACCGAAGGCATCGTGTAGTGGCTGGCCGACGTCACCGAGTAGTCGACGGCGATCCCGCCCACAGTCTGCGATTTCACGACAGTCCCGCCGATGTTATAGCTAAGGCAAACGGGCGCCTTGCCCAGCACCGCAACATAGGTCACGTTGCCTCGCCACGTCAACGACGTCGAGTACCGTGCATCATGCTCCGTGATATCCGTGACATCGGTCAGGTTCGTGCTGTTCGCCGGGCAACTCCCGGCCGGCCCCGTATCGTAATCGTACGTCGCCGTCTGCACCGTCGTCGTACCCTCGATAATCTCCGACTTCACCAGCAGATTGTTGATGCCGACCCACCCGAGGCCGTACGAGTACGTGTTCTTGTACTTCCGCTTGAGTGTGGGACTGGTCAGGCCGTAGTCGAAGAGACGCTGCTCCGTCACGTTGCCCCAGCCATCCCGGTCGATTTCGACTCTGGAGACCTTCGGGACGCCTGAAGAGTTAGGATCCAACGTCGTGGTCGAACTATTCAGGTAGACATTCCCCTTGATGTCCGTGGTCCAGGTGTCGTCCCGATGCAGCAGAACCGGGTAGGTGAGGGAGGTATCGCGTTGCTCAAAGGCAGTGCTGGCCCCATAGGAAATCGATGTCGCCACATCATCAAGGGTGTAGACGCGCGTGTCCCGCCCGTTCGCATCGCTCACGGTCCTCGCCTTGTGCGCGAACAAAGGCGTGCCGGTATCCGTTGCGGCAATCCCATACGTCAACTGAGTCCCGTTCGGCTGGCTCGTGAGCTTCCGGCTATTCACCTCGCGGAAGGTCTTCCCGTTCCCAAAGAGGAAGTTTGTGTACGCCCACTCAACCACTCCACCATACGGGAACGTAACCTTGGTCAACTCCCCGGCTTGGTTCGTGCCGTACTCGAACAGGTGGGGTACTCCGAGATTCGTGATGTTCACCCCGGTCAATAGGTCCACCGTGGCGAATTGAGCATTGGGGGTGAAAGGCGACTTCAGCGCTTGGCTCGTGCTGTAGCTGAGCGCATACTCCTCGCCCAAGCCAACATTGTTATTGATCTGCGTGAGGTGCGGCAGTCCCGTGCTGGTGTACACGAAATCGTACGATTTGCCGTAGCTGGCGTTCGCCCGGACATCACTGATCCAACTGATGCGTCCGCTCGAATCCGCCAGATTCGTTCCGATACCGGAGGCATAGCCCGCAATGATGTAGTTTCCGTTTCTGTCGTAGAAGGCGGTCGGATAGATCGTGCCGCTATCCGCGACACTTTTCGGCTCCTGTTGGCGTTCGGGGACACCCATCAGGGCAAACCGGCCGAGTCCTTCACTCTGACCGAGTTCGACGTGGCATTTGTGCTCGCATTTCTGGAATACCTGGAGGAGGAGCGGCACAACACGGTCCGCAGCCGGAATGCTCGTCTGGCGTCAATTCGATCTTTCTTGCGGTTTGCTGTCTTGCAGGAGCCGGCAGCATTGCCCACAATCCACCGTGTTTTGGCCATACTGCTGAAACGGTGTGACAAGCCGCTGCTTGGCTATCTGACACGCGACGAGATACAAGCCATCCTGAGCGCCCCAGACACCGCCACGTGGCCGGGCCGAAGGGACCACGCGTTGCTGTTGACGCTCTACAACACGGGCGCCCGCGTTTCGGAAGCCGCCGGAATTACTGTGGCCGATGTGACATTCGAAGGGAGCGCTTCGATTAGAATCCATGGCAAAGGCAGAAAGGACCGTCTCGTGCCGCTGTGGCGCACAACGATGCAACAGATTCGCGAGTGGTTGCCCGAGGTTAATTCCGCGCCGGAGCGGCCGCTGTTTCCGAGCCGTTTCGGGTCGCCATTGACTAGATCAGCGATCACGGAACGACTGCAGCGTGCGGTACGGTCTGCAACCGCGACGTGCCCACAACTAGCGGGAAGACGCATCTCACCGCATACGCTGCGACACTCGACGGCCATGCACTTGCTGCAGTCGGGCGTCGACATCAGCGTGATTTGCTCTGTGGTTGGGACATGAGAGTCCTGCGACAACGCACATCTACGTGGAAGCTGATCTGAAAATGAAGGAAGCGGCACTCAAGGCGGTCAAGCCGCCCGAAACACGCAATGTTCGCTATCGGCCACCAGGCAGATTGCTGCACTTTCTGCAGAGCCTCTGATTATGTGCAGCCGGCGCCTATGCCGACCAGCACAGTTCGTGTCCAACTGCCGCGACCATGCCCTTCACAGGACTCACGCTGGTTTGGGCCGGATCCGAACTTCACATAATCGCCGACTGAGCATAATTGCGCTTATGTGCAGTTGCACATAAGCGGAAGAACTGGATCCACCTGGGAAGCGCAAAGGCGGGGCCGAAGGTGGCGGCGATTCTGTCGGTGGTAGAAACCTGCAGGCGGCTGGGCGTGCCGATCCGAGAGTACCTGGCTGCCGTACTACCGGGCTTGAACGACGTGAGCATCCAGAAGATGCCGGAACTGACACCGATTGCTTGGGCTGCCAAGCGGAGACAGGCCGTCCTCGGGCTTGTCAAGGTGGGGTGGTGAGACGCTTACAAATCTCATGTCCACGCGTGCGCATGACTTCACAGTAGGGCAGGCTGAGGACGCCTTCACGATGTGGTTTGCGTAGCGCTCACTGGAAGGCTGACCCCTTTCCGCCTATACCGCGGATAGATCAGACTTACTCGGGCAACGCCTTTTCGGGCGCGTCAATTTCGATCTCCTTTGAAATACTGCGAACTTCAACAATCCGGCTATCCTTGAGAACTCCCGCGTTCATCACAAACACCATGTACCGCCCAGGCAACAAATGCGGGATCGCAAAAGTGCCGGTATCGTCAATCTCGATGTTCCGGGCATCTCCCGAATTAATCCCAACAATCCGAATCCAGAATGGCGGATTTGTCAACAGTGCCCTTGCCACGCGGCCTATTAATGATGGCTGTCGATCCGGCTCTGGGGTTTCAATATCAGCCACAACTAAGCTCAATGGAACGAATGACTTACCTGCAGAGAAGTCACCAATATCGGCATACTTCCGAAAACCATTTGCATCCACTGAGACAACATACGCGCCGGGCGGAATCGTGATACGGCTCTCCTTCGGATAGCGAATCCAACGCGGACTCCCCCACCCCCCCATCGGCTTAAGCTGCACCATCGCTTCAGATACCGGATTTCCCCAGCCGTCCGTAACCAGGACGTGAATATTGGCCATCCTGGCACTGTCAGATATCGGACCCTGTCCTGATGCCGCTATTGACGTCAGCACGAACAGCGTGAAAACGTGATTCATAGATAAAATCATTTCTAGAATTGATTCAAAAGCACTTGGTTTTCAGCAATGGCGAAAATTCCGAGATAGACTTATTTATTTTCCCCTCGATATCAGAATCCGTTAAGCCAGTTACATTGTGCACCAACTCATGCATGACAGTCGCCATGTCTTCGTAGTACCCGCCTCCCCACCATTTCTGGTTTAGATAGACCCGATTGCCATTGAGCTCTGCGAGAGCTTTGGTGTTAGAATTTTTTCCAATGTAGTCGCTAACAGTGGTAGAGCCCCATTGTGCAGACGCTTGAGACGCCAACGCGGTGTTCGAGTAGAGGCTGGCATACAAAACAGTACTTCCTGGCGCTTCAATGAAGATGACCTTGCTGGCGGCGTCGGCAATAGCGGCGCCGTTCGTGCCCAGGGACGCCAACAACTCCTCACAATCCTTGCTCCATTGCTTCTTCTTTGCGATGTCATCTGCTCCTCGTCGGGCTACCTTGAAAGCCTGCTCAAATGTGATCTTGCCTCCACCGCTACCTCCTCCTCCACCGCTCAATTCACGTGGGCCACCCCCGCCACCCCCTTCGCCGTCATCAAAGAACGAATAGGTATCAAACTGACTGCAGGCAAGGGTATTGCTTGTGCCGTACCAGGCACATGCACTCCAATGATACGTGATCATCCATTTCTGGAGGCCGCCCGGATCATTGAAGTTCACCGGGTCACCCTCCACATACGCATACCGGTTCCAACTCCCCGGATCCTCCGGCCCCCCGCTAGCCCGATACGGATCCGCTGTAGTAAACCGCCCCCAAGCCGACGCGTAATACCGATTCTGAGCATAGTCCAACCCGGTATAAACATCCCGTTTATAGGTCGTGAACGTCTCGTCCTGATCCACCGACACCGACCCCGAAACCTCCCCGTACGGATAAACCCGGCCATGCGTCCCATCCGGACTCCCCAACCGGTCCGGCTTCACCCCCGTCCACCCATTCAGCACCAGCCGTCCACCGAAATACACTCGCAGCTTCGCATCGCACAGGAACGACACACCGCTCACCGAACAGCCTGTGTAGGTCCCCAGCACCTCGCCCCCCTGCCCGTAAACCGTATAAGTCCACGTACCACCTTGATATTTCTTCACGCGCAGATTTCCTGGACCATACTTGTACGTCTCCGAGACGCTTGGCGTGGTTATCTGCGTCATCTTATTGTCGATGTCATACGACGCGGTGACTGGACCTAAGGGTGTCGACCAGTCAGTCATGTTCCCATTCGCGTCGTATCCGAACCCTGAGCCGTTCAACCTGTTCGTCGCCGTGTTCACAGTCTGCACCGTCGAAGGAGCCGTCCCCTTCGTCACATTCTGCTGCAGCCTGTTTCCGAATCCGTCATACGCAAACGACAGCCCCCACTCCGGACCCGTCGTGTACGCCGTCGCCAGCCGGCCTAGCGAATCGTATGAGTAGTTCTCTTCCTCGGTGGTTTGCCAGTTCTTCTTCTGCGTCAGCCGCCCATCATTGGCGGTGACCGAATAGCGATACTCCAGATCGCTAATCCCGTACGCCTGCCTCGTCAACTGATTTCGGCCGTTGTATTGAAAGGTCTCCGGTGACCCCGGACCGCTCCCGGTGGGCAGATCAGTGGCTGAGTCCAGCCCAACCGAACTCAATCGATTGAGCGAAACCAGCTGCCCGGCTGCGTTATACATCGCGGAAGTCACCAGGGGAGTCCCGGGCCCGCTGCCCGACGTGATCCCCTGCAGTTGCCCCATCGCGTCGTACCCATAGTTCAGGGTCAATCGCTGCGTGAAGATGTCATAGGTGGTGGGGGTATTCAGTCGCCCATAGATCGGGTACACCATCTGGGTCACCTTGCCCTCGTTGTCATACGAGTAGTTGACCTCCGGAGTCATATACCCACTGCTGCCGAAGTCCGAAATCTTGCTCGTCAGCAGCCCCGCCGACGTGTAGCTGTAGTGCTCCGTCACCGCGTTCGGAATCGATACGGCAGCCAACCGCCCCCAGATATTCCTGGTGGAAGAACCCGACCCATCGTAGTCATACGTGTTCGTAGTCCGCTGGTTCACGTCTTCCGCCCCAGTCGACACCGGATACCGCTTCACCATCGTCACGCGTCCATACGCGTCATAGACATTCTCGACCTTTTGGTTCTTCGCGTCCACCTTGGTCGCCGGCCGTCCCATCGAGTCATACGTGTAGGTGGTGGTGCCCGTCTCCGGCTTCGTCTCCGTCTGCAGCCGGAATGCCGAGTCATAACCAAACGTCCGCAACTGCGTTGTCGATCCGCGAGTCATCGACACCTGCGTCAGCTTGTCCGCCATGTTGTACGTGTACAACGTGTCCAGATCCGATCCGCCGGCCGGATTCTTCTCCGAAACCTTCGTCAGGTTCCCCATCACGTCCACCGTGTGGATCTTGTAGCGGCCCGCCGGGTCGGTCACCTTCACCGTGTTGCCGACGTAGACATAAGTCGTGTAGCCGGCATTCAGCGGCGGCGTTACCTTCGTCGTTCGGCCCCGGGCATCATACTCATACTGAGTCCAGTAGACCGTTCCACCCGTGACATAAGGCTGCGATACCCGCTTCACCTTGCCCACGGCCGAGCAGGCGCACGGCCCATACTCGGTATCGACAATCGACACGACGGTGCTGCCATTGCCGCGTTCCACCTTCACCGTTCTACCCAATCCATCAACAGTCGTCCGGACCCACTTCCCATTCGTCGTCGCCGTGCTGGTAGCCAGCGTGGTGCCCGATCGGTTCGTGTACGCGTAGTTCGTCACCGCCCCAAGCGCCGACGTGGTGGTCGACGGCCGGGTCATGGAATCGTAAGTAAACGCCGCAGTCGCCGAGTTCGGCCCCGTCGTCGAACTCAGCCCTAGAAAGGTATTGAACTGGCTGCTGCTGGCCAGGTTCGATTCGCTATTCGGGGTCACCACCGAAGGCATCGTGTAGTGGCTGGCCGACGTCACCGAGTAGTCGACGGCGATCCCGCCCACGGTCTGCGATTTCACCACGGTCCCGCCGATGTTATAGCTGAGGCAAACGGGCGCCTTGCCCAGCACCGCAACATAGGTCACGTTGCCTCGCCAGGTCAACGACGTCGAGTACCGTGCATCATGCTCCGTGATATCCGTGACATCCGTCAGGTTCGTGCTGTTCGCCGGGCAGCTCCCCGCCGGCCCCGTATCGTAATCGTACGTCGCCGTCTGCACCGTCGTCGTACCCTCGATGATCTCCGACTTCACCAGCAGGTTGTTGATGCCGACCCATCCCAGCCCATACGAGTAGGTGTTCTTGTACTTTCGCTTGAGTGTGGGACTGGTCAGGCCGTAGTCGAAGAGACGCTGCTCCGTCACGTTGCCCCAGCCATCCCGGTCGATTTCGACTCTGGAGACCTTCGGGACGCCTGAGGAGGCGGGATCCAACGTCGTGGTTGAGCTATTCAGGTAGACATTTCCCTTGATGTCCGTGGTCCAGGTGTCGTCCCGATGCAGCAGAACCGGGTAGGTGAGGGAGGTATCGCGTTGCTCAAAGGCAGTGCTGGCCCCATAGGAAATCGATGTCGCCACATCATCAAGGGTGTAGACGCGCGTGTCCCGCCCATTCGCATCGCTCACGGTCCTCGCCTTGTGCGCGAACAACGGCGTGCCGGTATCCGTTGCGGCAATCCCATACGTCAACTGAGTCCCGTTCGGCTGGCTCGTGAGCTTCCGGCTATTCACCTCGCGGAAGGTCTTCCCGTTCCCAAAGAGGAAGTTTGTGTACGCCCACTCAACCACTCCACCATACGGGAACGTAACCTTGGTCAACTCCCCGGCTTGGTTCGTGCCGTACTCGAACAGGTGGGGTACTCCGAGATTCGTGATGTTCACCCCGGTCAATAGGTCCACCGTGGCGAATTGAGCATTGGGGGTGAAAGGCGACTTCAGCGCTTGGCTCGTGCTGTAGCTGAGCGCATACTCCTCGCCCAAGCCAACATTGTTATTGATCTGCGTGAGGTGCGGCAGTCCCGTGCTGGTGTACACGAAATCGTACGATCTGCCGTAACTGGCGTTCGCCCGGACATCGCTGATCCAACTGATGCGTCCGCTCGAATCCGCCAGATTCGTTCCGATACCGGAGGCATAGCCCGCAATGATGTAGTTTCCGTTTCTGTCGTAGAAGGCGGTCGGATAGATCGTGCCGCTATCCGGTTCGTCCCCTTGCGAGGCGCAGAAGAAATACCAGAACGAGCCATCGGGGAAGATCAACTGGTTGTTCGCCGGGTCGAATCTGATGTAAATGCCCTGAGTCGATCGCCAGATATTGCTCTCGTTGACGTCGAGCCGGTACTCCGCGCCGGTTGAGTCCACATACGTATAGTGATCGATCAGCCAGTAGTCTTTGTAGCTCGGTCGGATGTAGCCAGCCGTGAACATCCATCCGTACCCATAGCCAATATCCCGGCCCATGTTCCATGTGCCGTTGCTGTCGCTGCGCCAGTTCTGGGAATTGTAGTGCAGTGACAATGTCAGCTTGGACCCATCCCGTCGAGTGGGGTTGACCAGGGGCAAAGTAAAATTCAAATTGCCAGAGAACATATCAATGTTTTCGCCGGCTGCGCCCCAGTACGACCCCGTCGCCTTCACTCCGAGGCGGCGGCTCTCGCCCGTGCTGCTGGCTGGTGTGGTGACAGGCACCGTCAAGGCGGTGCTCCAGTTGCCATGCCGATCCATTGCGGAAATGCTGTAGCTGTAGGTTGTCGAAGCTGTCACCGCGGCGTCCGTGAACAGCCCGCCTCTCGTGAAGACCAACGGCGAGGCGTTCCTGGCGATCTGGTAGCGCACGACGCCGGTTCCATTCGCGTCGTCCGGCGCTCCATCCCACTGCATGTCGACACTCGCCGGCATCGGCCACGTTGCCACACTGGAAAGCGTCATCGCGGCCGGCGCGGTCCGGTCCAATGGCCCCAGATCGACTCGCGTGATACTCGCATTGGCGCTGCTGTTCCGAATTCCAACGCCCGCCTTGCCGGTCGTCAGGGACGAAGACACCTGGATCGGATCCGTCGCCAGGACCCCGTCCAGATAAACGTAGAGATACCTCGAATCCGTGATCACCGATTGCATCGCCATGGACATCCTGCAGCCCACGGGCTTTGTAATCAGATTGGTGATCACGCCACCCACCCGCTGGCTGATGACCATCGTGGCCAGATACCCGCCAGTGGTCCATTGCGGATTCTGCAATTCGATCGCGACGTAGGAACCGGCCGCACCGCTCGGAGCGCTCAGCGCATCCGACGATGCCCGCAAGTAATGCACATAGGTCGCGCCAGTAGTGTTGAGATTGAGGTCCGTCCGGATTTCGTAGGAAGCCGTGCCATCGGGTACGGCTACTTTTGAGATCAGGGCGCCGCCGTTAGCATCGGAGGTGTGCAGGCCGATCGTGCCGCCGTCGAGCACTCCGTTCTGCTGCCAATTCGCTGTGCTGATGCTGCTGAATGTATCGGAGAAGTAGTAGGTGTAGGCACCGCAGAGCGGCACCGCGGCCAATGCCAGGAAGAGTAGGCTGCGGCGCATTAGTTCTTGCCTCCCTGGACCTTGAAGCCGGCGAACTCCTCGAAACTGAAGTCCTTTTTGTACTTTCTAAACTCGGCTTCCATCGCCTGGCGGCTGCTCTTCCCGTGCTCAAACACGGCTACGCCTGGCTCCTTCGAAGCGGCAATCGCGTTTATCTTTTCCAGGCTCGCCTTCGTCGGCCGCTGCACAGAGAACTCGACAATCGCGAATTTTTCGTCGTCACTGAGGACATAGTGGTAGTTCACGAAGTCCTCGCTGGCGCGTCCGCTCTCCTGCGCCTTCTGTGGCGAGTCCGTCAGCAATGGTCGCCGTGGATCATCCCATGTACCCGCCCCAGTCATGGGGACGACTGCAATCACTCGTCGGGAGGGGGCTTGCTGCCCGTAAGTCAGAGCAACACACACTGTGATCGCCGCGGCGAACAGGGATCGATAGTGCCAGGTGGAGCGAAGCGACATGGTTGTCAGAATAGAAAGAAAATGAGATCTCCGTCAATTTTTATCTGTTACAAACTGAAAACGAATTACGGAGAATCTGCGCCGGCCACTCCTTCACAAGTGCAGATAATTGCAACATCCACATCTTTAGATGGTATCTTATGGAATTAGTAGAACTACGCAATGCCACTACAATTCCGGAGAGAATTATCCACAGCTGGCACAATGCCGAACCGCCGCGCTTTTTGGTGCGTGTTCTGAATTCGGAACAGAATCGGCTACCCGCTCATTTTGTCGCTTTCCTCGGCATGCTCTGTTTTCTTTGGAGTACCCGCGCTTGTTCTGAATTCGGAACATACTCGCCGTTGAATCGAAGCGTGAAGGGCCAACGGAGTCAGTCCGTTGGTCAATGCACTCCATGCCTCACTTGCATCCCTGAGCCCGTGCGTGGCGGACACTGGCTACCCACCGCGCCGTCGGCGCCTCGATCTCGTTGGATTGCGCAAAACCGCCGGCATCAACCAAACGAAGCCATTAATTAAAATTTATCAATTGTTGCCTGCCACCCACTGAAGACAGTCGACGTGCTGTACAGGGGACGCGGAGCAGTCCCCACCTAAAATGGATGAAATGAACGGCCGATCATGGGCCCCAACTGCAGGAACCCTTCGGCCAAGGTGACCTGCTCTGAGGTCCTGATCGTCACATGCACAGCACACGCAATGCTCCAATCAACCAAAGGGAAAAGCACGCAGCCCAAAGAGTCTTCAAGAGCCCCCAAATCCCGAAAAGCACGCCCAGCGGAAGCCGGGTGCAGAGCCGCGACGAAAAGGAGCGGGGGCACCACCGCTCACCTCCAGCCCATAACAAGAAGCCGCACCCGCACCCACCGTACACCTCCAAAGCAGCAGACCCGGCAGCAAGCGCATCGTCAAAAGAGGGCGTCGATCACGTTCCGAATCACGACCGCTTTGAACGTCAAACAGCCGGCGCAATCCACCCGCGGGCCGCCCCAGCCCGTCCGCCCCCACTTCTCCCCCGTTTTGCTCAACCCCGAATCAGCGGTCACCACACTTCGAACTATTTCTTCGACCGCTAACCCACTAAAAACAAACCATAACGCCCACCCACCCCCGTCCACGCCGAGCTAAAAACTTCCGACTATCCTATACCCTGTCCATCGAGGCAGATGATGAAGCAACTGACAAACTCGAAAGAGACGGCAATCAACGGCGGCCGCACGCGCGGACCGGTGATTCCGCAAAGCGAAACCCGCAAACAACACAACGCAACCAGCAACGGGCGAAATGCCATCCATAACCAGATCGCGACCTACATCCACGACTTACGCCCCGTCAACAACTGGGAGAAACTTCTCGTTCACGAACTCGCCACGATCCAATGGGAAATGGATCGCCACTTGTCCCTCCACACCCCCACTCCCGGCCGCGGGAGAAACCAGGGCGGCTCCATCCACGGCATCACCACCCGCAATCGCTCGACCCGCGCCGCCGGCCCACTCCTGGGGTGGATGCAATCTTTGGAATCCTTCGGGAGCGAACTCACCCACCTGCAGACAGCCCGCCGCAAAGTTCTGAACACCCTCACCGCCCACCACCGCGGCGGCCGGGCCTTCCAGACCACCAATCCGCTCTCCGTGAGGGAACAAAGCCATCAGCCGACCACCACACCACCAACCAGAAACCCGGCCCACCCCGCCAATCCACTCTCCCTGAGCGAACAAAGCCACCAGCCAAACACCCCACCACCGACCAGAAACCCAGCCCACCCGTCCTCCAGCCCGGCACAACCCACCAATCCACCGTCCCTGAGCGAACAAACCCATCAGCCGACTACCCCGGCACCAACCAGAAACCCGGCCCGCCCCACCAATCCACTCTCCCTGAGCGAACAAACCCATCGCAAACCGGCGCCGTCCCCGCCACGCCGCTCCACCTGACGCACCCGCCCTCGACGCCGCAACCCCAGCCGCCCGCCCTCTCGATCTTTGACATCCACACCTCAGCGCTCCGCCCATCCTGCGGCCGCCGTCCGCCCCCCGCAACCGAAACCATCCCCAGGGGGGTGACTTTACACAGGCCGCAGATTACTATTGACACAATGCGCGATTGAGCCAGGCCTGATCGACTGGCCTCCTGTTCGGAGTAGGAGATTTCAATTCGACACCCGGCCCTCATACCCAGACCCGTTCCGTCTGATTCCGGGATATCCTGTGCGCCCGCCACCCGGCGGGGTCAGCCTCGCTCATCGCGCAACGCCAGACCACCAAGGAGGATCGAATGCCCTTTTGCCCCAAGTGCGGCACAAACGTAAATGGTAGCTTCTGCCCAAACTGCGGCACGTCCGTCGCGGCACCCCCGCCTGGACCGCCCCCCGGCGCTCCGCCCCCGGGCCAATATACGCCCCCAGCCGCCGCCGCCCCTGGCCTCACTGAGAATATGGCCTGCGCCTTCTGCTACCTGCTCACCTTCATCACGGGGATCCTCTTCCTCGTGATCGCGCCCTACAACCAGAGCGCCCGCGTCCGCTTCCACGCCTGGCAAGCCATCCTGTTCGGTGCGGCCTGGTTTATCTTCAGCATCGGCCTCAGCGTCCTGTTCGGCATACTGCCCTACATGGGCATGATGTATCTGATGCTGCGGTCCCTGCTCGGCTTGGCCATGTTCGCCTTCTGGCTGTTCTTGATGTACAAGGCCTATCAGGGCGAACACTTCGAGATCCCCGTCATCGGGCCGTTCGCCCGCCAGCAGGCCAAGTACTAACTGCTCTTCAGCGGACCATGCCGCCTCAGAACTTCGGCATGGTCCGCAGGATCCCCATCGTGTTCGCGCCCTTCGCGTAATCGATGGAATGCAGCGGCGCCCAGCCCTTCCCGTCCGGTCCCAACCCCATCGTCCCGATATACCGGACATCTTCCTGCTTCGTGCCCATCAGGATCACCGCATACCCGCGGTCCTTATACTCCAACAGCCGGTACTGCAGCTCGCCGCTCTCCGGCTTGAACCGGTCCGCCGACGGCTGCCCCAGCTTCCGCACGATGCCGAAGTAGTCGTCCTCGCGATTCAGCTCCAGGTACCCCTGGTCCTTCGCCACGAACGTCGGCTTCGCGTCCGGAGTGAACTTCACCAGCGCCCAGATCATCAGCCCCAACGTCACCACCGAGAAGAACGTCACCATGATCATCTTCCCGATGCGCGACTCGTTGCCCATCGCGCCCGTGCCCATGATCGCGCCCAGCCCCGTCGGCTCCGAAGGATCCGCCACCGCCTTCGGTCCCGGCGGACGGCTCATCGGCGCCACCGGCATCGAGTACACCTTGCGCTTCATCGGCCACACCGCGCCCGTCTTGTACTCCAGCTCCTGCGTCAGGCCCACAATCATGACGGGTTTGTCCGTCTCCGAAATCCCCCCGAAATACTGCCGCGGGATGGCAATCTCCAGATCCTCCTGGGTATTCCGGACCATCATCTCGCTCCAGGTGGCTTCCCGCAGCCGCCATTCGTTGTTCTCTACCCCACTAATAGGTGGGTAGAAAGAGAACGGTCGGTCGATTAGTTCGGCGTGTGGCGGCGCCGGGGGCGTGCTCATGGTACCTTCCTAACAGATGATAGCGAGTTAGGGGTTGGCTCGGTTACCCTGCCGGTCACTATCCAAAGCGAATAAAAGGGTGTATCTAAGTAGTGGAAAGGAATCCGGCCATGTCGCTCCGGGATTTAGAAGCTCTCGAATACCATTCATCTTCACCTGCGGGCAAGGTTTCGGTCGTACCCACCAAACCCTGCCGCACGCAACGCGATCTTAGCTTGGCCTATACGCCAGGCGTTGCCGTCCCATGCCTTGAAATTCATAGGGATCCGTCTCTCGTCTATAACTACACCGCCAAGGGCAACCTCGTCGCCGTCGTGTCCAACGGCACCGCGGTCCTCGGCCTCGGCAACATCGGGCCCGCCGCCGGCAAACCGGTCATGGAAGGCAAAGGCGTCCTCTTTAAGAGATTCGCCGACATCGACGTCTTCGACCTGGAACTCGCCACCGAGGACCCCAAAGAGGTCATCCGCACCTGCCAGTTGCTCGAGCCCACCTTCGGCGGCATCAACCTGGAAGACATCAAGGCCCCTGAATGCTTCGAGATCGAGGAGGAACTCCGCCGCACCCTCAAGATCCCCGTCTTTCATGACGACCAGCACGGCACCGCCATCATCTCCGGAGCCGCCCTCGTCAATGCCCTCTCCCTCGTGGGCAAGAAGCTCGAGGACGCCAGAATCGTCTTCTCCGGAGCCGGCGCCAGCGCCATCAGTTGCGCGAATCACTACATCCGCCTCGGCGCCAACCTCGAAAACATCCTCATGTGCGACACCAAGGGCGTCATCCACGACGGCCGCGCCGAGGGGATGAATAAGTACAAGGTCAAGTTCGCCCGCAAGACGGAAAAACGCACCCTCCTCGATGCCATGCACGGCGCCGACGTCTTCATCGGCCTCTCCCAGGCCAACTGCGTCACGCCCGAAATGCTCCTCGCCATGGCCGATCGGCCCGTCGTCTTCGCCTTGTCTAATCCTGACCCAGAGATCAAGTATGAGACGGCCATCGCCACCCGCCAGGACCTCATCCTCGCCACCGGCCGCTCCGACTATCCCAATCAGGTCAACAACGTCCTCGGCTTCCCCTTCATCTTCCGCGGAGCCCTCGACGTCCGCGCCACCGCCATCAACGACGAGATGAAGCTCGCCGCCACCCACGCCCTCGCCGAACTCGCCCGCATGGATGTCCCCGACTCCGTCCGCCGCGCCTACGGCGTCGAAAACATGGAGTTCGGCACCGACTACATCATCCCCAAGCCGTTCGACTCCCGCGTCCTCACCTTCGTCGCGCCCGCCGTCGCCAAGGCCGCCATGGAGACCGGTGTCGCCCAGGTCAACGTCGACCTCGACGAGTACCGCGAGCAGCTCGAACGCCGCCTCGGCAAGAGCCAGGAGATCATGCGCATGGTCATCCACAAGGCTCAGCGTGAACCCCGCCGCGTCGTCTTCCCCGAAGGTACCCAGGACAAGATCCTCCGCGCCGCCCAGGTCCTCATCGACGAAGCTATCGCCCGCCCCGTCCTCATCGGGCCGGAAGACCGCATCTTCGCCCGCGCCGAGGAACTCCGCCTCCGCATCAGGGGCCACGTCGACATCGTCGACCCGGCCACCAGCCCCCGCGCCGAGGCGTACATCACCGAGTACATCCATCTCCGCCAACGCAAGGGCGTCACCCACACCGAGGCGCCCCACCTCATGCTGAACCCCACCCGCTTCAGCGCCATGATGGTTCATCTCGGAGACGCCGATGCCATGATCGGCGGCATCACCCAGAACTACCCGGACACCATCCGCCCCGCCCTCGAGATCATCGCCAAGCGCCCCGGCGTCACCAAGGTCTCCGGCATGTACATGATGATCACCCCCAAGGGGCAGCTCTACTTCATCGCCGATACCACCGTAAACATCGAGCCCTCGGCCGCCGACCTGGCCGAGATCGCCATCGCCGCCGCCGACACCGTGGCCAGCTTCGACATCGATCCGCGCATCGCCATGCTGTCCTTCTCCACCTTCGGCTCCTCCCGCCATCCGCTGGCGCAAAAGGTCGCCGCCGCCGCCGAGATGGTCCGCCAGCGCCGTCCGGAACTAGTGGTCGAGGGGGAACTGATGGCCGACGCCGCCGTCGTGCCCGAGATGCTCGCCGACTACCCGTTCTGCCGCATGCCCAACGCCGCAAACGTCCTCATCGCGCCCAACCTGGAAGCCGGCAACATCGCCTACAAGCTGCTCATGCGGCTGGGAGGTTGCGAAGCGATCGGCCCCATCCTGATGGGCTTCTCCAAGCCGGTGCACGTCCTGCAGCGCGGCTGCGAGGTCAACGACATCGTGCACATGGCCGCCCTCGCGGTCGTCGAGGCCCAGGCGCTCGGCGCCCGCAAACCGGCGCCTTCCGAAGTGCCGGCCTGATCGCCGCCTATTCGAATCCAAGCCGGCCGAGCAGCTCTTCCACCTGCTCGGCCGATACCTCTACCGGAGCGTTCATCTCCACCGGAGTCTCCCGCGTGTCGAACGCCTCGAACAGCGCCATCTTCGCAATCGCATAGCGCTCGTTATCGGCCAGCCCGCGCCCGTGCCCCGCTTCCCACGCCGACACGCTCGCACCCGGCACCCGCACCTGCACCTCGAACCAGGTCTTGCGGTCGCCGCTTACCGTGAACACGTGCTCGCGCCGCCCCGGCAGGTCGCGCAGCCCTTCATAGAAGTACTCATACGCGTAGCCGCTCATCGCCAGGTAGTTCTTCTGCCGCCGGATCGCCGGCACGCCGCGCAAAGGCGCCGGCGCCGAACTCTTCTCGCGCTGCACCAGCCCGCGCAGCCACTTCATTTCTTCCCGCCGCCCTTCACGGGCAACAGCTCGATCTTCCGCACGAACACCTCGGCCGCCTCGCTCTGCACCTGGAGCTTGCCCTGCGTGTGGTCGCCGTCAAAGCCCTCGTTCACCTTCACGCCGTTCAGGTAGTACACCAGGTGCCCGCCCTCGGCGATCACTTCGCTCCGGTTCCACTGCCCCACCGGCTTCTCCACATCCACCGGCCCCCGGTACCCAAACGTGTCCGTCCACTTGATGTCACGCCCATACCAGTTCACACGGCCTGAATCGCGCGTCACCCGCGGCGCGCCCTGCTGCCAGTAGAGCTGCTTGTCTTCCTTCGTAATCGCCTCCACCGTCATCTTCGGCTTGGCCGCACCCTTCACCATCAGCATGTCGCCCGTGCCGCCCTCGATCATCTGGTACTCGATCGACTCCAGCCAGCCGCTGCCCGCCGCTCCGTCCACGCCCGTCCCGTGCAGCAGGATGCCGCTGTCGCGCGCTTTGCCCACGCGCGGCGCCAGGTTCTCCTGGCCCCACTTCCACTCCATCACCAGGTGGTAGTCGCGGTACTCCTTCTCCGTCGTGATGGCGCCCCACTCCGCGCCGCTGATGTGGATCATCCCGTTCGCCACGGTGAAGACCTTCTTCGGATCCTCCCGGTGCGAGTCCTTCAGGAAGGTATAGAAATTCGTCAGATCCTTGCCATTGAACAGCTTGATCTTCTTGGTGGGCTTCACTGCATCGGCTGCGGTGGCCAGGCCGGCCAGCAGCACAAGTAGAAGGGCGGTGCGCATACTTTTATCATGCGTGATGTGACGCCCGGCCTGCAGCGTGGAATCGCGCTTTTCAACGACGGCGCCTTCTTCGAAGCACACGAGGAACTCGAAGCCGTGTGGCTCCACGCCGCCTACATCGACCGCTTCTTCCTGCAGGCCCTCATCCACTGCGCCGTCGCCTGCCATCACGCCTCGCAAAACAACCCGGCCGGCGCGTTCAAACAAATCGACAAAGGCCTCCGCAAGCTCGCCGGCTACCTGCCCGTCTGCCACGGCGTCGATACCCGCCGGCTCTACCTCGACGCCCAGGCGTGGCGCGCCCATTGGCTGGAAGGCTACAATCGGCGTGAAGACATGAGGGCCTGGGCTGCAATCGTCACCGTCTCCATTGCACTCGCGCAGGAGCCGCCGAAGATCAGGGAGATCGCGGCCGCCTGCGGCGACCAGGAGATCCTTGAGTTCGGCCTCGAATGCTCCGCCGACGAGCCGTGCCCCGTGTTCCTGGAACTCTCAGCCGTCGAGGTCGTCGGCGCGAAGGTCTTCCTCACCGGCAATCTCCACACCCCCGCCACCACGCTGGCCTCCCTCCTGCTGGCCAGCGACGACGAGGGCAAGACTTGGACCGAGCCCGCCGCCCGCATCCGCGGCGCCGCCCTCGACCAGATCCAGTTCGCCGACTTCGAGAACGGCTGGGCCGCCGGCACCATCAGCGGCTCCCTGCCCAAGGATCCCTTCTTCCTCAAGACCACCGACGGAGGCAAAACCTGGCGCCGCATCCCTCTCTTCGAGGACACCTTCTACGGCTCCATCGACCAGTTCTGGTTCGACTCCAAGTCGCACGGCATGTTGGTCGTGAACCGCAAAGGCGCGCGCGGCATTCCCTTCC
This sequence comes from Paludibaculum fermentans, assembly GCF_015277775.1. Lineage (NCBI taxonomy): Bacteria > Pseudomonadati > Acidobacteriota > Terriglobia > Bryobacterales > Bryobacteraceae > Paludibaculum > Paludibaculum fermentans. The sequence continues at coordinate 4,220,980 of NZ_CP063849.1, forward strand.
AGAAGATGGAAACCATGACCGGCGGCGACTCCTGGATGACCCGCGAAGTCAGCCCCAAGCCCGTCGCCCCCATCCGGCCCAAAACCGCCGCCAACTCCGACTGGCGCATCCGCACCGACACCGCCTCAAAGACCTTCCGCCTCGAACGCCGCCAGGACAACCGTTGGACCCAGGTCTACTCGTTCCCCGTCCGCGCCGGAGTCTGCAAGCCCGAGCCGCCCAAGCCGCAGGAACCGCCCAAGATCCAGGAGCCGCCGCCTCAGTGAAGCGACCCGATCCCATTGAGCTCGAGTTCTTCCGCCAGCTTCTCGTCTCCATCCCCGAGGAGATGGGTGTCGTGCTGCGCAAGACCGCCTTCTCGGCCAATATCAAGGAACGCCGCGACTACTCCTGCGCCGTCTACGACGCCCAGGCCCGCACCATCGCCATGGGCGACCACATGCCCGTGCACCTGGGCGCCATGCCGCTCAGCGTGGAGCACGTCCTGCGCCAGTTCGACCTCCGGCCCGGCGACGTCGCCGTCGTGAACGATCCCTTCGCCGGCGGCACCCACCTGCCCGACATCACCGCCGTCGCCGGCGTCTTCCCCGATCAGTCCAGGCCCGCCGCGTTCTACGTCGCCGCCCGCGCCCACCATTCCGATGTCGGCGGCATGAGCCCCGGCTCCATGCCTCTGGCGCGCGAGATCTACCAGGAAGGCCTGCGCCTCCCCCCCATCCTGCTGGTGAGGGAAGGCAAGCTGGACGACGGGCTCATGCGCCTGATCCTGGCCAACGTCCGCACGCCGGACGAACGCGAAGGCGACCTGCTCGCCCAGTGGATGGCCATGGAACGCGGCGCGGCCCGGCTCACCGAGGCTGTCGCCCGCTACGGCCTGCCCCGCCTGAACGCCAATGTCACGGCCCTGGCCGATTACGCCCAGCGCCGCATGACCGCCGCCCTGAAGTCGCTGCCGGCGGGCTGCTACCGGTTTGAGGATTCCCTCGACGAGGGCGTCACTATCCGCGCCTCCATCACCATTTCAGACGGGCGAGCCACGGTCGATTTCAGCGGCACGGATCCGCAGGTGGCCGGCCCGGTCAACGCCAACTACGCCGTCACCCTATCCGCCGTCTTCTACGTCTTCCGCTGCCTGCTGGACGGCGACGTACCCGCCAACGCCGGCCTGCTGCGGCCCATCACCGTCGTCGCGCCGGCCGGTTCCGTGGTGAACGCCAACCCTCCGGCGGCCATGGCGGCCGGCAACGTCGAAACCTCCCAGCGCATCACGGATGTCCTGCTGGGCGCCCTGTCCACTGCCGCTCCGCAACTCATCCCCGCCGCTTCGCAGGGCACCATGAACAACCTCAGCTTCGGCGGCGACGGCTTCGCCTGGTACGAGACCATCGCCGGCGGCATGGGCGCGGCTCAGAACTGCGACGGGCAGAGCGCCGTGCACACCCACATGACCAACTCCTGGAACACGCCGATAGAGGCCTTCGAGCACAGCCACCCCGTCCGTGTCCGTGCTTATCACGTCCGCCGCGGCTCCGGCGGCGCGGGCCGTCATCGCGGCGGAGACGGCATCGTCCGCGAAATCGAGTTCCTGGCGCCGGCCGATGTCACCATCCTGGCCGATCGCCGCGTTCGCCCACCCTACGGTCTGGATGGCGGACAACCCGGAGCCCTGGGCCGCACCCTCCTCCGCACAGGAGGGAAATCCCGGGTTCTCGCCGGCAAAATCCGCCTGGACGTCCAACCCGGCGATCTCCTCAGAATCGAAACCCCGGGCGGCGGCGGCTTCGGGCTAGAATAGGAACTTCGTGCCCCAAGAGTCTTACCGTTTCTCCCACAGGCAATCCGTGGGCCTTGTCTTCCTGTGCACTCTGTTTGGAGTGGCCGCCCAGTATTTCATCAAGAGCAGTGGCTCGGGCTTGAGCGTCCTCACCCTCCACGCCCTCATCACCAACTTTCCTCTGTGGGCGGGACTCAGCCTGTACGGCATCAGCACCTGCCTGCTCATCCTGGCCCTGCGGGATGGCGAGTTGTCGCTGCTTTACCCGGTCATCTCGCTCACGTACGTCTGGGTGAGCATCCTCTCGGTGGCCGTCTTCCACGAGAAGATGAACATCTACAAGATCGCCGGCATCGCCACAATCTGCCTGGGCGTTGCCCTGCTCGGGAAGGGGAAGAGCAAATGACGGCCACCCCCCTCTCGTCCATCCTGCTCGTCTTCACCGCCAGCTTCATTGGCAGCTTCGGCGCCGTGTTTCTGAAGTGGGGCGCCGGACGGCTGCATCGCGACCTCAAGTCGCTGATCTACAACTGGCGTCTCGCCGTCGGCATCGCCCTCTACCTGCTTTCGTTCGTCTTCTATTACCTGGGCCTGCGCGTCGGCGAATTGAGCGTGCTCTACCCGATGGTCGCCCTCGGCTACGTCTGGACGGTGGTCTGGTCCCGATTCTTCTTCGGCGAACCCTTCTCACCGCGCAAGATCGGCGGCCTGCTTCTCATCGTCTGCGGCGTGGCCCTGCTCAAGCTGGGCAATTGAGCGTCACCCCCCTTAGCCCAAAGCCCAAATAGTGCGGGCGCCCTGCCCGTCCAGCGAAAATATTCCAGGGCCTCAGGCGAATCCCTATCCTCCCCAAGGACATAATGTTCGATAAGGATTAGGGATCTCCCGGCGAATGATTTCCGCTTTCCAGTTGTGGGGCCGCAAGCGCACACGCGTTATCGTTGTCTCGGGGCTCGGCCTGGCTGTCGCAGTGGCCGCCGCAGGCTTCTTCCTCCAACGCCGGAGCACCGCTCCAGCGCCGGTGGTGTGTATCATCGGCACCGACAACGCCTTTCCCTACCACTACATAGGCCGCTCCGGGAAGGCGGAGGGCATGATCGCCGAGGTCGTGAACGAGGCGGCGCGGCGTGCGGGCATCCGTCTGGACTGGCGGTTGCGGGTAGAGGGACCGACCTTGGCCCTCGGCGACAAAAAGGTACAGGTTTGGCCGCTTCTATCTTACCGGCCGGACTTCTGGCCCGCCTTTCATCTCACCCGGCCCTACCTCCAGAACACCTACGTGCTGCTGACACGGGACCCGGAACTGGCGACTCCAGCCGGAGAGCAGCGGCTGAGGAAGATTGCCCTGGCGAACCTCCCCCTGATCAAATCGCTGGCCGGCAAGGAATTCCCGAACGCTGAGATCGTCGGCACGAAGAACCGGGAAGAGGCGCTCTCCACCCTCTGCCGGGGCCAGGTGGAGGCCACCCTCATGGAATCGCGCGCCGCTCAACGCGCGGCGCTGGTGCGCCCGCCGGATTGCGGCAATGTCGAACTGCATTCCATAGGGCTCGACCTGCCTGCCTCACAGCTTGGGCTGGCGTCCACCAAGGAGAGTGCGGAACTGGCAGACCGGTTGCGGCTGGAAATCGACGGCATGCTCTCCGATGGCACCATGGCCCGTCTCCTGCGCCGCTGGAACTACTACTACAGCGGAGAAGCGGAGACCATGTACCGCGCCCAGGAGGCCTATTCCGCCCGCCGCCTCTCTTTGATGCTGGCCGCCGTACTCGGCCTGCTCTCCATCCTGCTCTACTTCGCCTTGGTGAGGATGCGCCGGGCCAAGCGGGCCGCGCAGGCGGCCAATGCCGCCAAATCGCAGTTCCTGGCGAACATGAGCCATGAGATCCGCACGCCGCTGCACGGCATCCTTGGGTTGTCGCAGATCCTGGCGGACACGCCGCTGCAATCCGAACAGAAGGACCTGCTCGACATGATGCAGAATTCCGGCCAGGTCCTGGTCGGGATTGTCGACGACCTGCTGGATCTGTCGCGCATTGAACGGGGCCGGCTGGTGGTTCAGTCCCGGCCGATGCAGCCGGCCGGCCTCATTCGCGACACCGTGCGCGTGTTTGAGCCGCAAGCGAACGCCAAGCGGGTGCGCCTGGCCGTGGAGGGGCTGGACAGCCTGCCGGCCGTCGCGCTGGGCGATCAGGTGCGAATCCGCCAGGTGCTCAGCAATCTGATCTCAAATGCACTGAAGTTTACTTCCAACGGTGAGGTCCGCGTGAGCGTGACGTCCGATTCCGGCGAGCCCGCTCCGATGGCCAGGATCACGGTGACGGACACCGGCATCGGCATCGCGCCGGAAAAGCAGGCCAGGATCTTCGAGAAGTTCGTCCAGGCCGACAGCAGCATCGGACGCCGGTTTGGCGGCACCGGGCTGGGGCTGGCCATCGCCAAACAACTGGTGGAGGCCATGCGTGGCACCATCGGCCTGTCCAGCGTCGAGGGTAGCGGCGCAAGCTTCTGGTTCACCGTTCCGCTGCCGCCTTCCCTGGCGAAGCTGAATGGGACCACGCCGCCCATGCACGGGCAACTGTGCCTGCCGGCCCCGCACGAGAACCAACCCGCAGCCCGCATCCTGTTGGCCGAGGACAACGCCGTGAACCAGCGCATCGCAAAGCGGCTGATCGAGCGTGCCGGCCATCAGGTGACCATCGTCAATGACGGCGAAAGCGCCATCAGGAGGTGGCGCGAGGCCGAGTTCGACGCGGTCTTCATGGATTGCCAGATGCCCGGCATTGATGGCTACGAGGCGACCGGCGAGATCCGAAGGCTGGAAAAGGGCTTGCGGCGCACGCCGATTATCGCCCTCACCGCCGCCGCCATGGGCGGAGAGCGCGAGCGCTGTCTGAGCGCCGGGATGGACGACTACCTTGCGAAACCCATCGACCTGGCGGAATTCAGCCGGGTCCTGGCATCGTGGGTCGAGCCCCGGACCGCCTTCCGCAACTCCGTTCCGCCGCCAGAATCAGCGGTTCTCAGCGGCACGGGCGACCGAACGCCCGATGAGGATGCCTGAGAACGCACCGAAATAGATGTCGGCCGAGAAGTGCCGCCTCGAGGACACGCGGGAGAGGCTGACCGCCGTCGCCACGCCGTACAGCGTCACAGCCACCCACTTCGGACATTTCCGGTTCTGCGCGATGGCCGTCGCCACCGCAAAGGAACTCAACGTGTGTCCGGACGGAAAGCTCGATCCGCCGCTCCACAGGCTGCCGCGCCCGCCCGGCGCATCGGGCCGCTCGCGCCAGAACACCCACTTCGTCGCATAGGTCACCAGCAGTCCGCTCGCGAGCGCTTCCACGCCGGCCCGGCCCATGGAGGTGGCAGCGGGTTCGTGGCCATAGTGGCCCACCAGGGTGGTCACTCCGGCGCCCACGGCCAAGCCGTAGCCTGACCCGATCCGAGACACCCGGCCGCTCCAGAGAATCTGGTCGGCCGTATTCGGCAAAGAGTCGCTGATGCGCCGGTCCAGCGCTTTCAGGCCCACGGTCCCACCCACCAACGGCACGGCAATGGTCCAGAACTGCCGCTGCGTCATGTGGAAGGGCGAGGTCCAGATGCGTTTCTGATCCGCGGTCACGTCGCGCAGGAAGCGGGTGGCCGGGTTGCCGGGTTGTGGGCTGGGCTGCGCCGCCACGGCAGGCGGAGCCGGTTCCGGCTCAGGATCCGTGGGCGTGTCCAGCGGCGTCTGTGCGAAAGCGGTAAGGCCCGCCAAACCAAGAGAAAGCAGCACGGACCAGTGGCGCATCACCACACCCTTTCGATTCCCACAATTGCTCCGCTGTTACGACGGATGTAAACCGTGACTGATTTCGTACTGTCGCCGCGCATCGCGATGCGAGCCGCCGCGTACGCACTGCCGACCTGATCGAGCCCCGCGGCGGGCGTCATGGCTCCCGTGGCGTTGTCAAAGGAGAACCAGGCTGTGTCGTACTGCCGGGGCTGCACAAAGTTGAACTTCACGGCCAGGTCCTCAAACTTCAGGACGCCGCCATCGACTGAAAACTGCTCCAATGCCAGCACCTTGGTGAAGTAGACCCGCCCGATCCTGTCGCGGCGTTCCGCCAGGGTCTTGGTGATATAGTCCACCACGGACGAGTCGGAATACTGTCCGGTCTCGACGATGGTCCGGATGTCCTCGTCGCTGAAGGCCATCACGCGCTTGGCGGCCCAATAGGCGTCGTCGGGCTGCATCTGCACGAAAGCGGGATTCGGGTAGTTGGAGGCCCACTTCAGGGGATCGAAGACTTTGGATTCCAACCGGCCGATGGCGGGCTGGTGCGGGTAGGCCGCGGTCTCCCACGGCTCAGGCGCAAAGCCCAGTTGCCCCATCTTTTTCAGGGCATTGCGGCCGGTGGGAATGATGAAGGCGTTGCCGTTGCGCGCGTCCTTGGGCATGTCGCTATCGGAGCCCAGGATGGAGCCGAAATCGATCAGGAAGTGGCGTATGCGTTGAGCGCCTTCGGGTCCAGCCAGGACGTCCAGCGAGTTCCGGCCCTTGGCATCGGTGTGGTTCAGCCAGGCGCAGAACACGGCCATGCCGCGCAGGTCGCGCCGGGTCTCATGGGGGACCAGGTCGTTTGGATCGTCGGATCGGATGCCCTCATAGCTGAACGGGCCCACCGGCTTGCCCGGCGTGGCCAGGCTGGCAATGACGCGGCGGCTGCCGTCCGCACGGCGCGCCATCTTGAACTTCAGGCGGTCGATGTCGCGCTGGGTCATCGGCCGGGGTTTACCATTGACGCCGGTGACCTTGGCCTTGGGGCTGATGCTGAGTTCCTCGTCCTTGATGTTGACGATGTAGTTCTCGGGTGTGTTGTAGCCCAGGGCGTAGAAGAAGTGGGCCCCCAGGACGTCGGCGGCGGTGGCCATTTCCGGGTTCGTTCGCGGGTCGGGCTTCACGAAGTACAACCGGCCCTTGGCGTCGGTCATGCGGAAGCCGGGCGTGATGCCGTCGGTTTTGGCGCCGACCACCAGAAACGGAGGCTGCGGCGCGCTGCTGTCGCCCGGACCGCGCTTCAGCGCTTCCAGGCTCAAGCGGTGGCCGAGACTGTGCCGGTTGGTGAACCAATCGCTATCCGGCACCTCGCCCAGCGTGTTGATGGCCTGCGACGGTCCGATCTTCAGTACCGGCTCGCGCAGCGACTGGTAGAAGAAGTCGTAGAGGTCGTTCGGGTCCAGGGTCTCCACGCTCTTGACCGGAACGGGCTTCGGTACGCGCGCAATGGGATCGTCCGGGTAGAAGCGGGGCTTCTGCCCGCTGGCCGGCGCCACGCACGCAGCCGCGGCTAGAACAAGTAGCGGAAGATTTCGCGCGAGAAAGCGTTGTCGAATTTGAACCATATCATCCAACCTTCGCGGCTGAATCCTGTATCCAGCCGCAGCACCACCGTGTCGCGTGTTTTGGCCCGGAAACCGAAGCCGCCCGTGTATCGCAAATTATCCAGGCTGATCTGGCTGGGATGCGAGAAGACCCGGCCGGCATCCACGAACAGCGCCATGTCCAGGCCCGGAGCCACTTCCCAGCGGTACTCCGACGAGAGCAGGATGCTGTTGTTGTCGCGGTACCGGAACAGCTTGTAGCCGCGCAGGTCGTTTGCATCACCCAGGGTCGACTGCAGGTAGAACGGCACCACATTGCCGCGGTCCGTCCAACTGAGCTCCGTCAGGGCCCGCAGTGCGATCACGCGCTTTTCGTTGAAGAACGGGAAGTACTGCTCCGTCCAGCCGTCAAAGCGGCGAAAGCTGTAGCCTCGCCCGTTCTGGTCGTCGTAGTTGAGCAGGCGCGCCACATAGTTGCCGCCGCGATGCGGATTGCCCGGATTGTCCCGGAAATCCACCTGGGCGAAAGGCCCATAGCGGACAAAGTTGGTCTGCTGCTGGATGCCCGGCGCCATGGAGGGCGGGAAGAGCGTGTCGGAGGAGGGGTACTCCTTATTCGTGCCCGGGCCCACATTCACCCGCAGGTAGCCGGCGTACATGCCGACGTCCCAGTTGCGGCGGTCCGGCCGCCAGGAGAGGCGCCCGTCGAACGAGGTGTCTTCTTCCCGGAAGTAGGTACGGTCGCCTTCCTTCGAATTCGGGCCGGAGCCGTAATAAGGATTGCGCGGCGCGTCGGAGTGCCGTGCAAAGAAACTGGCGCGGATGCGCTCGCCCGCCAGGTGCGGCAGGGACAGTTCCGTTGCGCCAGCCCAGTATTTCTTGAGGCTGCCCGCGAGAGAGGCGCGGAAGATCAGGTTTTCGTGCAGTAGGTCGGGGCGGTTGTACAATACGCCCGCGGCGAAGCCCGAGCCCGTCACCAGGCCGCCCATGCGGACACCTAAGCCCACCTTGGGAGCGAGAATTCCGCGCAGCGCCGAGTTGAAGTATTTGTCGAAGAGGGCCTCACCCTTCTCGAGCTGGGGCTTCTTCAGGCTTTCGGCCTTCTTCGCCTGCTCTTGGGCGATCTCCTCCTCCCGCGATTCGGGTGGTGCCGGGGCTACGGCTTGTGCGAACACAATTCGGGCGCCCAGGAGAGTGATGAGTGTTACGTTTCTAATCAAGACGATTACGGTAAGTTTAGCGGAACCGCGATCCCCGGACCATACCCTTTGGGGGGGGTGCCGGAGCGGGCTCGGGTTCCGGTGGGGGTACTGGTTTCCGGATGCGTCCGTCCAGGTGCGCGTTGATCCTGTCATCCTTGGCCTTGGCAAACTTCGGACTGCCGGGCTCCAGCCCCGTGGCCTGGGTCACCTCGGCATCCGTCACGTCCATCGCGGTCGCCAGGTATTTGGTGAAGTGGTTCTTGATGCGGTCCTGCACCGACCGTTCGGTCGATTTCAGGAAAAGCAGCAGGGTCTCTTCTCCTGGCGCCTTCTTCAGGACGTCGTATACATGCGATGCCCGGGAGAGCTTCGCCGATTTGAGAATCGATTCCAGTTTCTTGGCCCGCGCCTCGAGCTTCTGCCAGGGATCGGCCTCTTCCTTGGTCATCTTCGTGGTTTCGATGAGCTGAGCCCGCTCTTTCACTGAGAGCAACTGCGTCATGCAGTACATGGAGAGCCCATACCAATCCACGGTGAAGCCGGCCCCGAACGGGATCATGGCCTTGCTCTTGGTGATCTTCTGGAAGGCGGCGGCGTTCAGCTTGGGTCCGGCCAGCGCCGGGCTGAACAGCTTCAGCATGTCGTGATCCTCGAGTTCCTTGAGGATGTCGTAGGGGCTGGATTCGAGGGCGATCTGGCGCAATTCGGAGAACAGGGCCCGGCCGGGAATGTACTTCTCCATGCCGGCCTCGCGCGCGTTTTTGAACTGCTGCAGGGTGCGTTCGTCGATAGTGAAGCCCAGCCGCGCTTTGAAACGGATGAGGCGGAGCAGCCGGACCGGGTCGTCGTAGAGGGAATAGTTGGAGATCGCCCGCAGTTCCTTGCGTTCCAGGTCGGACGCGCCGTTCGTGGGGTCGATCATGAGGCCGCGCGAGGCGCGGTTGAGCGAGAGGGCGATGGCGTTGATGGTGAAATCGCGGCCGCGCAGGTCTTCGTGGACGGTTGCCGGCGTGATCTGGGGCTTGGCCCCGGGTTTGCCGTACTTTTCCTGCCGGGCCATGCTGATTTCCGACCTGACGCCGTTCGGAAAGCGCACGTCGACCATTTTGCGGTGCTCATCAATGGAGACGATCTCCGCGATGCCGCTTTTGACCATGTTCTTGGCCAGCTTCAGGGCCGGACCCTCGACGGTGAAGTCGAGGTCCCGGATGGGGAAGCCGCCGAGCATATCGCGCATGGCGCCGCCTGTCAGGAACAGGCTCAGGTTCGCCTCGGCCGCCGCGGATTGCACTGACGCCAGCACGGTGTTTTGTTCCGCGCTGAGGTGGCTCTCCAGAATGAACATGTAATCGCTCATGACATTTCCATCTCCGGCATCCCCGTCACTGGCCGAACTCCGGTCAACTCCGTGGGTGGTGCTTATCCACCACGGTGCGCAACCGAGACCTCAGCACATGCGTGTAGATCTGTGTGGTGGCAATGTCGGCATGCCCCAGCATCGATTGCACGCTGCGTAAATCCGCTCCCCGGTCCAAGAGGTGAGTAGCAAAGCTGTGCCGCACCACGTGGGGCGTCAGCCGATGAAAGATGCCGGCGTTCCGGCCGTGTCCACCCAACAACTTCCAGAAACCCTGGCGCGTCATGGCACCGCCGCGCTGGGTGACAAACAGGTAAGCGCTCGATTTGGACTTCAGGATGGCACTGCGGGCGGAAGTCTGATACGCCTCGACGCACTCCCGGGCCTTACTCCCGAGAGGTACTAGCCGCTGTTTGTTTCGCTTTCCCGTCACACGCAAGAATCCGAGCTGCAGATTCAGGTCGGTCACCTTGAGAGTGCACAGCTCAGACACCCTCAAACCGCAGGCGTAGAGAACTTCCAGCATCGCACGATCCCGGCAGCCCGTAGGCGTCGACGTGTCCGGAGCCGCGAGAAGATCTTCAACTTGCTGTAGATTCAGGAACTTGGGGAGGTTCTGCCACTGTCTGGGCGATTGCAGCAGGGCGGTGGGGTCCTCGCCAATGCGGTTTTCGCTGAGGAGAAATCGATAAAAACTTCTCAATGTGCTGAGACGCCGCGCGATGGAGCGGCTGGAAAGGCCGCGGGCCGGCAGGCTGTCGAGATACTGGCGCACCGTCTCTTCGCCCGGTACTCCAGTTTCCTTGCGGGCTTCGCAGAATCGATGGAAGTCCTTCAAATCAAGGGAGTAAGCAGACAACGAGAGGGCTGCTAGCCCCTTCTCGACGCGCGCGTAGGTCAAAAAAGCCTCAGCCGCCGGGCTGAGAGCGCCCTCGGTTGTCATCGCTGCAATGATACAATACTTGCGTAATTGTTTGAAAGTAAAGGACCGCTTGGCGTGGCCCATTCATCCCCCACGCTCCGCGAAGAACTCCCAAATTGAGTGGCTCGACCGCCAAAAAAGTAATCCTGGAACGGTTCGACCGTGAACGCATCCGCGGCTTTGTGCATCCGCAGACCTATTTACAGGCGTCTGGAGTGGAGATTCTCAGCCCCGACGGCAGCGTTGCCGTGATTCCGTACGTGCAGGTGAAGGCGGTTTCGTTTGTCCGGGACCTGGAAGGGAATGGGGTCTTGGCGGAACGCCGCGAATTCCTCGCGCGCCCCAAGACATCCGGCCTCTGGGTGGAGTTGCAGTTCCGGGACGGCGACCTGCTGGAAGGCGTCATCCCCAACAATCTGCTGGTGATCGAGCCGCAGGGCTATGCGTTGAGCCCGCCCGAGGCAGCCGGTAACGCGCAGCGCGTATTTGTGCCCAGGCAGGCCCTGAGCCAGGTGCTTGTGCTCGGCGTCGTGGGCGGAAAACGGAAGAGGTCCGGACCCGAAGCCGAACCCCAGCAGATCAGGCTGTTCGCAGAAGAGTAGTTTCCGGCAGCTCGTACTCGCTCAGCGTGTCCCACTTCGTCGGATTGCTATTCCGCACAAAGACGACATGATGGATGGCGAAGGAGCGGCTGCCCCGGTAGGACGCCCAGCGCTGACGAGCATACTCCAGCTTCTCCGCCACGGTTTCCGGCCGCAGTTCCTGGGCCAGCGTGATGTGCGGGTGGAAGGGGAACGGCTCGTCATAGGCCATCAGGCCGCCGGAGAGTTCCTGGTGATACTCCTCGATCGCGGTGCGGCCCTGTTCCAGGTTCAGGTAGATCACATTGGTACCCGGGAACAGCTCGACTTCTCCGAGGGTGACCTCGAAGGGACTGAGCCGCTGGATCTTAGGAGCGAGATCCTCGACGAGATCGTCCTGACAGGCTTTCAACTGGCGGGGCGGCAGGAGGGTAACATGCGCCCTGAGCTTGCATCCGGGGACCAGTTCAGCCCGGAGCTCGTTGAGAAAGGCACCCAGTGGGTCGGGGATGTACTGTACGAGGGCGTAGTAGCCGAAACAGCACCTCCCCACCAAATGCCCATTTGATGAAGCGTCCATCAGGTTCCATTCTAACCGGAGTTAGAGGGTTAGATTCAGCCCTCTCGTACTCCCCGCCGAACCTGAACTTTCAGCCTAGTCCGGCGGACTGCATTACCGGTGACCCGGCGGCCAATGGCGCCGATTCCAGCCCGCTCTTCACTTCCGGCAGAACCCAGCGGGCTTCTTCGAATCCTACATACTTGCAGATGCGGATCTCCCCCGCTTCGGATTCAAGGACATCACCGATCTCGAGAGCGCCTTCGGTGCCGCGCAGGTTCATCCAGGCGTCGTAGAAGCCGGCGGCCTGCAGTTCGCCCGCCGGGTCAAAGTCCCTGGGCTTGATGGCGGTGACGCCGCTGGTGTGCGGAGCCCAGCGGAACTGCTGCCGCGGGACTTCCTTCATCCGGTGTAGACGGAACAGTGGCATACCGCCACATTCTCCCTCTTAAAACAGGGTCAAGTCAAAATGTTTGAATCGCGCGCTCCGCGTCTCTTCGCCCCAGGTCGATCCACCTGCGGGCGTTGTCCCGGGTCCAGGCCAATGCGTCGCGGGCGGTGCCGAGCGGCTGGGCGGGTTCGATCCAGACAACCCGGATCCCGGCCGGAGCTGGTGCACCGGGATGGGACAGCTTGAGCAGTGCCTGGCGGGCCGTGCGCAGCCACCAGGGTCCGCCGCTGGGCAGCAGGTTGACGGCGACGATGGTGGTCGCGCCCTGTTCGACGGCGGCCCATAGGGGGACTGAGCCCAGCAGGCCGCCATCCATGGAGAGGCGGCCATCGACGCGGTAGAGCGGAAAGATGCCCGGCAGGGCGCAGGATGCCGCCAGGTGATGCCAATCGATGCCGGGTGTCAGGATGGCGCGCGGCCGGCGGCGCAGCACGTCGGTGATGGCGACGGCGCACGGCTTCACCGGCTGCAGCCGGGTGTGTACGTCCTGGATGCTGCGCTCGAAGGAATCCCGCTGGATGCAGCCGCCCAGGAGCCGGCGCGGCCAGCGCCACTGCAGCAGGGATCCCATTTCCGGCCGCAACCATTCCTCGATCCAGGCCTCACCGCGGCAATCGGCGGCGGCGGCCCAGGCATTCACGGCTCCGATGGAGGCTCCGGCAAAGAGGTCGAACTCGACCCTGCCCTGGAGCACGGACCAGACCCCGGCCTCGTAGGCGCCGAACATGCCTCCGCCGCCAAAGACGAGCGCGGATTTGTCATTTGCGGGCGGCGGAATAGTGGTAGGCTCCTGGAAAGATCATGGCACTGGACACCTCGTTCCTGCAGCCGGCCGTGACGGCCATCCTCGATCTGGACGGTTCGGGCGAGCGCCTGCTGCCGCTGGAATGCAAGACACCGTCGAATGCGGAGGCAGTGGCCCTGCTGGAATCGGCCGGCTCCGCGCAGCTTTTCCCTGGCTCTCGTTCACCGGAAGGGGCGATGGCCGGGCTGTGGTTGTATTTCTCGTGTTTTGAGCAATCGCACGCCTTGGCGCAAGAGCTACCTACGCTGGAGGGCAGTTACTGGCACGCGATCGTCCACCGGCAGGAGCCGGACGACTGGAACTCGGGCTACTGGTTCCGCCGGGTGGGGGCCCATCCGGTATTTCCCGAGCTGTTCGATGGGGCCCGGGCGCTGGGCTATGAGCCGTCCGGTTCGGCCTGGGATCCGTTTGCCTTCATTGAGTTTTGTGCGGCCGCAAGAAATCGGCCCGGCAGCGCAACCGAACGAGTGGCTCGCGAGGTCCAACGTTTAGAATGGCAGTTACTATTTGCCTGGTGTGCGCGCGTGCGACGATAGAAGCAGTTTCATGAAACGCTGGTTCTGGATCCTGTTCCTGGTCATCGTGGCCGCTGCCGGGCTGTGGTTGGCTTCCAAACGCAATGCTCCGCCGGAATCGCCATTTGCCCGCGCCCACAGGGAGACGCTGGTGAGCATGCTCACCACGAACGGCAAAACCGAGCCGGTGGAGTGGTCTCCGGTCCACGCTGAGCGCGAGGGCCGGGTGGTGCGCCTGCTGGTGCAGCGCGGCCAGACCGTGGGTGCCGGCGCCGTCCTGGCGGAGCTGGAGAACAACGACGCGCAATCCGAGCTGGCCGCCGCGCAGTCGCGGCTGGAGCAGGCGAAGGCTGAACTGGCCAACTTGCAGCGGGGCGGACGCGCGGCGGAACTCGTTGAAATCGAAGGACAACTGAAGCGGTTCCAGGTGGAGCGCGAGCCGGCCAGGCGCGAAGTTGCGTCACTGGAACGGCTGGTCACGAACCAAGCCGCGACGCGCGCGGAACTGGACGCCGCCAAGGATAAGCTGGCCCAACTGGATGCGCAGATCGCCGCGCAACAGGCGCGCCGCACGGCCCTGGTGGGTCAAGGGGATATCCCGGTCGCACAGGCCCGGGTGCGGGACGCCGAGGCGGCCGTCAGCCTGGCGCAGCGCCGCAAAGAGCTGTCGGTGATCCGGGCGCCGCGCAGCGGCGTGGTCTATGATCTCGCGGCGAAATCGGGCGCCTGGCTCGGCGCGGGCGACCTGGTCGCCAAGGTCGGCGACACCTCAAAGCTGCGGGTGACCGTGTATATCGACGAACCGGACCTGGGGCGCATCCGCAAGGGGCTGCCGGTCGCCATCACCTGGCAGGCCGAACCGCGCGGAGAGTGGAAGGGCGTCGTCGACGAGATCCCTACCCAGGTGATCGCGTTGGGCACCCGCCAGGTGGGCGAGGTGGTAACGCTGGCCGACAACCCGAATCACGACCTGCCGCCGGGCGCCAACATCGACGCCAAGATCCGGGCCCAGGTGGTGGAGAACGCCATCACGATCCCGAAAGCGGCCCTGCGCCGGGAGAATGGCGAGCTGGGTGTGTTCGTGCTGAAGGCCGGGAAGCTGGAGTGGAAGAAGGTGACGGTGGGCGTCTCCAGCGAGACGAAGGCCGAGATCCAATCCGGCGTCAGCGACGGCGACAGCGTGGCCCTGCCGTCAGAATCGGCCATCGCGGCCGGCATGACGGTGACGCCCGTTTATCCTTAACTACCGGTTGCGCAGGATCAGGCCGGGCGGGACATGGCGGCCGGCAACTGGTGATCTTCCGCGACACGTAGGTGCTGGGTTTCGGCCTCGATCAGTTCCGTCTGGTCCACACCGGACACGGTGATCTGGTAGCGGTTGTTGTCTGAGCGGGTCACGAAGCCGCGCTCCTTCAGATACCAGAGCGTGAATTCCAGGTGGTCGCGCGGGATCCCCAGCAGGTCTTCCAACTCGAAGAGGCTCATCGAGGGCGACTGCACGTCCTGCATCCGCTTGCGGTAAAGGACGCTGAGCACGCCGTAGCGTTTGGACTTCTCCGCCGCCGGGCCGCGAGCCGACTCGGGCGAATGGAACACCTTCCAGCGGGCCTTGAGCGTTTGGGCGTAGACCGCGTCGTAAGCCGCGCGGCGCGCCGGATGGCCCAGGATCTCGAAGGCCTTCGTCAGCTTCTTGAAGACTTCCTCGTTACCGGACTCTTTGTTATCAGGGTGATAGCGCTGGGCCAGCAGGCGATAGACGCGGTGGATGGTGTCGTGGAGGGCCTTGGGGTTGAGCTGCAGGAGCTCGTAGAGGTCTTCCTCGGGCAGGGTGCCGAGGTGCACGCCGGCGTTGTCCGCCGCCGCGGCTTCGCACAGCAGGCCCACGCGGTAGAAGCCCATGGCTCCGGTGCGGCACCAGCAGACCTTGGCGCGTTCGGCGAGCTCAAAACCCATGGACGAAGTTTCGCCGGGCGCTCGGAGCTGAATGACCAGGCCGATGGGCAGGGCGACCCGCGTCTGCAGACCGGCTCCGCCTTCGCTGATGTCGACGAGCATCGCTGCCGCGGCCTGCCGCACATTGTAGGCATCGTCGAAGGTCATGCGAACCTCGACGGGCTGGGTCTTGAGGATCCGCCTGCGGTTGCGCCGCTCGCTGGGACTGTTTTCCGCCATCTCCATACAGTTCGGCAATCTGCACCGATCTGATTAGGGTTACTTCACGAAACAGCCGCCGGTTTAATGTGGGGGGACTCGCGCGGAGGGCGCGAGTCCCGTTAGGCGGGCTACTGCTTTTCGGTGGGCACCGCGGGTCCGGCCGCCCCAAAGTAGGTCGGATCCAGCACCGGCTTGCCGGCTGCCTTGATGGCGTCCATCGCCTTCTGTGCGGCTTCCGACTGCAGGCGGCGTTCGATCTCGGGCTTCACTTCGTCGAAGGGCTTGGCGCCACGTTCCTGCACCTGGATCAGGTGGTAGCCGAACTGAGTCTTCACCGGCTGGCTGAGCTCGCCGATCGGGAGGGAGAAGACGGCCTGGTCGAACTGGGGCACCATCTTACCTTTGCCGAACGCGCCGCCCAGATCGCCGCCCATGGCGCCGCTGCCGGTGTCGTCCGACTCGGCCTTGGCGAGCGTGGCGAAGTCCTCGCCCTTGGCGATCTTCTCGCGGATCTCGTTGGTCTTGGCGAGCGCCTCTTCTTCCGTCAGGTCCTTCTGGTCCTTCTTCAGGGGAACGCGGGACCCCTTGAAGCGGATGAGGATGTGGCGGGCCTTGGCGCTGGCGAACTCGTCCTTATGGGCCTCGAACCAGGCCTTCTCGGCGGCTTCGGTCGGCTTGTTCTGTTCCAGGAGCCGCTGATAGAGGTTGGAGGCGAGGAAGCTTTCGGCCTGCAGTTGGAGCTGGAGCTTCACTGAGGGGTTCTCGTCGATCTTGAGCTTGCGGGCCTCGGCGGCGTAGGTGTAGATCTCGCTGAGCTGCTCTGCCAGCTTACGGCGCGCTTCCGGGGTGTTGCCGCCCAACTGGTTCTTGAGGTTGGCCGGGAGGTTCGCCATCATGTCGTCGAACTGCGTTTTCGTCATCTTCTTCGCACCGGCGGAGAAGACGATGGGGTCGGCGCCGGCCGGCTTGGCAGCGGCGGCGGGAGCGGCGGCGGGCTTTGCGGGAGCCGCGGCCGGGGTGGCAGCCGGTTTTGCGGCCGCCGGCTTGGCCGGAGATGCCTGAGTCGGCGCCTGCTTCGCGGGGGCGGCGGCAGGTGCCTGCGCCCATACGGCGCCGCCAAGCATCACAATAAGGAGAACTCGCATATTCCTCATGGTAACCCGCCCATCCGCTAAAGCTGAGAGAACCCCCTCGCGCCTGAAAGGCGACGGGCCGAAGAAACCGACAAGCTGGAAGGCTGTCTGGCCGGACGTGAAGGAGCTGATGAAGCCGCGGCGGAATCAACTGCTGCTGGGGCTCGGGCTCATCTTTATCAGCCGCTCCGCCGGATTGGTGCTGCCCAGTTCCACCAAGTACCTGGTCGACGACATCATCGGCAAGCACAAGCCGGAACTGCTGACGCCGCTGATTCTGGCGGTTCTGGCGGCGACCACGGTCCAGGGCGTAACGTCCTTTTGGCTCACACAGTTACTGTCGAAGTCGGCCCAGAAGCTGATCGCGGAACTGCGCTGCAAAGTGCAGTCTCACGTCGGCCGGTTGCCGGTCACTTACTTCGATACCAACAAGAGCGGCCAGCTCGTCTCGCGGATCATGAACGACGTGGAAGGGGTCCGCAACCTGGTGGGCACCGGCCTGGTGGAATTCGTCGGCGGACTGCTGACGGCGTTCCTGGCGTTCTTCATGCTGCTGCGGATCAGCCCGTTATTGACCATGCTGGCACTGGCCGTCGTTTTGACCTTTTCGCTGGTTTTACAGCGGGCGTTCAAGACTCTTCGCCCTATCTTTCGGGAGCGTGGCAAGATCACGGCTGAGGTCACCGGGCGATTGACGGAGTCACTGGGCGGCATCCGGGTGATCAAGGGATACCATGCCGAGGAGCGGGAAGAGACCGTCTTCCGGGCCGGCGCGCAGCGGATCCTGGACAACGTGCTGCAGTCACTGACGGGCGTTTCCCTGATGAGCCTGTCGGCCACGGTCCTTCTAGGTCTGGTGGGCGCGCTGGTGATGTTTGTTGGCGGGCGGCAGATCCTGAACGGCACCTTGACCCTGGGCGGCTTCGTAACCTTTACCGCCTTCCTCGCCATCCTGGTCGCCCCGGTCTTCCAGATCGTGGGTATTGGGACGCAGTTGACCGAGGCGCTGGCCGGATTGGAACGGACTCGCGAGATCCTCAACGAGCAGGCGGAAGACGCCGATCCGAACCGGACCGCGGTGATGGGTCCGATTCGCGGCGATGTGCTGTTCGAGGACGTCCACTTCTCTTATGAGGAGGGCAAGGAAGTCCTGCACGGGGTCAGCTTCCATGCGCCGCCCGGGACGGTGACCGCACTGGTTGGGTCCTCCGGATCCGGCAAGTCCACCACCATCGGGCTGATCTCCGCCTTCCACGCCCCGACGACCGGCACGGTGCTGGTCGACGGGCAGGATCTCTCGAAGGTCCGGCTGTCGAGCTACCGCACGCAGTTGGGCGTCGTGCTGCAGGAGACGTTTCTGTTCGACGGGACGATCCGCGAGAATGTGGCCTTTGCGCGGCCGCATGCGACCGAGGCCGAGATCATGGAAGCCTGCCGCATTGCGCGCGTCGATGAATTTGCGGAACGGTTCCCGGAAGGGTACGAGACCGTGGTCGGCGAGCGGGGCGTCAAGCTGAGCGGCGGGCAGAAGCAGCGCGTCTCGATCGCCCGCGCGATCCTGGCGGATCCGCGGATCCTGATCCTGGACGAGGCGACGTCGAGCCTGGATAGCGAGACGGAAGCGCTGATCCAGCACGGGCTCGGCTACCTGATGCAGGGCCGCACCACGTTTGTCATTGCGCACCGCCTTTCGACGATCCGGCGGGCAGACCAGATCCTGGTGATGGAAGACGGCCTGCTGGTGGAGAAGGGCGCGCACCACGAGCTGTACGCCAATCGCGGGCGCTACTACGATCTGTATACGCGGCAGCACGGCATCGAAACCAACCTGTTCCTGGCGCCCGGCGAAGGGGATACTTTCGACGAACCGCAAGCGGCCAAATAGCCCGGTCGCGGGGCAGCGAGTCCTTCTACAATGAGCAGGTATGCTGCCTGACTATGAGAAGCTCGGCGCCTTCTACCTGGGCCGTTTGAAGGACACAGACCAGACCCTGTTGTACGACAGCAAGGACCTCACGACGCATGCCGTGTGCGTGGGGATGACGGGCTCCGGCAAGACCGGTCTGTGCCTGGGCCTGCTGGAAGAGGCGGCGATCGACGGGATTCCGGCGCTGGTGATCGATCCCAAGGGCGACCTGGCGAACCTGCTGCTGACGTTCCCTGCCCTGGAGGCGGCCGACTTCGAGCCCTGGGTGAACCCGGACGAGGCGCGGAACAAGGGGCTGGAAGTGCCGGCGTTTGCGGCCGCCGAAGCCGAGAAGTGGAAGAAGGGCCTGGCGCAGTGGGGGCAGGATGGCGCGCGGATCCAGCGGCTGCGCGATGCGTGCGAGTTCGCGGTGTATACGCCGGGCTCCGATGCGGGCATCCCGGTCTCCATCATCAAGTCGTTCGATGCGCCATCGCAGGCGATCCTGGACGACCGTGAAGCGCTGAGGGACCGTGTGAGCTCCACGGCTACGTCGCTGCTGGCGCTGGCCGGGATCGATGCCGATCCGGTGCAGTCGCGCGAGCACATCCTGCTGTCGACGATCCTGGACACGGCGTGGCGGGCGGGCGCGAGCCTCGACCTGGCGTCCATCATCGGGCAGATCCAGAAGCCGCCGTTCCAGCGCGTGGGCGTGCTGGATCTCGATTCCTTCTACCCGGCGAAGGAGCGGTTCGGACTGGCGATGGCGTTGAACAATCTGCTGGCGTCGCCGGGCTTCGAGGCGTGGCTCAACGGGGATCCGCTCGACATCGACGCGATGCTGTGGACGCCCAAGGGCAAGCCTCGCATCAGCATCTTCTCCATCGCGCACCTCAGCGATACGGAGCGCATGTTCTTCGTCTCCCTGCTACTGAACCAGACCCTGTCGTGGGTGCGCAGCCAGAGCGGCACGTCGTCGCTGCGGGCTCTGCTCTACATGGACGAGATCTTCGGGTACTTCCCGCCGATTGCGAATCCGCCGTCGAAGAAGCCGCTGCTGACGCTGCTGAAGCAGGCGCGGGCGTTCGGGTTGGGCGTGGTGCTGGCGACGCAGAATCCGGTGGACCTGGACTACAAGGGGTTGGGCAACACCGGCACGTGGTTCATTGGCCGGCTGCAGACGGAACGGGACAAGGCGCGGGTGCTGGAAGGGCTGGAAGGCGCAGCGGCTTCGACCGGCGCGAAGTTCGATCGCGGCGCGATGGAGCAGATCCTGGCCGGGCTGGGCAATCGCGTCTTCCTGCTGAATAACGTGCACGAGGACGGCCCGGTGCTGTTCCAGACGCGTTGGACGCTGTCTTACCTGCGGGGTCCTCTGGCGCGGCCGGAGATCAAGCGGCTGATGCAGGCCGCGCCACGGGCAGTGGTCGATGATGCCGTGGTGGCGGAGGTGCCGGGCGAGTCGTCGACGGTGCCGGTGCTGCCTCCGGATGTGAGCCAGTTGTTCGTGCCGTTGAAGGGCTCCGTGCTGAGCTATGAGCCGCGGATCCTCGGCGTCGCCCGCGTGCAGTTTGCCGATGCCAAGCTGGGCGTCGATGAGGTGCGCGATTGTCTCTACGCCTGCCCCATCACGGATGAGGCGATTCCGGTGGACTGGCCACAGGCCGAGGCGCTGGACGTGCCCCTGAACGATCTGGAGAAGACGCCCACGGATGGGGCGACCTTTGCGGAACTGCCGGCGATTGCGGCTCGCGGGAAGAACTATGCCATCTGGCAGAAGTCGTTCGCGACCTGGCTGTTCCAGAACCAGTCGCTGGAACTGTTGCGGAGCCCGTCGACGGGTGAGCTTTCGCGGATCGGCGAAGCGGAACGGGACTTCCGGCTGCGGATCCAGCAGTCGGCTCGCGAGGCGCGGGATGGGCAGATCCAGGATCTGCGGGCGAAGTACGCGCCGAAGCTCCAGACGCTGGATGACCGATTGCAGCGGGCGCAGTTGAAACTGGAGCAGGAGAAGGCGCAGGCGACCTCGCAGACGTTGAGCTCCGTGCTGTCCATCGGCACCTCGATCCTGGGGGCGTTCATGGGCCGCAAGACGATCAGCGCCGCCAACATCAACCGCATCGGCACGGCCGCGCGGGCGGCGACGAAGATCGGCAAGGAGCGCGGCGACGTGGGGCTGGCTACGGATACGGTGGAGAGCGTGCAGGCCCGGTTGCAGGAGCTGAATCAGCAACTGGCGGACGAGATTGCAGCCATTCCCGAAGTCGGCAACGAGGAGTTCGGCTCCATCACTTTGAAGCCGAAGAAGACGGGCATCCAGGTGCAGTTGGTCTCGCTGGTCTGGATGTAGGATCCCGCCCTCATTTTTTCCGCGTCGCAATTGAAACTCAGTTGCAGAACGCGTGATCTTGCCCTATATTAACTAAAAGATCTGCAATTCACTTGCAACTTAGGGATATCTGAGGCGGACCCAGGGGAGGTTCGCGGAAGAGGTCCGGGTCTAAACGTTCATCTCTTGGCCGAGCGGCGTCCAGACCCGGAAGATCGACAACCTGTCAGGGCCGGCGACCTCGTCCGATTATAGGCGCGCCGGTTCCTCACTTCCAAGCATTGCGGCCTGGGATGGCCGCACAGAGAGGGACACATGCGTATCAGGATCAAGCGCCGCACCGCGCCGCGGCGGGATTATGCCCAGAGATGGCCGATCGCCTACCGCTGGCTGGCGACCGGTGTGCTGGTGGCTTACACAGCCGTGGGCAGCACTGTCGTGGCCAACGCGCAGACCGGCTCCTCCGCCCAGGGGCCGGCGGCGCAGGCGCTGTCGCTGGAGGTCAGGCGGTATGACATCCCGGCGGGCACGCTGGGAGAGGCGCTGGCGGCGCTGGAGACCGCAAGTGGTTTGCAATTTGAGATTCGCAAGTCCGGAATCAGGGACCTTGCATCGCCCGGCGTCTCGGGTCTGTATACGCTGCAGCAGGCGTTGCAGCAGGCGTTGAAGGGCACGCGAGTCGTGTATTCCAATGCCGGCACGGGCGTCGTGGCGCTGGACCTGGAGGGCCTCAACTCCACGTTGGAGGTGCAGGAGCGGGTCCTGATGACCTCGCCGCACTACACGGAGCCATTGCGGAACACGCCGCAAACGATCACGGTGATCCCGAAGGAGCTGATTGAGCAGCAGGGCGCCACGACGCTGCGCGACGTGTTGCGCAATGTGCCGGGATTGACGATGACGGCCGGAGAGGGCGGTACGCCGGCGGGGGACAATCTGAACCTGCGCGGCTTCAGCGCGCGCAACGACCTGTTTGTCGATGGCTCGAGAGACCTGGGTCCGCAGGCTCGCGATCCGTTCAACATGGAGCAGGTGGAGGTGGTGAAGGGACCGCAGTCGGCGTTCACGGGCCGCGGGTCGGCGGGCGGCTCCATCAACATGGTGAGCAAGGCTCCGGGGCTGAAGCCGGTGTATGGCGGCAGCGTGATGTTCGGCACGGACGGGACGAAGCGGTTCTCGGCCGATGTGAACACGCCCGTGCGGTTCCTGGGGGAGCGCACCGGCTTCCGGCTGAACCTGCTGTCGCACGACGGCGGCGTGGCGGGCCGTGATGTTGTCAACAACCAGCGCTGGGGCTTCGCGCCATCGCTGGCCTTCGGGCTGGGCTCGCCGACGCGCCTCACCCTGAGCTACTACAAGCTGAAGCAGGACAACATTCCCGACTACGGCATTCCGTGGGTACCGAACACGAATACGGTGCTGACGGGGTATCTGGACAAGCCGGCTCCGGTGCCGCGCGAGACGTTCTATGGGCTGGCGAACCGCGATTACGAGCGGCTGAGCTCGGACATGGCGACGGTGCGGTTCGAACACGACTTCAGCGACAACCTGTCGTTCCGGAATCAGTTCCGCTACGGCAAATCGAAGCGCGATTCGCTGGCGACGCCGCCACGGTTCCTGAACACGACATCAACCACGATCAACCGCGAGGCGCGCGCCTGGTACACGGAAGACGACATCTACGACAACCAGGCGGATGTGAGAGGGACGGCGACCACCGGCAAGGTCCGTCACGCCTACAACGCGGGCTTCGTGCTGACTCATGAGGCAAACCTGCGGACGGCGCGGACGGTGACGGGCACGTCGACTACTACGCTGTTGAATCCGAATGCCGAGGATCCCTTCACCGGCGTCTATACGAACAGCCCGTACATTGGGGATGTGAAGGGCAACACGCAGGCCGTGTATGCCTTCGACACGCTGAAGTTCGGACGCAAATGGGAGGCGAGCGGCGGCCTGCGCTGGGAGAGGTTCGACGTCGATGGCGTGAACACCACGCCGGCGGCGGTGACGCGCGTCGACAAGATGCTCTCGGGCCGCACGGGCCTGGTATTCAAGCCGGGCGAGCATGGCAGCCTCTACGCATCGTACGGAACGTCGATGAACCCTTCGCTGGAGGGCCTGACCTACGGTGTGGCGAATACGGCGATCCAGCCGGAGAAGACCTATACGGTGGAGGGCGGCTCGAAGTGGGACCTGTTCGGCGAGCGGCTGTCGCTGACGGGCGCGGTGTTCCGGGTGGACAAGACCAACGCGAGGACACCGGGGCTGAATCCGGACGATCCGCCGCAGGTGCTGCAGGGCACGCAGCGGGTATCGGGCCTTGAAAGCGGTGTTTCGGGCAAGCTGACGCGCAACCTGAGCCTGTTCGGCGCCTATACGTTCATGGACGCTGAGATCGTGAAGTCGAACACGCCGGCGGAAGTGGGCCGGGCCATTCAGAACGCTCCGCAGAATTCGTTCAATCTGTGGGCGAGCTACCGGTACAAGCGGCTGATGTTCGGCGGCGGGCCGCGCGTGGTGGGCAAGCGGTATGGGAACAACACGAACACGCGCTGGGTGGACAAGTACTGGACGATGGACGCCTATGCGTCGTATGCGGTGAACCGGCATCTGGACCTGCGGCTGAACCTCAACAACCTGAATAATGCCTATTACTACGACCGTTTGGGCGGCGGCCATGTGGTGCCGGGCGCGGCGCGATCGGCGCTGGTCAGCTTTGGGATCCGGTTCTAGTCACGGGACACAACGATGCTGCTGCAGATCCCGGATGTACTGACTTTGGAGCAGGTGGCGTACTGCCGCCGCCTGCTGGATGAAGCGAACTGGATTGACGGGCGGGTGACGGCCGGGCCGCAGTCCGGCCTGGTAAAGAACAACCAGCAACTGCCGGAGGATCTTCCGGCGGCGCGGGCGATGGGCGACCTGATCCTGGCGGCGCTGGAGAGGAATCCGCTGTTCATGGCGGCGGCGCTGCCGGCCAAGGTGTTTCCACCACTGTTCAACCGCTATGCGGGCGGGCAGTCGTTCGGCAACCACGTGGATAACGCGATCCGGCAGGTGAGCGGGACTCCGCATCGGATCCGGACGGACCTGTCGGCGACGCTGTTTTTCGCTGGACCGGAGGAGTATGAAGGGGGCGAACTGGTGGTGGAGGATACGTACGGCGCGCACAGCGTGAAGCTGCCTCCGGGCCATCTGATCCTATACCCCTCGACCAGCCTGCACCATGTCAGGCCGGTGACGCAGGGGGCGCGCATCTGCTCGTTCTTCTGGCTGCAGAGCATGGTGCGGGACGACGGCGAGCGGACGCTGATGTTCGACCTGGACATGGCGATCCAGCGGCTGTCGGAGGAGGCTCCGCAGCATCCTTCCGTGGTGGGCTTGACCGCTGTGTATCACAATCTGCTGCGCCGCTGGGCTGACGTGTAGAGGTAGCCGCGATGACCTTCCGCAAGACCATTTTCTGGCTCCACCTGATCTCCGGCTGCGTGGCCGGGGTGATTGTCCTGATCATGTCGGTGACGGGTGTGCTGCTGACTTACGAGCGGCAGACGATCGACTGGTTCGACCGTGGATTGCGGGCGCCTCAACAGCCGGGCCGGCCGAGGATGCCGCTGGAAGCGTTATTGGCGGCGCAGCCCGCGGCCCCCACGACGGTGACGCTGCGGGCTGAACCGGGTGAGCCGGTGATGCTGACGTACGGACGGGAAGGCACAGTGTACGTCGATGCGTACACGGGCGCGACGCTGGGCAAGGGGCATACGGGGGTCCGGAAGTTCTTCCAGTCGATGACGTCGTGGCATCGCTGGCTGGGGCAGGAAGGACCGGGGCGGCAGACGGCGCGGGCGATTACGGGTGCGTGCAATCTGGCGTTTCTGTTCCTGTTGATGAGCGGGCTGGTGCTGTGGTGGCCGAGGCGCTGGACCGCAGCGTCGTTGCGGGCCGTCACGTGGTTCAACGGCCAGGCGACGGGCAAGGCGCGCGATTTCAACTGGCACAACGTGATCGGGTTCTGGTCGCTGGCGCCGCTGTTGCTGGTGGTGGCCAGCGGAGTGGTGATGTCGTATCCATGGGCCAATGCCCTGCTGTACCGGATGACCGGCAGCGAACTGCCGGTGCAGGGCGCAGGTGGTGGGTCAGGAGGAGGCCCACCGCGTGGGGAGGGGCGCGGGCCGCGCGGCGAAGAACGCCGGCCGGCCGCCCCCTCCTATGAGGGGCTCGATCTGCTGGTGGAGAACGCCAAGCGGCAGGACCCGGAGTGGCGGGTGCTGAGCTTCCGGCCGGCCGGGCCGCGACGGGCTCCGCTGGCCTTCACCCTGGACCGGGCGGAACGCGGGCGTCCGGACCTGCGAACCACGGTGACGCTGGACCGCGAGTCCGGCGAGGCCGTCAAGCTGGAGCGGTTCTCCGACCAGAGTGCGGGCCGGCGGCTGCGGACCTGGGTGCGGTGGGTGCATACGGGCGAGGCCGGCGGCGTGACGGGGCAGACCGTGGCGGGGTTGGTGTCGCTGGGCGGGGTGTTCCTGGTCTATACGGGCGTGGCATTGTCGCTGCGGCGGCTGGCGGCGTGGAGGCGGCGGCGAGGCCGCCAAGCCGACGTCGTGGAGACGGCCAAGGCAGACAGGCTGGGTTAGCGGTTCTTGCTGTTGAGCAGCGCCTTGGGATAGATCATGACGCCCGACTCGGAGGCGCGGAAGATCCTGTAGAGGAGATCGTTGCCGGGGAGTTGGGTTTCCAGGTAGTCGACGCCTTCGGCCGTGACGATGAAGCTGCTGCGGTCGTCCTGGGTGACGAACTTCTTCGCTTTCAGGTACCACATGGCGAACTGGAGGTGCTCGCGCGGGAAGGCCATGAGGTGCTCCAGGTCGAGCATCGAGAGGGCGGAGTAGTCCGGGTTGGCGCGACGTTTGGCGTAGAGCAGGCAGAGGATGCCGATGCGGATTTTGGCTTCCGCGTCGATGCCGTCGGTGAACTCCTTGGACTGGAAGACGGGGAGGGCGTCGGGCTGGGTGAGTTCCAGTTTCAGGTCGTACTGTTCGCGGGCAGCGGGGTCGCTGAGGACCTCGTAGGCTTCGCGGTAGAGGCGGAAGCGTTCGGCGTCGCCGGTTTCGCGGTTGTCGGGGTGGTAGCGGGCGGCGAAGATCTTGTAGACGCGCTGGATGGTCTCGGGCTCGGCCTTAGGGTGGATCTGAAGCAGGTCGTAGTAGTTCACCGAGGCGGAGGTCATGAGCGTTGTATCGGCGGGATGGGCGGGAATCTTTGGGGTGTACGGGGGGAGAAGTGGGACGACCGGGGGGTCGTCTGCGGACGAGGGCGTCCGCCCTCCTGTCGGGGTTGACGGTGGCTGCAAACGATTCGATGTTGTGGGGGAGGAGAAGAGGGCCGACCAGGGGGTCGGCTGCGGACGAGGGCGTCCGCCCTCCTGTCGGGGTTGGGAGTGGCTGCAAACGATTCGATGTTGCGGTGGATGAGAAGAGGGCCGACCAGGGGGTCGGCTGCGGACGAGAGCGTCCGCCCTCCTGTCGGGGTTGGCGGTGGCTGCAAACGATTCGATGTTGTGGGGGAGGAGAAGAGGGCCGACCAGGGGGTCGGCTGCGGACGAGGGCGTCCGCCCTCCTGTCCGGGTGGGCGGTGGCTGCAGACCATTCGATGTTGTGGTGGAGGAGAAGAGGGCCGGCAAGGGTGCCGACTGCGGACGAGGGCGTCCGCCCTCCTGTCGGTTGGCGGGAGCGTGCGCTGCGGCGAACTGACGGTTTGGGCGGACGTTCTCGGGGTGGTTTAGGGTTTGGGGTCGGCGGGCGGGTTCTTGATCATGGTCAGGAGCATGACGACCTCGGATTTGGCCTGGATGCCGTGCTCGAGGAGCGGGGTCATGTAGGCGAAAGCGCCTTCGGCGGCCTCCATGGTGTCCTCTCCCAGGCGGAGGGTGGCTTCGCCGCTGACGATGTAAATTGTGGCCGGCATGGGGGCCGTATGGGCCGAGAGTTCCTGGCCCGGGGCAAAGGTGAACTGGATCACCTTGGTTCGGGTGTCGTTCTGCAGGGTACGGCTGAGGATGCCGTTCTCGGGCAGCGGCGAATGGTCCTTCAAGTCGTTGACAAATATGTATTTTTCACTCATTTTGTGACTCCGTTTATAGTGCTGTTGAGAATGGTGGTAGGGGCCGGGATCAGCTCGACGATGGCGCGGACGGGACATGCGGTTACGCAAAGGGGTTCGCCGGCGAAGAGGACGCACTCCGTGCAGAGGAGCGGGTCGATGCGGAAGCGGGGCCTGGCTCGCTGGATGGCGCCGGTTGGGCACGTTGAGTGGCATGCTCCACATGCGATACATTGAAACCCGATTGCAAAAGCCATCTGAATCTCCGCTATCTCCCCTGCGGCGGGAGACATTCGACAAGACGTCGTTGTTCACGACGCTGACGCCCGAGGAGCGGCAGCAGATTGCGGCGCTCGCTGTGGAAAAGACGTACGCGGCCGGGGAGACCCTGTTTTTCGAAGGCACGCCCTGCGAGGGGCTGCATGTGATCGGGTCGGGCAGCGTGAAGATCCTGAAGACCAGCCCTTCGGGCCGGGAGATTATGTTGGGGGTGGAGTCGGCTCCGTCGAGCGTGGCGGAGGTGCCGCTGTTCGACAACGGCGACTATCCGGCTACGGTGACGGCGCTGAAGGATTGCGTGATCTTCCTGGTGAGAAAGGAGGACTTCCGGCGGTTCTGCCGGCAGCATCCGGAGGTGCCGATCAAGGTTCTGGCGCTGGTGGGCCGGCGGTTGCGCGGGCTTGTGGGCGTGATTGAGGCCGTGACGTTCGGGAGCGTGCGGCAGAGACTGGCTCAGGCGCTGCTGCAGGCGGAACGGGAGTCCGATGGGAGCGTCCAGATTCCGCTGACGCACGAAGAGCTGGCCCTGCGGCTGGGCACTGTGCGCGAAGTGGTTTCGCGGAACCTGGCCCGATTTCAGGCCGAGGGGATTGTCCGCATTGTGAAGAGGCAGATCGAGATTGCGGACCGGGCGGCCTTGCAGGCCGAGGCGGATACCGAGTACTGAGACGGGTGCCAGATTCGACGTGGGCGGGGTCAGGGGACCCCGCGCGGACCAGGGGGTCCGCCGTCCTGTTCTGGTGGCGGAGGGCTTCGAGGAGGCATCCGGGCACATCGATGGATGTCTACCCGCGGCTGCCTTTCGAAGTGAGTTTCCGCTGATCACGTTTCCAGCATGCGGCTGAAACGGCTGGGGGACCGTGACTTTCGTCACCGACAGAACAAAAAAGTCCAGATAAATTGAGGTTGTTGGCGGACAACCTTATGCGCGACTTTTCACAAGCTCCTTTTCTCGTGATTTGGGAAGTGACCCAGGCCTGCGACCTGGCCTGCAAGCACTGCCGGGCTTCGGCGCGGCCGGACCGCGATCCGGGCGAACTGTCCCTAGAAGAGGCGCGCGCGACGCTGCGGCAGATCAAGGATTTTGGCGATCCGCTGCTGGTGTTCACGGGCGGGGATCCGCTGAAGCGGCCGGACCTGTTTGAGTTGCTGCGGGAGAGCGTGGCCCTGGGGCTGCGGACGACGGTGACGCCGAGCGCGACTCCGCTGCTGACGGAAGACGCGGTGTCGCGGATCCAAGATTGCGGCGTATCGCGGATGGCGGTGAGCCTGGACGGGGCGGATGCGGCGGCGCACGACAGTTTCCGGCAGGTGGCCGGGTCCTACGACCGGACGATGGCGGCGCTGCGTCATGCGGCGCGGATCGGGCTGGAGACGCAGATCAACACGACGGTGACACGGCACAATATGGGGTCGCTGGACCGGATTGCGCAGGTGGTGGGCGAAGAGAAGGCGCGGTTGTGGAGTGTGTTCTTCCTGGTGGTGACGGGGCGGGCTTCGCTGGCGGACGATTTGACGGCGGAAGAGTATGAGCAGGTGTTTGAGTACCTGTACCAGACGTCGCTGACGGCTTCGTTCGACATCAAGACGACGGAGGCGCAGCACTACCGGCGGTATGTGGCGCAGAGGCGGAAGGCGCAAGGGGGCGGAGCGGGTCCTCGGATGGCGGGGGCTCCGGCGGGCATTATTCAGCGGCAGGCCGGGATCAATGACGGGAAGGGGTTCCTGTTTATCTCCCATACAGGTGAGATCTTCCCTTCGGGTTTCCTGGAAGTGTCGGCGGGGAATGTGCGGCGGACCCCGCTGCAGCAGGCTTATTGCGACTCGGGATTGTTCCGGGTGCTGCGGAACTCGGATGCGCTGGTGGGCAAGTGCGGCGGGTGCGAGTACCGGAATCTGTGCGGCGGGTCGAGGAGCCGGGCGTTTGCTTTGACGGGGGATTACCTGGAGTCGGATCCGCGGTGCTCGTATGTGCCGGCGAGTGCGGCCTGAGAGTGGGTTTGATCCCTCAAATCCGGAGAATTGGCGGTTTGGGGGCGGGTTGAGGTGGCCGGGCTGGGCAATGGGTTTGTTCGCTCAGTGCGAGTGGATTGGCAGCTCCCTTGGGGCGGCTTTTCCTGGCGCTGGGGCCGGACGGCCTTGGAAGTGGGTTTGCTCGGCCAAAGTTCTGAGGAACGAAGTGTTGGGGACTGGGTGAGCGGGGCGGGAGCCGGGATGGGTTTGTTCCCTCAAAGCTGAAGCATCGACGGTTGGGCCGGCTTGGAGCGGCGGGCCGGGGCGGTGGGTCTGTTCCCTCGGGGCGAGTGGATTGTCTGCTCCCTTCGGCGTCTTTTGCCGGTTCTGGGGCTGGGGGACACGGTTGTCCTTGAGCGTAGGGTGCTGCTTCCGGTTGGTCTGAGCAGCGTTGGCAATGGGTTTGTTCCCTCAAATATCAGAGATGGGCGTTTGGGCCGGCACGGGCGGCCGGGCGGGGCATTGGGTTTGTTCGCTCGGGGCGAGCGGATTTGAGGTTTGAGGTCGCCGTTGAGATTGAGTGTGGCGGCGGCCTCGAGTGGGTTTGTTCACTCAAAGACGCGGGAAACTGAGACACCGGGGTGGCATGCGAGTTCGGGGCCGGACGAGGAGCGGGCGGTCTGGCCGGCGCCCGGAGGCCCAGGGCGGGACTCCGGGTGTACGTCCTTCGGGATGGGCGGTGAGGTTTTCAATGATCCGTGAGGAACCCGATGGCTGCGGCCAACTGGCGCCTCCGCGGGGCTATGCGCTCCGCGTTCGGGGAGAGTATGGCATGGGGGTCGAAGCGGTTTCGAAGGAGATGGCGGTAAGTGATTGAAAGGACGCATCCGATTTATTTCGTTCGGGCGTGACCGGGAGGATCGCCATGGCCGGAAACGGCGGGTTCCTGGGCTGCGTCCCAGGTCGGCCCGGATATGCGGGCGGGGCTGAAGCCCCGCGCAGCATAAATGCCGCCCCACAACGAGCAGGATCTGAAGTGGTTTGTGCCCGCCGCTTTTAGGGGGCGATGTCCTTCTGGGAACGAGGGTGGGTCAGTTCGGGCAGCTTCCTCGTCGGGCATGTTGCGGAACCTTGAGGGCTTTGGCGTGTCTAATCGGCTGACTATGTAGAGAGCCGGTGTGCGGCTGTTTCGCCTGATCCCGGCCGGGCGCGCCGGTGAGGGGATGGGGTGTTTGCTCTTTGTGAGTGGGGACGGGTTTGACGCGAGGCGTCTGCCAGAGCCGGCGGCGGGTTTTTCCGGGACGGGTGGCGCGGGTGCGCCGCGGCTCCGTGATCCGGGCGTGATCCGATGAGCGTCCCTGACTACTATCCGTACCGATCCGCGGCGATGAAAGAGGAGTATCTGGCTCACTACGATGCCCTCGCCGCGAAACAGTGGCCACTCGATTCCGAGACCAGGATGGCGCCGACGACACAGGGCTCGACGTTTGTCCGGATCAGCGGTCCGGCCGATGCGCCTCCGCTGGTCCTGCTGCCTGGCGCCGGAGCGACTTCGCTGATGTGGGCCCAGAATATCGAGGCCCTTTCGTGTGAGTTCCGCACGTATGCGGTTGACCAGTTGGGCGAGATCGGCCGCAGCACCTGCCGGCAACCGTTTCAGAACCTGAATGATCAGATGAAATGGCTGGATGAGCTGTTTACGGCCCTGGCGCTGGGCGACGGGCTCCGCCTGGCAGGGATGTCGTATGGCGGCGCACTGACGGCGCAGTACTCGTTACGGCACCCGGAGCGCGTGAAGAAGGCCGTGCTGCTGGCGCCCGCGGCGTCCGTCTACCGGCTGACTCTCCAGTTTGCGTTGCGGATGGTGCTGGTGGTGATTTCCGCCGACCGGTACCTGCCCAAGCTGGCGAACTGGATGTTTGCGGACGCGGCTCGCAGCGATCCGGAATGGCTGGAGGAGACGATGGTGGAGTTGTTTATCAACATGAGGAAGCTGCAGCCGCGGAAGACGCCGATTCCTCCCGTCGTGAAGGATGCGGAGTGGGCTGGATTGCGCGTGCCGACGCTGTTTCTGGTGGGCGAGCACGAGACCATCTATCCGGCGGAGAAGGCGGTGCGGCGGATGCGGAGGGTGGCGCCCATGGTGACGCCGGAGGTGGTGCCGGGGGCGGGCCACGATCTGCATGTGGTGCAGGCGGACCTGGTCAACCGGCGGATGGTGGAGTTCCTGCGATAGCGGGTGCCGGGCTCCACTCAGCGCTCGCGGCCGGCTACGGCTGGAGGCGCGGACCGGATTCGAGGTGGAGCTGGAGCTTCTCGAGGATGAGGGTCCAGCCGGCGGTGAGTTGTGTGGACGA
Organism: Paludibaculum fermentans; assembly: GCF_015277775.1. Lineage (NCBI taxonomy): Bacteria > Pseudomonadati > Acidobacteriota > Terriglobia > Bryobacterales > Bryobacteraceae > Paludibaculum > Paludibaculum fermentans. The sequence continues at coordinate 4,252,729 of NZ_CP063849.1, forward strand.
GTGGGCCTCGGGGAAGCGCTCGTGCGTCAGGAGCAGTTCGCAGTGGCCGTCCCGCGGGCGGAGCTCTATGGTGACCAACGTCTCCTGATGGTTCCAACGGGAGGAGATCCAGGTGAACTGGAGCCGGGTAGGCCGGTCGAGCACCAGGAATTCTCCGGTGTTCACGAAGCGCTCGTGCGGCGCGAGCATGACGATCTGGAAGCGGCCGCCGACGCGGGGATCGAGGTCGACTTCGCTGGCCGTGACCGGGCCGGGGCACATCCAGCGCGGCATGCCTTCGGCGTCGAGCCAGGCGTCAAAGACCTCTTCGCAGGAGGCCTGCAAGGTGCGGCGGATGGTGACGGTTTGAGTGGTCATCGAGGGCCTCGCTTGCGCTTGTCGATGAGATGCGATTCGAGGGCGTCGAGGCGGGTGCTCCAGAACTCGGAGTAGTAACTCATCCAGGTCAGCGCTTCGTCGAAGCGGGCTGTTTCCAGGCGGCAGGAGTGTTCGCGGCCTTGAATGCTGCGGCGGATGAGGCCGGCGCGTTCCAGCGTCTTCACGTGTTTGGAGACGGCGTTCAGGCTCATGTCGTAGGGTTGGGCCAGTTCGGAGATGGTGAGGGCTCCCTCGCGCAGGCGGTGGAGCATGGAGCGGCGGGTGGCGTCGGCTACGGCGCCGAAGATGAGGTCCAGGCTCTCTTCCTGCTGGGCGGTGCGGGTCATGGTGTTTCCTGCAACGCTTCGATTGTAATCATTCAACCGAAGGGTTGACAATCAACCAAATGGTTGAATATTCTGACGGCATGGAAAACGTAAAGCCGATGTTGCTGCATATCGACTCGAGCCCAATGGGCGAAGGGTCCGTTTCGCGGGCGTTGACGCGCGAGTTCGTGGAACGGTGGCGGAGTGCGCACCCTGGCGGGACGGTGGTTTCGCGGGACCTGACAGCGCAGCCGATTCCGGTGATCGACGCGGTATGGATAGTGGCGAATCTGACGGCGAAGGAGTCGCGGAGCGCGGAGCAGGAGAAGGCTCTCGCGTTATCGACGGAGTTGACGCAGGAGCTGATGGCGGCGGATGAGTGTGTGATTGGGCTGCCGATGCACAACTGGGGTCCGAGTTCGAGCTTCAAGCTGTGGGTGGATCAGATTGTGCGGTTCGGGGAGACGATTGTGGTGACGCCGGAGGGGCCGCGGGGGACGCTGGGGGCCCTGCGCTTGACGGTGATCGTGGCGGCGGGGCGGCCGTATGGTCCGGGGTCGGCTGATGCTTCGAACAATCATCTGGTGCCCTGGCTGCGGACGTTCTTCGCGAACCTGGGGGTGACCGAGCTACGGGTGGTCTTGGCGGATGGGACGGTGCGGCTGCGGTATGGGCAGATTGGGTGGGCGGAGTTGCTGGGACCGCATCTGGAGGTGGTCCGGGGGCTGGCGGGGGCGGGGGGGCGGGGGTGAATGGTTTTTTTGGGGGGAAGAAGGCCGGCACGAATGCCGGCCCGCAAGCCTGGAGGCATACCCCACGAAAGAATGCATGCGACGTTGGGGTTGACGTTGAGATTCGGCTGCGGTGGGGGTGCGGGGGGCAGTGGTTTGGGGGAAGAAGGCCGGCACGATTGCCGGCCCGCAAGCCTGGAGGCATACCCCACGAAAGAATGCATGCGACGTTGGGGTTGGCGTTGTGATTCGGCGTCGGTGCGGGGTGCGGCGAGCCGTGGTTTGGGTGAAGATGGCCGGCACGACTGCCGGCCCGCAAGCCTGGTGGCATGCCCCACGTAAGGAGGAATGCCCCTACGGGAGGACACCTACTCCACGAAAAAAGCATGCCCCACGGGAGGAGGCATGCGACGTTGGGGTTGACGTTGAGGTTCGGCATCGGCGGGGGTGCGGGGGGCAGTGGTTTGGGTGAAGATGGCCGGCACGATTGCCGGCCCGCAAGCCTGGTGGCATGCCCCACGTAAGGAGGCATACTCCACGAGGAAGCAGGCCCCACGGGAGGAGGCAGGCTCCACGGGAGGAGGCATGACCCGCGAGAGGAGACATGCTCCACGGGAGGAGGCCTGACCCACGAGAGGAGGCATGCTCCACGGGGGGATGGGCGCGGGGTTGGGGTTGGAGTTTTGGTGGACTCCATGGGGCGTTCGTGGGAGCTGTGCTACCGGCTTGCGGCGGCGGGTTGAAGAGCAGCGCAGCGGACGCGCTGGCGGGGTTAGGATTTGCCGGCGGAGTCGCCGTACTCCCAGTCGAAGGGGACTCCGGTTTTGCCCAGGAGGAAGCGGACCAGGTCGGCGAAGCCTGCTTCGGCGCGAACGTCATTGGAGAGGATGAGGACACAGCGTTGGCTGGACTCGAGGCAGACCATGGTGTTGGCGGTCGAGTCGTTGTGGCCGCCTTTGAAGAAGCCGTGGCCCTGGGGGCCGTCGAAAACGACCACGCCCAAGCCGGCGTAGAGATCCTTGCGTTGTTTGGCGGCCGGCAGGTCGGGTTGGGACGCGGGGAACTGGTGGGCCGTCGTGATGTGGAGCTGGCGCTTCGTGATTTCGGCTCGGGCGGTGGCGCTGAGGCCTTCTCCGCGAACGAGGGCGGCGACGAATTTCGACAGATCCGAGATGGTGGTGTCCATGGAGCCGGCGGCGCGCACCTTGCTGCGCTGGTCGTGTTCCTCGGGCTTGCCCTGGTCGTTCCAGCCGTCGGCGAGGTTGGCGGCGAAGGAGTCGCGCCAGACGAGGCTGGTGCGGGTCATGCCGAGCCGGTCGAAGTTGGCTTGGGTGAGGTCGCCGACATCGAGCCCGAGCCCCTTGGCTTTGCTGCCGCGTTCGATGACGGACTGGAGGAGGATGAGGCCCTCCCCGGAGTAGCTGTAGCGGGTGCCGGGCTCGAAATGGATACGCAGCTTCTGGTCGGGTTCCAGGAAGAAGAAATTGCTGAAGCCGATGGAGTGGGTGAGAGCCATGCGGGCGGTGATCTTCTCCCAGCGGGGGTCGGAGGCGAGGTCCTTGTAGGGGCCGTATTTGTCGGGGAAGACGGGGTCCGGGCCGTACGCGGGAAGAGGCTTATCGAGGTAGTTCTTGATGGGGGTATCGAGCTTGAGCCTGCCCTGGTCGACGAGTTGCATGACGGTATAGGCGAAGACGGTTTTGGTGAGGGAGGCGCCGTACATGACGGTGTCGGACGTGAGCGGGTCGCCCTTGGCGTTGCGGATGCCGTAGGCCTGGGTGTAGGTGACCTTGCCGTGATCGATGACGGAGAGGGCGAGGCCGCGGGCGTGGGTCTTCTCCATGAGTTTGCGGACTTCCGAGTCGATGGAGGCGGGGGCTGGGAGGGTCTGGGCGAAGGCGGCCAGGGGGAGAACGACGAGGGCCATGGCTCGGGTGGGTCTTGTGAGGATCGTTTTCAGGGTCATGGTTGGTTCTGGGGTGGTGTGTATGTAGGTACGTTGGGGGAGGGGGGAAGTTCCAGGATTTGGATGGGAAATACCTCAGCTCGACAGGGGAAGGGCAAGCCTTTACGCGGATGCTAGCATGAGACGGGCACACGTCGTTTGGCTGCGCCAGTTCCATGCGGTCAACAACTGCCGAAGCAGAGGCTCATGACTTGTAGAGAATTCGAAGACGCGATGAGCGAGGAGTTCGGCTCAGTCGACAAGACGCACTGGCAAAGCGTGATAGTCCGTGGGGCCTGGGACGAAATCTCCCACCACTCGACTTATACTGACCATCTTGTCTCCTGCGATGGTTGCGTCACAAGCCTCTATCAGTTTCTCGATGTCCGGCAATGGATCGAGTATCGCTCCCAGCCTTGCTTTCATGTCGCGTATTATTCGGGCGAGGTTCCTGAACGGTGCCTGGAACGTCACTTGGGGCTATACTCGATCATCACGGATAGGGAAAGTCAAACTGGGATCGTGATTGGATTCTGCCCGTGGTGTGGCGTGAATCTCCCTGTGGGGATTGAGTACGAATCATCCAAAACTGGGCAGACACGGCCCGCGGTTGAGACCTGACGTGCGTCCCAACCCGACAAACCTGACGACCGAGGGGCAAGTGCTACCGTCCGACACAGCGGAGTCCATCTAGGCTGAGCCGCGCTCAGGGGCCATCAGTCTAGCCAGATCGGGACAAACTGTCCGTTCTGTGCATTTCCAGGCTGCCGGCGTTGGCAGGTCGATTCGTGCGGGGGCACAGCGGCAGCCCATCGCGAGTCCGTCGAAGGGGCTCCGCACACCGGCCGCGCACAAGCGAGCGAGATTCCACGCGCTGTCCGGAATAGTATGCTGAGAAGCACGATGCCCAGTATTTCCCGTCGTAGCATGCTTACCTTGCCGTTGCTTGCCGGCCGTCCTTTCGCCAATGTCGCACGCGGTGGATCCGCCGCGACCTCGCGGCCGAACATACTCTTCGTGATGACGGACGACCATGCTTCGCAGGCGATCAGTTGCTATGGCAGCAAGGTGAACCAGACTCCGAACTTCGACAGGCTGGCCAAGGAAGGCATGCGCATGGATCGGGTGTTTGCCACGAACTCCATCTGCACGCCGAGCCGAGCTACGATTCTCACGGGGAAATACAGCCATTTGAACGGAGTGCCGGTGTTCAACCGGTTCGACGGCGCACAACCCACCGTCGCCAAGCTGCTGCAGCAGGCCGGCTACTACACGGCCATGGTGGGCAAGTGGCACCTGGGCAGCGACCCCACGGGCTTCGATTATTGGAATATCCTACCCGGACAGGGCGTGTACAACAACCCGACCTTGTACGACAAAGACGGGTCCGCTGTATACAAGGGCTATGCCACGGATATCATCACCGACATCACGATGGATGTCGTGAAGAACCGGCCCAAAGACAAGCCTTTCTTCCTGATGTGCCACCACAAGGCTCCGCATCGTGAGTGGACGCCGGATGAGAAGCACCGGAAGATGTTCGAGAACCTCCGCATCCCGCAACCCGCCACTCTGCGCGACGACTACGCCGGGCGGACCGATGCGTTGCGGGAACAGCAGCAGTCGGTGTTCCGGGACCTGACACGCTACGACCTGAAGATCAAACCGCCGGCCGGGCTTTCCGGCGGCGACCTGCGCCAGTGGCTGATGGCGAAGCCGAATGAAGTCGAGATTGAAGTGGACGGCGTGAAGAAGACTCTCGCCGGCCGGGAACTGGAAGATTGGAAGTACCAGCGCTACATGCAGGATTACCTGGCCTGTGTGCAGAGCGTGGACGACAACATGGGCCGGCTGCTGGATTCCCTGGACGCTAACGGGATCGCGGAGAACACGGTGGTGATCTACACGAGCGACCAGGGCTTCTTCCTGGGCGAGCACGGTCTTTTCGATAAGCGGTTTATGTACGAGGAGTCGCTGCGGATGCCGTTCCTGGTGCGGTGGCCGGCCGGCATCCGGCCCGGCAGCACCTCAGAGGCGATTGGGATCAATTGCGACTTTGCGCCGACGTTCCTGGATCTCGCCGGCCAGTCCACGCCCAGCGACATGCAGGGCCGCAGCTTCCTGCCGGTTTGGAAGGGGAAGACTCCGCGGAACTGGCGCCACTCGATGTACTACCGGTATTACCACGATCCAGGGGATCACAACACGCGCGCCCATTATGGAGTCCGGACGGACAGGCACAAGCTGATCTACTACTGGAAGAAGGATCAGTGGGAGTGCTACGACCTGGCGGCGGACCCGGCGGAGATGCACAACATCTATGACGAGCCGAAGGCGCAGAAGCTGGTGGCGCGGTTGAAGAAGGAGCTGTACCGGCTGAAGAAGGAGCTGAAGGACGACGACCAATTTGCGAATGAGCAACCTAAGGAGTCGTCGTATGTTCCGGCGCCTCCGCCGAAGAAGCAGTGAACTTCGAGGCACAGACACTCTTCCAGCATTGGATGGAACAATGCGCTCTGAAGTTTGATAGTGAATCCCGGATCTTCCTGATTTGCCGTTACGTCGAATGCGCTTTCTTGCTTACACGGGGACGCTGGATTTCGATGATGGTGTCGATCCAGCAATGCTGGCGGCTCACCTCACCGAGTGTCTTCGCGCAGCCGGCGCATGTTCGGTGAGAGCAGGTCCTGGCATTGTAGGGTTCAGTGGCGGGTTCTATCGCGTGCTGCCTTGGCACATGCTCGTTCCGTTTGAGCGGGGCGAAGTCATCGTGGACGAGTCAACCCACGAAGTCCGCTACAGACTCAGCGTGGCTCACGTGGCAATCGCCATAACGCTGATGATGGCGTGGATGGGTGTGACTGCCTGGCAGCCGATGAAGCACAGCCTGATCTTGCTGTTCATTGTTCCGATCGGGTGGCTTTGGCTCTTTGTCCCGAACGTTCTGTTTGGCGCGCGGCGATTCGAGGAGTTCCTTCGAAGAGCGATCGACTCCGCGCCGGCGAAGACATAGCCGTGTGGGACGTCACCCGGCGCCGTGCCATTGAGTTTGCGGACGACGACGGGCTATCGGGACATGACCCCACTCCAGCGCGGTCCGGGCCTTCGTCGTGGCCTGTTTTGGAGTCAGGTCCTGGATAACTGGCTGGGGCGGCGGTAGCGAGCAGCGCAGCCAAAGGAACCGACCCTGTCCATTCCGCCGGCATTTGGATCCGCTTCCCTCATACAACCGAGCCAACCGAGCACGCCGGGATGATGGCAGGGCAGGGCACGTCGTACGGTTCATATTCTCTTGACATAATATACTTTGCATTATAAAGTACTTTCTATGATTGCTATCGATCAGCCCTGGATGCGGGCTCCGCGACGACGATGGATGCCGTTGGCGATGTCTCGAGCACCTTTCCTGGATCCGGAGCTGCCGGCTGGGCCGGTGCGGCCGCGGTATGCGCTGTTGATCAATCCGTTCTACTCGAAGGACCCGCACGCCAGCTTTGGGAAGCATGTGCTCACGCCTTCGCTGGCTTTGACCAGCTTTGCGGCGACCACTCCGGCGCATTGGCGGGTGGAGTATTGGGATGAGAATCTGCTGGACGGACGGCCACCGTTCGAACCGCTGCCGGAAGTGGTGGGGATTACCGTCCACCTGACTTTCGCGGAGCGGGCGTTTGCTTTGGCGCGGTGGTACCGGCAGCGCGGCTGCAAAGTGATTCTGGGCGGGCTGCATGTGCTGTCGTGCCCGGAGGAGTGCGCTCCGTTTGCGGATGCGTTGGCGCTGGGGGACGGCGTGCGGCTGTGGCCGCGGATTCTGGCCGATGTGGAGGCCGGGAACTTGCGGTCACAGTATTTGGCCACGTATGAGAGCGACTACCGGGAAGATCCGGCGCCGCGGCGGTCGATTTTGCCGAGGCGGAGTTTTCTCACGACGACCAGCTTGATTGCCACACGCGGGTGCCACAACCGGTGCGGCTTCTGTTATCTGGCGACGGAGGGGCTGCGGATGCCGTACCGGATGAGGGATCCGGCTCAAATTGCGGAGGAGTTTGCGGCGGACGGGCAGCCGTACGGAGTGTTCGTCGATAACAATCTGGGCTCAAACCGGGCCTATTTGCGGGCATTGTGCCAGGCGTTGCGGCCGTTGGAGAAGATCTGGAGCGCGGCGGTGTCGATCGATGTGACGGATGACCTGGGCCTGATCCGGGAGATGGCGCTCGCGGGGTGCACAGGCGTGTTTGTAGGCTTCGAGTCGTTGACGGATGCGAATCTGGCGGAGGCCCGCAAGAAGTCTCCGAAAGCGGAGGACTACGCGCGGCGGGTGCGGATGCTGCACGATTGCGGGATCCAGGTGAACGGGTCGTTTGTGCTGGGGTTCGATCACGACCGGAAGGATGTGTTTGCGCGGACGGCGGAATGGGTGGAGGAGAACCGGCTGGAGTGCTCGACGTTCCATATCCTGACGCCGTATCCGGCGACTCCGCTGTTCCGGCAGATGGAGGCGGAAGGGCGGCTGCTGCACCGGGATTGGGCACGTTATGACACGGCGCATGCGGTGTTCCGGCCGAAGCACATGACTCCGGAGGAGCTGGAACGGGGGTACGCGTGGATGTACGAACGGCTGTTCTCGCATGCGTCGATCTGGCGGCGGAGGCCGGCCGATTGGCGGGCGGTGGGGCCGTACCTGGGGATGTCCTATCTGTACAAGCGGTCGAACTGGCTGTGGCGCTTCCTGATTGGACAGCATTGGGTGCATGGGGTGTGGCGGCCTCTGGTGGAGGTGACGCGGCGCCGGCATTTGCGGTTCCGGGCCGGACTGGAAGCCGGGCGCGCGGAGGGGCGAGGTGTGGCGGTTGGGGTGGTGTCTGGCGGGGTTTGAACGGATGTCGCGGGCCGTCCGGGGGCGAAGGGCGGCTGCTCACGCTGCCGGGTTTGGGCAGGGTATGAGCCAGCCTCCAGGTGGGTTGGCTGGCTCTGGTGAGTTCCGCGGTGGATCTTCAGCGCCGGTTAGCGGGATTTCAGACTGATCCGGACCGGAGTGTTTGCGGGGAGAAAAACGTCCTCTCCACGCGCCAGGAAGGTGGTGTAGACGCTGAAGCCGGCTCCGGTGAAGGCGATACCGGAGGCTACGGTTCGCGAAGTCTGGGCTAACACCGTGCCGATGAGGCCCAGGCCGACGGCTCCGGATTCAGCACGGCCGGCGAGGTCCTGATCGGGGATGCCCTCGGCATCAATGTCCTGATGGAGAGAGAGTCCTGCCACCGCGACGGCGAGGGCCGGGAAGAGGAAGCGGGATTTTGGGCTGTCCACGCGAACGGCGCCCTCGTTGTTAATAGCCATATGGGCCTGGGATGGGGCTTCCGCGCCCTCCAGGTAGCCCTGGATGCTCTCCGCCGGCGCCCCGGGCCGTTGCAACTGGCGAAAGACGAAGAAGACGCGCCCGTTGCGGTGGAGTGCGCGTGCGGGTTGTGCATCCACAATGTCTCCGTGGAGGAGTGTCCCTTCCGGGATCGGAGGAGCCTGTCCGGCGGGATACCAGGGCCGGGTGACTACGGCTTCCACCTTGCCGCCGATGCGCGCGGTTCGGGAATTCACGGGGTGGAGAAGACGGGCGTGGACCTGTTGGCCGCCGGTAGAATCCGCTGCTAATGCGAAGGATTCGGACTGTGCGGCAGTTAGCAGTGGGGCCGTGACGGGACGGCTCAGGGTGGGGCTGAAGAGTGTGCCGCGCGACCAGGACTGGCGATGGTAAGGGAGCATGCCGATGAGCGCGGATTTCAGGAGGCTGAGTTTGGAAGGCGGCTGGAACGCCAATGCAGCGGCTGAGCCGGCTGGAGAGGTTGGCGTGGACGGATTCTTTCCGGGGGCTGAGACGCGGGCGGTGTTGGCTGCGCCGCCGACAGAGGTGGTTTGGAGCGCGAGGCGCGTACCGCCATTGAGGATCAAGGTGTGAAACTCCGCACGGACTTCGCGCGGCGGCGTGAAGTTGCCGGAGAGGAGGGCGTGGAGACGGCGAGCGAGGGGCACTCCACCGATCCACGCGATGCGGCCCTCGACCTGAGCACCGGCAGGGAGGACCAGGCGATCCACGAGATAGATGGGGTCGATCAATGCGCCCTTGATCGGGTCGCCGAGATGACGGGTGGACACCTTGCTTTCCAGCGCTACGCGGAGTGGGGTGCCCGCGGGGAGGGTGGAGTCCAGATGAACGGCCGGTGTCTGCTGAGCAAACGCGGAGAGGGCCAGGGTGCAGAAGAGTAGGGATGGGCGCGTCATGGAAGTCACTTTCTTGGGCCGAGCGGAGTTCGGATTTGAGGGCGGGTTGCCGTCCGTGGACGGCAACTGACCAGCCAGGGGACTGGCCGCGGAGCATGGGGTCCGCCGTCCCACGCTATGGCTGCTGATTGCTGCTTCAACGGGCTCGGAGAGATTGAGGGCCATCTGGGAATCAGTTCGGATCCGGCTTCCCGGCGGCTCGCGGTGGAGGGCCCGGGCGGCTCTCCACGCACTTGCCGCGGAGGGGTTGAGGTTAGTTCACGCGATCGGCGAAATGCGGCACGATGGCGTGGTTCGCTACCGAGACGAAGTCGGCGAGGGCGCAGTCGTTGTTGGCGTTGCGGGTGCTGCAGCCTGGGATGAAGATGGGGGCGGTGGCCGGCGGCGTGGTGAGCGACAGAGGTGTGCGGTTGCGCAGCTGGTCGAGGGTCTGGGCGATGTAGGAGGCGCGCACAAAGTACTCGCCGGTGCTCTGAGACTGACGGAGCTGGAAGACAAGGGCGCCGCCGGGCGGGCAGAAGTCGGGCTGATAAGTGGGCAGGATCCAATTGAGGTTCAGGAGTCCGGCAAGCCCGGTGATGTTGACGTCCGAACCGACCAGCATGACCACCTTCGTGGAGGGATCGCCGAGCGAGCCGGTGGTGGGGGTTCCAGTGGCCGCCTGCAACAGGGAGCGCACCACGTGGGAGGCCATGTTGGAGCTCTCCACACCGGCCAGATAGGGCGTGCGGAAGCTGAGGTCGATCGCGAGCATGTAGAGGCGGGTGGCCTGGCCGATTCCGTCGACGTTCAATTGACCCCATGCCACGTCAGAGAGCGGCAGCCCATCGGCGTACTGCATGAGGAACGGGTCGACGGCGCCGGAGATGGGGGAAAGAGCACCGATATTGACCGGCACTCCGGCTGTGATTTCGATGGGCAGCGCGGTGACATCGATGACGCCCTTTGGCGCCGCGGGCGGCGGGGTCTGGCTCAGCGGGTAGCCGAGCAGGACGGAGCGAGCGAGTGCGAGTTCCGGGGCGTAAGCGGTGGTCACAAGCTGGCCATCGCCGCCGAGGCGGCCTTTCACGGCCTGGACTGCTTTCTTTTGATCGAGGCGGGCGACTCCGGCTCCGATGGGGTCGAAGAGCGGGTCGCTCTGGGAATCGGGGTAGGTGTTGACGGTCACGGCCGCGGCGGGGAGGAGTCCGGTGGCGAAGGACTGTGCGGTGACGCGGGTCCGTTCCAAGGTATTGGCGCGGAAGTAGGTGAAGACCGCATCGGCTGCATCGTTGCCGGTGAGGAGACCTTCCTTGGTGAGCCAGAGGCGGTAGTAGGCGCCGAGGAGGCCCTCGAGCTTCGCGCCGTTGGCCGTAAGGATGCCGGTGCCCACGCTGGGGATGGGGAAGGGCTTGGCGGCGAAGGTGTCGATCAGGGAGTTGGGCGCGACTGGAGCGCGCACGCTATGCCGACCGAAAATGATAACTTGCCGGAGCTTTGTGTCATCGGCGGTTTGAGCCGCGGCGAAGGGAGCGCAGAGGAGTGTCAGGGCGACGAGGCGGACAAAGGTATTTCTCATATTTCACCGTGAGGACATATTGACGTTGAACAGATGTCTGGGTTGGGCCTGAGGGCGGCGAGGTTAGTTCACGCGATCGGCAAAATGCGGCACGATAGCTTGGTTCGCTACCGAGACGAAATCGGCGAGGGCGCAGTCGTTGGTGGCGTTCCGAGTGCTGCAGCCGGGAATGAAGATGGGGGCGATGCCCGGCGGCGTCGTGAGCGAAAGCGGGGTGCGGTTGCGCAGTTGGTCCAGCGTCTGGGCGATATAGGTGGCGCGGACGAAGTACTCGCCGCTGCTCTGCGACTGGCGCAACTGGAAGACCAGGGCCCCGCCGGGCGGGCAGAAATCAGCCTGATGGGTGGGCAGGATCCAATCGAGGTTCAGGAGTCCGGCGAGCGCAGTGATGTTGACGTCCGAGGCGACCAGCATGACCACCTTGGTGGAGGGATCGCCGAGCGCGCCGGTGGTGGGGGTTCCAGTGGCCGCCTGCAACAGGGAGCGCACCACGTGGGAGGCCAGGTTGGAGCTCTGTACGCCGGCCAGATAAGGCGTGCGGAAACTGAGATCGAGGGCAAGCGTGGAGAGGCGCGTGGCCTGGCCGATGCCGTCGACAGTCAATTGGCCCCAGGCCACGTCAGAGAGAGGCAGCCCGTCGGCGTACTGCATGATGAATGGATCGACAGCGGCCGAAATGAGGGAGAGGCCACCGATGTTGACCGGCGCGCCGGCCGTAATTTCGATGGGCAGAGCGGTGACATCAATGACGCCTTTCGGCGCGGCCGGCGGGGGCGTCTGGCTCGTCGGGTAGCCGAGCAGGACGGACCGCGCGAGTGCCAGTTCCGGAGCGTAGGCGGAGGTCACAAGCTGGCCATCGCCACCGAGGCGGCCTTTGACGGCCTGGACGGCTTTCTTCTGGTCGAGGCGGGCCACCCCGGCTCCGATGGGGTCGAAGATCGGGTCGCTCTGGGAATCGGGGTAAGTGTTGACCGTCACGGCCGCGGCGGGGAGGAGCCCGATGGCGAAGGACTGCGCGGTGACGCGGGTCCGTTCCAGGGTATTGGCGCGGAAGTAGGTGAAGGCCGCGTCAGCTTCGTCGTTGCCGGTGAGGAGTCCTTCCTTGGTAAGCCAGAGCCGGTAATAGGCGCCGAGAAGGCTCTCCAGTTTCGCTCCGTTGGCCGTGAGGATGCCCGGGCCCACGCTGGAGACGGGGAACGGCCTGGCAGCAAAGGTGTCGAGCGTCGAGTTGGGCGCGACTGGAGCGCGCACGCTGTGACGGCCGAAAATGATGACTTGGCGAAGCTTGGTGTCGTCGGCGGTTTGAGCCGCGGCGAAGGGAGCGCAAAGGAGTGTCAGCGCGACGAGGCGGACAAGGGTATTTCTCATATTTCACCGGGAGGACATATTGACGGTAGACGGCTGTCTGGCTTGGGGCTGAAGGCGGCGCGGCCCGCGCGCGGCACGAAGGCCGCGCGCGGGTTCCGCCGCTCTCCGAAGGTTGGAGAGATGGCTATTTCGTGGACTGCCGGTAACGCTCGAGCAGTTCCTTGCGGTTCTGCCGGAGATCCCGGCCGGTGGTGGAGGCGGGATAAGGCTTGTTGCCCTTGAGTCCCTTCCAGAGGATGCGATTGAAGTCCTGAGGATCGACCCGATCCTCGGATTCGAAGTCCATGCCTTTCATGGCACGCACCCAGTAGGAGGCCTTGTGGGCCGGCTTCGGGATGACCAGGCCGGCGGGCTTAGGCGGCAGCGGCAGCTTCGTGTTGTAAAGCATGGGAGATGGCGCGGCGCTGAAGTTCCAAGGGCTGGGCTTGGTGTTGAAGATATCGGTCATCGGTTTGGCGAGCGCGTCGTTGAGGTTCATCGGCGGCAGGCCGAGAACTTCCTCAATGGTGCGGAGGAAATCGAGGGTGTTGTATTGAGTGGAGACGAGGGCGCCCTGCTTCACGTAGGCGCCGGCTACATAGGCGGTGCTGCGGTGGGAGTCAACGTGGTCGCCGCCATCCTGGGCATCGTCCTCGATGATGAAGATGAGCGTGTCATCGGCGTAGATGCTCTTGGAGATCTTCTCAATGAGCATGCCGACCGCGTAGTCGTTATCGGCGACTTGCGTCTCGGGGGTGTTGACTCCCTCGATGGCAGTGTCGTAGTTGCCCGTGTGGTCGTGCATGAAGCGGACCAGACTGAGCGAAGGCAGGCCACCCTTGGCGTAAGCTGAGTCGAAATCGCGCTCCCACTCCTTGAAGCGGTAGTAGTCGGGGAACGCGTTATCGAAGCCTCGGAAGAAGAGATCCGTATAGGGGGCGAGGGACACGCTGGAGGGGTAAGCCACGCGGGTACCGGCCCAGTAAGGATCCGTCAGCAACGGGATGGAGTAGTTCTGCGTGTTGTAGCGGACGGTGTCTATGAAGAAGCCGTAGTTGCGCACGGTGAGATTGGCGCGAAAGGCGGAATCCCACAGATAGCCGGTATTCACTTCGTTGTCCGGTCCATCCGGCGCGGCGGTATTGGTCTGGCCCGGCAGGATGTCGGGATCGTTGGGGGTGAAGGGATTGGCCGCCTTGCGATCGGCGAGGGAGGGGATTGATACGTTCACGCTGCGGTTGGTGCCCTCGGAGTCGAGACTGAGGCCGCGGTAGGCGTAGGCGATGGGGTATTGGCGCTGCACGACATCGGGGGCCTGGCCCGAGGTGGTCCAGAGCCAGCCGTCGTAGCTGACCTCGGCGGTGTCGAGGAAGTTGTCGAGGGTGACGAATTTGCGGGCCAGATTGTGCTGGTTTGGTGTGACCTGCTCGCCAAACTCCGTCAGGTCCGGATCTCCGTTGCCGATCTCAAGATCGCCCAGGATCTGGTCGTAGGTGCGGTTCTCCTTGATGATGAAAATGACGTGCCTGGTGCCTTTGCGCACGGCCTCCATGATGGCGGCATCTTCGGGGCTGCTGACGGCGGAGAAGCGGTTGTTTTCGGCTACCTGTTTGGTGAGGGTATCGAGGGCGCCCTGAGCGGGCAGCGGGAAGCTCTGGAAACCCGCCTTGGTCAGTTGCGGGTTGTACTCGTTCGTATCCAGGCAGGTGGGCCAGCCGGGAGGCCCATAGCCGCCGTAGCACCAGGCCGGATTGGGCCCAGTGGGCGACTTGCCGTTCACCGAGTAGACAGTCTGGCCGTCGCCGCTGAGGCTGACCGAGTTGGGATACCAGCCCGTGGGGATGAGGCCGATGACTTTGTCGCCGCTATTGTTGCCGCTCAGGGCGATGACGGCGATGCAGTTGAGATTGCCGTTGGTGACGTAGAGCCGAGTCTCGTCAGGCGAGAGGGTCACACTGTTGGGGTTTGCTCCCTTGTACTGAGCGAGCGCGGCTGGGACGTTGGAGGCGATGACGGGGATGGACTCGACGACGGTGTTAGCGGCCGTGTCGATGACGTCGACGATATCGGCCTGGTCTTCAGCCACATAGAGGAAAGTCTGGGCGGCATTCAACGTCATCTTGTTCGGCTGACCCTTGACCGGGATGCGGGTGATGATGGTGGGCCGGCCGGCGGGGTTGAAGAGTTCCGGGGCGCCAGCCAGTTTGACGACAACGATCTCACGATCGCGAATGCTGGAGACGTAGGCGATGGCGTCGGCGCCACTGCCCTTGATGGAGACCCAGAAGGGGTATTCGCCGCCGGGTACGCCGGCTTTTGAGGGGTCAGTCTTGCCGGGGCGCAGATCGAGTTCACGATAGAGGACCCATTTGCCCAGGCCGCCGGTGAAGACACTGATGGAGTCGTTGTAGTAGTTGGCCACGACGAGGGTCTGGCCATCCTTTGAAATGGCGACGCCAGAGGCGCAGGGGACCACCGACACGCGCTCATTGATGGCCGCGGGCGGCGCGCCGGGCGGTACGGCCAGGCCATTGCCGACACCTTTGTGGCCGAGCGGCAGAGGAGTGAACTTGTTCGACCAGGTTCCGTCGCTGTTGCGGTTCGCAATGAAGACGTAGTCGCTGGGTCCGCCGGAGATGTAGAAGGCATTGCCGGAGGGGTCGAAGACGAGCCCGTTGTAGGTGTAGGGAACGAGCAGCACCTGCTTCTTGAAGGGCTTCGGCGTGGAGATGTCGTAGACGAAGATGTACTCCATCGAGTAGTTGGCCATCCACGTCGGAGTAGGCGGCGTGGGTGGCGTGGTTACCGGAGGGGGTTCGGGCAAATTGTGCGTATTGGAGACGCGGTTGTAGCCGCTGGTCATGATGAGCAGAGTCTTGTGGTCCGGACTGACCGCAGTGGTGACCGCGTGGCTGACCAGCCAGGCCTGTCCGGGCGGGAAGGCGGGGTCGTAGGGAAAGTCTGCATTCAGGGGTTCGAAGCGCGCTCCCTGGGGCGCCAGCGGCGTGATCTGCTGTCCCATGTTGGGTACGGCCTGAGTTCTGGGCTGCGCGGCGCTGGGCGCGGTGGAGAGAAGCGAGACGAGGGTGAGGCCAACGGCGGGGATCGAAAAGGCCGTGCGAACTGCTCTGATCATAGATAACGGGTCCTTTAAAGCAGGAGGGGCTCGGGCCGGTAGTACTGCCTGTACCGTGTATCGGACAAACAGATCGTTTTCTATACAGTTAATAACGATTCATTAATATCAGGGTATCTTGACTAGAATCAATAGTTTGCACGTTCGAGAGGGTAGAGCCGGCAGGGCCGGTGAATTTCAGCAGTTGGAGGGTCGAGTGATGAAGGCGTGCAGGGCACTAAGATGATTCCATGAGCGCTGATTTTCTGGATGAGTGCCTGGCGGTTTTGTCGCGGACTCCGAAGACGCTGGATGCGCTGCTGCGTGGTTTGCCAGTGGCTTGGACGGAGGCGACAGAGGGTGCGGGCACGTGGAGTCCGTACATTGTCATGGGTCACCTGATTCATTGCGAAAAGACGGACTGGATGCCCCGGGCGATGATGATCCTCGAGCATGGTCCGGCGCGGCCGTTTGAGCCTCTCGACCGCGAGGCCCAGTTGAAGGCACCGCAGGGCCGTCCATTGGATGACTTGCTGGATGAGTTCGGCGAGCTGCGGCTCGGGAATGTGGACCGGCTGCGGGCACTGGCCCTGCAACCGGCGCAACTGGCCCTGGTGGGTACGCATCCGGCGTTCGGGCCCGTGACGCTGCGGCAGTTGCTGGCGACCTGGACCGCTCACGATATGGCGCATCTGCTGCAGGTGAGCAGGGTGATGGCGCGGCGGCTCAAGTCGGATGTCGGGCCGTGGGCGGAGTATCTCTCGGTGATGAAGTAACGGGCGGACGAATGGCCGAACAGGTTGCGAAGGGTTTGTTTTGTCTTGACCCGGGCGGCTGTAGCGCGTACTATTCCGCGATGACCCTAAAAAGTGCCGCGGTCTTTGCGTTGATCGGAATGGCCCTGGCCAGCTTTCTGGCGGCGGCCGTGTTTCTCCGCGACCTCTCCGGGATGATTGGAGGAGCTGTGGCGGAAGTGGAATTTGTGAAGTCGAGCATCCTGCTGCTGGCGGCTTTGAGTTTGACGGTTTTCTTTTTTGTGTTTCACCGGGCGCAGAGGTGAGCGACCGCTTTTGGCGTGAGGGGCAGGCTATGATTGGAGTAGTTGTGACGGGCTTGTGGTGTCCGGTAGGAGACTCAATATGCCTTGCCTTCTGCTCATCGTCGTCCTTGCGTTTCCGCGGATCACTCTCGCGTTGATGTTCTTCTTCTCGACCTACCTGGAACGCCCGTTCCACGGGGGCGTGCTGCTGCCGATTCTCGGCTTCTTTTTCCTGCCGCTGACCACGATCGTCTATGCCTGGGAGGTCAACAGTAAAATGCCGACCGAAGGCATCAACCTGCTTTGGCTGCTGCTGGCAGTGATTATCGATCTGGGCGGACTGGGCGGTGGAGCGCGACGGCGTTCGAAGAATTAGTCCTGGCGGAGTGCGGCGGGCCGGACGCTAAGAGGCCGCGTGCGCCCACACCCATCACAATAGAGTCACCGCAAGGAAGTCCTTGGGGGTATTCGCCGAAGCGGATGCGTGCCCCTGCGGCGGCCATCCAGACCTCGGCCGCGACGCCCGCCTTCCGTCGCGAAAAATGACACTCGATTCGCTCCAAACACTCAGCAGGAAGAGCCCAAGGCGTTGCGCTTCGAGAGCGAGGCTGAGGCCGATCCGGTTGGCCCGGTCGGCGGCCAGGCCGCGCAGCTTTCAACCTGAGTGAATTCGATGTGTCATCTCCTTAAAGTTCTCGACACTACACCCCGATAAATGAATGAGCGGGTGTATGTCTGCAGGAGTAGTTGGTCAAGATCGTGATGGGAGCGGGGCTGCAAGAGAAGCGGCATCCACCTTGCGGCTAACGCGGCACGGGCAGACGGTGGTTTGTCCAGGGATGGAGCCATGACTTCCGCCGCTTCGAAGTACCTGATGACGGCAGGGCTGCTGATGTGCGCCGGGCTGTCGGCCCAACCGGCGGGACAGGAAGCAGGAACCGCGCCTCCCAGGCGTGCGGAGGCGGAGCCGCCGGAGTCGGTGCTGTTTGAGAAGATGCCGGTCGTGGAGGCCGCGTCGCTGCATGCGCAGACCCTGCAGCAGGCTCCCGGCAATGTAAGCATCATTACACGCGAGGACATTCACCGGTATGGATACCGGACGCTGGGCGAGGCGATCTCCAGCGCGACGGGATTCTATGTGAGCTACGACCGGGTTTACCGGTATGTGGGCGTACGCGGATTCTCGCTGCCAGGCGACTACAACACGCGTTTCCTGGTGATGCTCAACGGTCACTACATGACCGAGAACATCTACGGGTCGAACGGATTCTTTGGACAGGACTTCAGCCTGGACCTGGACCTGGTGGAGCGGATTGAGATTATCCGTGGCCCGTCGTCAGTCCTGTATGGCAGCAACGGGATGTTCGCGACGATCAATGTGGTGACACGTGCCGCGAACGACTCAGAACCCAGGGTGAGCGTGGAGGTGGGCAGCTTCGGGGAGAAGAAAGTCATTGTCTCCACTTCGACCGAGCTTGGCCACGGGGCGAAGGCGCTGATCTCAGGCTCCGTGTTCAACAATTCGGGGCAGGATCTGTACTTCCCGGCTTCTGACAGGCCCGAAAGCAACCACGGACGCGGTGTGTCGACAGATGGAGAGAGGGGCTACCACCTGTTTGCGAATGTCACGTGGGGCGACTGGACGTTTACGGGGCTGGCCGCGTCGAGGGAGAAACTGGTTCCCACGGGCTGGTATGGCACGTTGTTCAACGACAGGGGGAACAAGGTCGCCGACTCGCGGGGGTTCGCGGAGGCGGCCTATGTGCATGATGTCGGTTCGAACGGCAGTGTCCGGTGGCGGGTGTACTACGACCGGTATGGGTTCGATGGCCGCTACGACAATGCTGACGGATCAGCGATCGTGGACAGCCGGGATGTGGCGCGGGGCGACTGGATGGGCTCGCGGCTTTCTTACCGTTTCAACGAATCGAGCACGAGTGCGCTCACGGTAGGGGGGGAGGTGCAGTGGGACCTTCGTTCGCTGCAGGAGAACTTCGACATCCTGCCGGCGCCGTGGCTGCGTCTGCGCGCGAACGTGCTGGACCGGTCGTATGGAGTCTTCGTCCAGCAGGAATGGAGCATTACCAGCCGGCTGCAGGCAAATATCGGATTGCGGGGTGATGACGCCAGATCGACGAGCGGCTTCCTCTCACCGCGCGTGGCCTTTACGTTCCAGCAATCGGCCCTGACTACGTTCAAGTTCCTGTATGGCAGGGCATTCCGGAGTCCGAGTACATACGAGCGGGACTACGCCGATGGTGTTTTCAACCTGGGCAATGCGAGGCTTTCGCCCGAGAATATCAACACGTGGGAAGTGGGGGCTGAACATCGATTCGGCAGCAGGCTGAGCCTGGCTGCGAGCGGATACTACAGCCGGGTGGCGGATCTGATCACAGCCGTGAATGTTGAGACGGACGTGCAGCAGTTTCGGAATGTCGCCAGGAATCGATCCACAGGGGTGGATATTGACCTGAAGGCGCATACGTACGCGGATACGGAGATTTCGGCAGGCGTGTCCTTCCAACAAGTCAGGAACAGTGCCCTGCCCTATCAGGTGAACTCACCGGCCGCGATTGCGAAGATGAGGTTCTACGCGCCGGTGGCGCGGCACCGAGCGGGCGTGGCTGCCGGGTTGAGCTATCTCAGTCCGCGCAAGACGATTCTCGGCGACACGGTGCGCCAGGTGCTGCTGGCCGACCTGACGGTGAGTTCGAGCCGGACTTATCACGGCGTGGAGTTTTCCGGCGGTATCCGGAATTTATTCAACCAGAAGTACCCGGATCCGGTTGGATTGGAGCATGGAACCGACCGGCTGGCACAGAATGGCATCTCGTTCTTCCTCAAGTTGACCTGGCAGGGAGCGGAACTGGGGGCCGCCGGGGTCTCTTCCGGGAGAAGCAAACCGGGGACCGGAGGCGCCGCGGGGCGATGACGACGCCATGCCAACTGAATCTCGTGCTGTGGTTTGCGGCCGTAGCCGCAACCTGGCATTCCGCTCCACCGCCGGTTCCGATCCAGAAGCGAGTGCTGGTACTCACATCGGCGCGAGGGGAGGCCTATGGCGCCGCATTGTCGGGTTTGCGCAGTTCCCTGGCTGGTTACGCGGGAGAAGTCGAGGTGGTTGAACTGACGGAATCGTCAATCGGCACGGGCGTGCAGGACAGAGTTGACCGGGCACATCCGGACGCAGTGATTGCGTTCGGGACGAAGGCCCTGAGTGCAGCGGCGGCACTGCCGCAGCACTTCCCGATTGTGGCGACGATGATGTTCCGATCGGAATCGGCGGCGGATCTTGCTGGGCCGCAAAGCCGCCACGGCCAGCACGCTTCAGTGTCGCTGGACCTGCCACTCACGGACCTGCTGACACACCTGAAGCGGCTGCTGCCCTCGAGAACGAGGGCGGGGATGATTCGAAACCCAAGCCGGCCAGGGCCCGGCACGGCCGCCTTGCGCGCGGAAGCGAAGCACGCGGGGTTCACGCTGGTGATCAGGGACTGCGACAGAACCGACGACCTGTTGCGGACGTTCCTATCGTTCCGGGACGAAGTGGATTTTGTGTGGTGTCCACCGGAGAGCACGCTGTTCAATGGTTCCACCATCAAACCGTTGGTTTTGGCTTCGATCCGGAGCGGTCTACCGATTGTGGGCTTCTCGGAGAACTTCGTGCGCGCGGGCGCGGCGGTGGGCGTATACCCCGACTATGAAGACGTCGGTCGGCAGACCGGAGAGGTTACCCGGCTGCTGCTGGAGCGCAACAACGATCAGGCACTTGCGGTGTCACCGAGGCTGTGGCGTGTGGCCCTGAATGGCCGGGTGGCCCAGATGCTGGGCCTGCACTACGCCGAAAGCAGCGGCCATGATGACAACCGGTTCCAGGTGCTGCGATGAGACTATTCGGAGTTGGGCAGAACGGGCGCAGGAGAAGCCTGCAGTTCGATATCTTCCTCTCGAACTTCTGGCTGGTAGCACTCGCCGTGAGCGGCCTGACGGCCTTTCTGGTCCACACCGGATCAGTGGAGTTGAAAAGCCAATTGGGGCTGCGCGCAGACTCGATTGCGGGGCTCGCCGCGAGCCAGGTGGAATACCCACTTCTGGTGGGCAACACACAGGAACTGCAGCGGGTCGTGCAATCGGTGATTGGGAGCCAGGATGTGCTCTACGCGATTGTGTCCGATCCGAAAGGCGCGCCCCTGGCGAGTGCGTCGGCACGAGGTTTTCTGACAAAAAACATCCCGGAGGACGCGGCTGGGAATCCCAGGACCGGCGCGAGCCAGAGGGAATTGAGCGCAGGGGACAGAGCAGGGATCCTGGAGGTGCGGGCACAGGTGGCCAGCCGGTCGGACATTGGGTTGATGGACTGGACGAGCGCGGACGCCCCGGTGACAGCGCTGGGTTCGATCCGAATCGGATTCTCCACTGAATCGCAGGCGGCCACATCGCGTCGAACCATAGGCGCCGCGCTGATTGCGGCCCTGCTGGCGCAGTTGCTGCTCTATCCCATTCAGTTTGTGCGCTTGAGGAGGGCACTGGCGCCGCTGGGCCAATTGAGGCAGGTGACGCAACTGGTGGCGAAGGGCGACCTCACCAGGAGAGCATCCGTCGCGCGGATGGATGAGGTGGGTGAACTCGCTGCCGCGTTCAACGAGATGGTCGACCAGGTGCGGTCGCGGCAGGAGTTGCAGGAGCTGTTGCACCAGGCACAGGAAGCGAACCGGATGAAGAGCGAATTCCTGGCCAACATGAGCCACGAGATCCGGACTCCGATGAACGGCATCATGGGCATGACAGAACTGGCGCTGACGACAGAGCTGACAGGCGAGCAGCGGGACTACCTTGAGACGGTGTCCCACTCGGCCGATTCGCTGTTGCGAGTGATCAACGACATCCTGGATTTCTCGAAGATTGAGGCGGGCAAGATGGACCTGGATCCGCGGCCCTTCTCCTTGCGTGAGCTGGTGAGCAGTACGTTGCGCGCATTGGCAGTGCGGGCGGAGGAGAAGGGGCTGGAACTCCTCTGCGATTTTCGGGATGACGCGGAAGACAGCCTGATTGGCGACGCGGACCGGTTGCGGCAGGTGATTCTCAACCTGACCGGAAACGCGATCAAATTCACTGAGCGCGGCGAAGTGTTGCTGGAAGCAGACACCGCCCCATCGTACGGCGATAGCGTGGAGGTGCATTTCCGTATCAGGGACACCGGAATCGGTATCCCGAAGGAAAAGCAGGCTTATATCTTCGAATCATTCACGCAGGTGGATGCCTCGACCACGCGCAACTATGGCGGAACCGGACTTGGGCTGGCTATCTCGTCGCGGCTGGCGCGGTTGATGGGCGGCCGGATCTGGTTGGAGAGCGAGCCAGGAAAGGGCAGTACGTTCCACTTTGTGACCCGGTGCACATACGGCCCGCGCAAGGCGGAGGAGAATCCGGCGCAACCGATGCCCCATCTGCATGGAATACGAGTGCTCATCGCGGACGACAATGGGACACAGCTGCGGATTCTCGAGCACATGCTGGCGCGGTGGGGCGCGTGCACGTGTTCGGCGCAGACGGCTGAGCGAGCCCTGGAACTGGCGCGTGCCCAAGCGGGGCGAAAGGAGCCATTCCAATTGCTGCTGGCAGACGGCCGCATGCCTGGTGTTGGCGGGTTTGAACTCGTGAGCCGGGTGAGGAAAGAGACTGGGGAGAGAGTCTCCGCGATCCTGATGATCAGCCCCACCCACTTGGCCGAGGATGTACAACTATGCAGGCGCCTGGGAGAGGCGCAGCACGTGCCCAAGCCGGTTTTCCCGAATTCGCTGCGGACCGCGATCCTGCAGGCCCTCAGCGCGGAGCAGGCGGAGCGTTCCGCGCCGGCAGAGAAACTGCCAGCCAACGCGACGGCGATCAATGGAACCCTGCGGGGCTTGTCGGTGCTTGTGGCGGAGGATAACCGGGTGAATCAGCGGTTGGCCGTCGCCCTACTGGACAAGGCTGGCTGTGAGGTTTCCGTGGCTTCCAATGGGCGCGAAGTTCTGGAGCAGCTGAGCCGGGCCCGATTCGACGTGATCGTGATGGACGTGCAAATGCCCGAGTTGGACGGGTATGGCGCGACGGCGGCCATCCGGAAACTGGAAGAGGGGACAGGCCGGCACATCCCTATTCTGGCGGCGACGGCATTTGCAATGACGTCCGACCAGGCGCGATGTCTGGAGGCGGGGATGGACGGATATGTGGCCAAGCCTTTCCGTCAGGCTTCGTTGTATGACGCGATCGAGCAGGTGCTGAAACACGCTCCTGCCCCACCGCGGCGCGGTTCCGCCGCATTGGTCGTGCCGGGCGACCCGCCGGTTTCGCTGAACGAGGCGGGTCCCGCTCCTAAGACGATTCCATAGGCGCCCGGACGGCCACGACGGCGATCAGACCGGGCCTCGCAACTTCGCAGGGTTGAGCGACGGGCTACGGCAGATTTCCGGTTGTCACTTCCACGGGCACACTAATGGGGCCGTTCGCCGTGGAGTCCGCCGACACAAAAAGAAGCCCACTGCGCTGCAGCGGCGACGTGGCGGCGAGGCGGATACGAACCTCGAACTTGCGCGGGTCTGAGGTGGGCTCGACGGACAACCAATCCCGGTCTTCGCCGCGAACCTGGACGCGGGGCGCGACGGGCGCATCCTCGCTCCAGACAGTGAGGACTTTCTTCGCTTCGAGGGGAACCCCGGCTTTGGAGGAGAAGGCGAGGCGTCCGGGGCCTACAGCGAGGCGCGGTTGCCCGGGTGACTGGGCAAACTCAAAGTCCCGGTCTCCCAAGTGGAGGCCCACCGTGCGAGCAGCGGGTGTACGATTCTGTGCGGCGTGATAGCGCATGACGTAGGGGGCTCCGGTGGTGCCGGGCGGCACGATGGAGACGCTCACCCAGGAAAGAGCGTAGTTTTGATCGAACTTACAGCCTTTGCCATCGGAGACCAGAGGCAGCTCAGTGGTCCCGCCATCGGCGGAGATGTGGAGGCGAGAGTCCGGGGCGGAAACCCGGCAGGGTTCCTGGTTCGCCAGGCACGGCGCCGCCAGCAGCGCGAGGGCAAGGGCGGACGGGGCAAAACAGGACCGCGATATTTCCAGCTGATACTTCATAGATTCGACACTTTACCAGCGCCGCCGACGCGAAAAGATTTGGCGCGTAATTCTCGATTAATTGTATCAAGCGCGGCAATTGAGAGCCGGAAGAGAATCCCCTGCCCATCCAGGACACCGGGCAAGAGGGCAAAGGCGACGGATTTGAAGACAAGGTTGCCGTTGATGGCCCGGGCGCTGCCCTTTGGGGCCTGCACGAAGTACGGCCGGCCCGCGTGGCAAATCGTAGTGAGCGGGCATCATTTCTGCTGCCGGCGGGCGCGCGCTTCCGCGACCATCTGCAAGAAACGGCGGGTCAGTTCCGCGATCCATTGCGCGTTGCGGCACTCGACGGCTTCGCGCGGCATCAGGTTCCCTCCGATGCCGAGGGCGGTGGCTCCGGCGAGGATGTAGTCCCCGGCTGTCTGCTGGTTCACTCCGCCGGAAGCGATGAGTGGAACGAGGGGGAGGGGCGCAGTCAAGGCCCGCAGGTAAGCGGGCCCGCCGGCCAGGGAACAGGGGAAGACCTTGACGAAATCGGCGCCGGCCTTCCAGGCGGAGATGACCTCGGTAGGCGTCAGGGCTCCGGGCATGGCGACGACCTGATTGCGGAGCGCGAATTCGAGCGTATCCAGTTCCAGGCCGGTGCTGGTGAGGAAAGCGGCTCCGGCGTCGAGACATCGACGGGCGAGACCGGCATCGACGACGGTACCGGCTCCGACGACGAGGCCAGGGTTGTCACGGACGATGCGGGTGAGCAGCGGGAGGGCTCCGGGTATCGTCATGGTGAGTTCCACAATGCCGATGCCGGCATGGGAGACGGCCTCGATGGCAAACAGAGCATCGTCTGCTGCCGGCGTGCGAATGGCCGGTATGATGCCCGTCTGTATGATGCGCGCCTTGACTTCCTCTTTATTCATGGCAGTGTTCTCGCTTTCGTCTATGCCTCATTGGGTTCATCGTCGGGTTCGGGCAGGCGATCCGCCGGGCGCGCCCAGAAGACATAGAGGGCCGGCAGAACGAAGATGGCCACCAGCAGATTCGCCACCAGGCCGCCGACGATGACGATGGCGAACGGGCGCTGCGAATCGGACCCGATGGCATGGGAGGTGGCCGCGGGCAGCAGCCCGAGGGTCGCCACCAGCATGGTCATCATGATGGGCCGCAGACGGCGGACGGCGCCCTCCACCGTGGCTTCCACGATGGTCATGCCGCGCGCTCGCAACTGGTTGATGTACTCCACCATGATGACGCCGACCTGCACCGACGCTCCGAAGAGGGCCAGGAAGCCGACTCCGGAGGAGACGCTGAAGTAAGTTCCGGTGAGGAGCAGGGCCAACACACCGCCGGAGGGGGCGATGAGGAGATTCATCAGGATCAGGCTCGCCCATTTGGACGAACTGAAGACGCTGTAGAGGATCATGAAGATGAGGAAGATGGTGAGCGGCACGATGAGCATGAGCCGCGCCTGTGAGCGCTTCTGGCTTTCGTACTCGCCGGCCCACGTGAACTTGTAGCCCGGCGGCAGTTTGACCTGCCGCTCCACCTTGCTCATGGCCTCTTCCACGGTGCTGCCCAGGTCGCGGCCGCGCACGCTGTACTTGACCGCGATATAGCGCTGGAAGCCTTCCCGATAGATCTGGGAAGCTCCGTCCTGCACCTGGATATTGCACAGCTGGGCCAGCGAGACTCGTTCTCCGGACGGGGCCAGCAGCCGGATGTTGGCAATTGCTTCCTGGGTGCGGCGGAAGGGCTCCTGGTAGCGAAGTACCAGATCGAAGCGCTGCTCGCCTTTCAACACCTGACTGACGGCAGTGCCGCCGACCGCGGTCTGGACCGCATCCTGAACGTCAGCGACGTTGAGCTGATAGCGGCCGGCCCGGGCACGGTCGATGGAGATGTTCAGGTTGGGCTGGCCGATGACGCGAAAGACGGCCAGATCGGCCACGCCCTGCACCTCGCGCATGGTGTCGACAACCGCGTTGGCCTTCTCTTCCAGGGTTTTGAGGTCGTCGCCGTAGATCTTCACCGCAAGCTGCCCTTTGACGCCGCTGACGGCCTCCTCCATGTTGTCGGAGATGGGCTGGGAGAAGTTCCAGACGACCCCGGGGATCCTGGAGAGTTCGCGGTTCATGGCCGCGATCAATTGATCCTTGTCCTGGTGGAAGACAGGCCGCCAGCGCTCACGGGGCTTGAGATCGACGAAGTATTCGGTATTGAAGAAGCCGGTTGTGTCGGTGCCGTCATCGGCGCGGCCCACCTGGCTGGTGGCGACGTTGACCTCGGGGAAAGAGGCCAGCAGGATGCGGGCCTGGTTGGCGAGCCGGATGCTTTCATCGGGTCCAGTGCTGGGCGCCAGCGTACCGCGCACCCAGATGGCGCCTTCGTCGAGATGAGGCAGAAACTCCGACCCCACCGCGCCGCTGAGGACGATGGCCATTGTAGCGGCAATGCCCAGCAGCGACGAGCCGATGATCGCCCATACGTGATGCACGGCCCAGTTCACGGCCACACGGTAGTGCCGCAGCAGGAATTCGACAACGGGATTGTGCCATTCGCGGGCCCCGTTGCGAAAGACGAAGCTCGCGACCACCGGCGCGATGAACATGGAAAAGACCAGCGCGCCCAGAAGGGCGAACGAGACCGTCCAGGCCATGGGCCGGAATAGGCGGCCTTCCACGCGCTGCAGGGTGAAGATGGGCAGATACGCGGTGATGATGATGGTGATGGCATAGAAGACGGGCCGCTGCACCTCGTGGACTGCCTGCTTGATCTTCTGCGGCACGGTCAGATAGCGGCCTTCCTCCTCTTTCTGTCCCAAGTGGCGGATGATGTTCTCCACCATCACGACGGCGCCATCCACGACCATGCCGAAGTCCAGAGCGCCCAGCGAGAGCAGGTTGGCGGGGATCTTGCGCAGGTCGAGACAGATGGAGGCAAACATGAGGGAGAACGGGATGCACAGGGCGATGATGATGGCTCCGCGAATGTTGCCCAGGAAGAGGAACAGGATCACGGAGACCAGGAGCATGCCCTCGGTCAGATTGTGTTCCACCGTGTGCGAGGTGAAATGCACCAGGTCGCTGCGGTCGAGGAACGGGACGACTTTCACGCCGGGCGGCAGGATGCGCTGGTTGAGCTCCTTCACTTTCTCGTGGAGCGCACGCAAGGTGGCGTCGCCTTCTGCCCCCTTGCGCAGCAGCACTATGCCTTCGACGACGTCGTTGTTATCCAGGATCCGGCCATCCTCGCGGTGAATGGCTTTGCCGTTGCGGCCGAGTCGGATGCGGGGCCCCTGCTGCACCTGGGCGATGTCTTTCACGCGCAGGGCCGTGCCGTTCCGGGCGGTGATCACTGTCTCCTCGATGTCCTGCACATTGCTGACCAGACCGACGGCGCGCACATTGATCTGCTGCATGCCGGACTGGATGAAGCTGCCGCCGGCGTTGAGGTTGTTGCCGGTGAGCTGCTGTTCCACCTGGGCCAAGGTCAGGCCATAGGCGATGAGCTTGTTGGGATCGACCAGCAC
The DNA here is from genome assembly GCF_015277775.1 of Paludibaculum fermentans. Classification (NCBI taxonomy): domain Bacteria; kingdom Pseudomonadati; phylum Acidobacteriota; class Terriglobia; order Bryobacterales; family Bryobacteraceae; genus Paludibaculum; species Paludibaculum fermentans. Next base: position 4,280,035 of record NZ_CP063849.1, read on the forward strand.
CTGGTATTCGCGCGTCATGCCGCCCAGGCTGGACACGTCGACGACGTTGGGCACGGACTTGAACTGCTTAAGAAGGGTCCAGTCCTGCAGGGCCTTCAGCTCCATGACGTCGTACTTCGGATTGGTGCTGATGAGGTGGTAGAAGTAGATCTGCCCGACGGGGCTCCAGTCCGTGCCCATCACCGGCTGCAAGCCCTGGGGCAGGCTGAACTGGGCCAGGCGTTCCAGCACCATCTGGCGATTGGCTTCATTGTCGGATTCATCGTCGAAGATCATCATGACGCTGGAGAGGCCAAACAGGGTGGTGGAACGAAGGTGCTCCAGGTGCGGGATGCCGGCCATGACGGTCTCGACGGGGATGGTGACCTGCTGCTCCACCTCCTCGGCCGCGCGTCCGGGCCACTGGGTGATGACCGAGACATAATTATTGGCCACATCCGGATAGGCCTCGATGGGCAGGGCACGAAAACTGATCACGCCCCACACGATCAACGCCAGGGCGATGGCCAGCGTGAAGACGCGTTTTTGCAGGGCCAGGCCGACGATGCGATGAATCATTGCTGGTCCACCGCGTTCTGCAGCACGAGAGCGCTGGTGATTAACCGGTCACCGGGTGCGAGTCCGGACAGCACCTCCTGCATGCCTCCCTCCAGTGTCTTCCCGCCGACCACAGGGACACGACGGAAGAGACCGCCGGGTTGAGGAACGTAGACCCAGTCGCGGTCGTGCAGATGAAGGATGGCGGTGGCGGGAACCATGGCGCGGGGCTCACCCGCACGCCCGCGGAACGTAGCGGTCACGAACATCCCGACGCGCATCATCCGACCGGGATTGGGGACTTCGACGCGCACCTTGGCGGTGTGGATATTGGGATCGAGCACCGCGCCGATGTTGCTGATGGTGCCCCGGATCAACTTGTCCGGGTAAGCATTCAGCGTGATGTCGGCTGTTTCGCCCAGCCGGATGGAGGACAGGCTGTTCTCGTACACGTCGCACAGGATCCAGACCCGTGACATGTCGGAGATGGTGAATGGATTTGTTCCGGAGAAGGCCTGGACGCCGGCGCCGCCGGTTACCTGCTGGTCTGTGATGATCCCGCTGATGGGCGCCAGGATGTCGACGACACCGGAGGGGTTGCCGGGATCAGCGCCCAGCAGGCGCAAGCGTTCGGTTGCGGTTTCGACATCAACTTTCGCGCTGTTCTCCGCCGATTGAGCGACCTCGATGTCCTTCGCGGCCAGGGCGCCCTTCTCAAAGAGGATGCGCGCGCGTTCGAGCTGAGTGCGAGTGAGCTGTTCGTTTACCGCGGCCTTGCGGTAGTCGCTGAACGCGGAGGCGATGTCGGTGCTGCGGACCTTCAGTAGGAGTTGCCCCTTGGTCACCTCGTCGCCGAGCCGCGCATGAATCTCGATGACGCGTCCCGTGGCGAGGGAGACGGCGGGCACATTGCGGCTGACGTCGGGGGTCACGACACCGGTGACTGCCAGTTCGGGCGTGGAAGTGTAGGGCTGAGCCTGGGTGGTGGCGAACTGCTCGGGGTGGGCCACCTTCACGCTGGAGGAGTCAGGAGCCGGCTCGACGCGAGCGTCCGGCGGAGCCCCCGCGCCAGGATCGGCCTGGACCTTCGTAGTGCAGGCCGCCGTGACGGCGGCGCAGGCGAGTACCAGGAGACAGGAATGAGTGCGGGTCACTGGATCACCTCCTGGCCCACGGCCAGATTCATCTGTGCGGCAGCGGTCAGCCAGGCGCCGACCAGATTCAGGTAGTTGAGTTGAATGGCGCGGTAGTCGCCCTGGGCGCTCAGGAAGTCCAGCAGCGACGCCCCGCCCCGCTGGAAGGCGAATGCGACGGTGTCGCGGACGTGTCCTGCCGCGGAGAGGTAGTTCGTCCGGTAGTCGCGCAGAAGCTTCAGGTTGCTGGCCAGCAACTGGTAGGAAGAATCGACGTCGGCGAAGACCTGGGCCTGCGCGGCTTCCTTCAGCCTGGCGGTGCGCCGGATGTCGATCTCCGTGCGCAGCCGCTCGCCCTGGTTGCGGTCGAAGATGCGGAGCGGGATGTTGACGCTGGCCCCGATGTAGGACGGGACCGGCGGATTGCGGCCGAGGTCGAAAGAGAACGTGGGATCCGTGGAGCTGTTCGCCACGGCCAACTGATGGTCCGTGACGGCCTTGCCGGCGGCCTGCAGCGCGGCGCGCAGGTCGGGCCGCTTCTCCAACGCCAGTTTGTGAAGCTCCTCCAGCGCGATGAGATTCTCGCCGGATTCAAAGAGCCCGGTGACGTCAAACTGTTCCACGGACGTCCGGTCGTTGAGCAACTGCAGCAACTGGATCTTGGCGGTGCGCAGGTTGACCTCGGCGGCCTGCAGATCCGTCTGATACTGCACCCGCTGCAACTGGAGGCGGCCGTAGTCGATCTCGGAGATGTCACCGGCTTTGAGGCGGGTCTGGCTGATCTCCAGGACGTTCTCCCAATTCGCCAGGTTGGTGCGGGCCAGGTCGCGGATCGCTTTGGCCTGCAAGGTCTGGACAAAGGCTACGCGAAGACTGAACAGCAGCACGCGGCGCTGGTCCTCCGTGAGCGATTCAGCGATCTCGGTGGCCGCGATCGCGCTGTCGCGCCGCAACTCCCGTTTGTGCCGGCGCTCGTGCAGGTAGCTCAGCGACAGCACGGGGAGAGTGTTTGACAGAGGCCGGTAGGGCACGCTCGAACCCGGGAAGAGGGCCAGCTGATCGAGCGTTGCGTTAAACGTGGGATTGGGGCGGAGATAGGCGGTAATCTCCTGCGCCCGCGATTCGTCGACGGCGAGCGCACTAGCCTGCAACACGGGGTTGGCGGCCTCAAAGCGCGCCTGCACCTGCTGCCATGTCAGCGGCTGTTGCGCGAGCAGGCAGGCCGGGCCCAGCAGCAAGAGGAGCGGACGGAGGAGGACATATCTGGCTCGTCTGGCGCCGGCAGACCCGGCGGCCACGGCAAGCGCGGCCATTGAGTATCTCGGTAAATTCATCTGATTCTCCCAACACATCAGGCGGCTGGACTCGACACAGACGCGGAGGCGTCTGGCCGGCCAGGGGGAAGGCGCGGAGTATTCCGCCCATTGCTCCGCGGCGCACAGAGACACCGGGCGCGGCTGCGGATTGACGCACTCGACGTCCACGGGCAGCGTGGTTGAGGGGAGGGGGAGACTCAGGGAGCGCGAATACAGCCGACGCAGGCGGTGCCGATATCCGGCAGGGCCGAGTCGCGGACGGGGATGAATCGGCGCGGGCCGAAGGGTGTAAGGGAGGAATCTTCCATCTGCACCGACGAGACCCTCTCGTCGGAGAGGGAGGCAAGCAAACGGAGACCCGGGAGACGGCTGGCTGACCAGGAGTCCTGAGCCACACCGGAGGGGGCGAGGTAGCTCCCGCTCTCATCAAACTGGAAGTGGCCGGAGCCATCGTTCAGGAAGACGCCCACTCTCTGGTTCAGGAACCCGAGCAGGATGACGTCAACGTCGCCGTCGCTGTCGATATCGCGGGTTGCGAGGGCATAGGCCGGGCGCAGCCGCGGCATGGCGTACTCGATGGAAGGCTGCCCCTGGCTCAATTGAACGCGGAAGGTGAGCCGGCCACCCACGCCCGAAAGGTCGGTGGAGATGGCTTCGTCCGTGCGCCGATCGCCGTCGAAATCAGCATTGGCGCACGTGCCGGGCAGATGGGCCAGGCCCGAGTCGGGGCATCCGGCCGGGTCATTGACACCGGAGCCGGAAGCCCAGGAGGGCGCCGACAGGAGCAGGAGGAAGGACAGCAGGCGTGCACACCCGGAGAGACGTTCCCAAAGCCGGCTGGTGCTGGAGTGTGCGCGCTCGATCATCATGCGGACGAGGGGCTAACCCCTCATTCAGTATAGATGCCAACCGAAGAAAGGAGGTTCTGATCGATTGATCTACCGAATCAACGCGATGCGGGCCGCGCTGACGTTGGCTCACGGCAGGAGGAGAAGCCGGTCTACCGGGTAACACCCCCAGTGCCGTTCGTGACAGAATGCGTGCGTACCGGGCCGGCGGAAGAGACTCCAACGGATTGGATGAGATGCCGATGGCGTCGATCGGCCCCCGTCGGGAGAATGCGATGAGACGAACCTACCTGTTGATCCTTTGCCTGACCTTAGGTGCGGGCGGCAGACTGACCGGGCAGCCGGCAACGAGTCAGCCTGGAGCCGGCGCGCCCCCGAGTATCGCCCCCACGCAAGCCGACGTCGCCTATGCTCCGGCTGATCCCGAGACGAGCAAGGGCCATCAGTTGGATCTGTACCTTCCAGCCGGCGCGACGCGGCCGATGCCTGTGGTGATCTGGACGGCGGGTTCGGCCTGGATGGCGGACACGGGCAAGCGGAGCGCGGACGCCGTCGCGGCGCAACTCAACCTGGCTGGGTACGCCGTGGCAGGGGTCTCGATCCGGTCCAGCTCGCAAGTGAAGTTTCCGGGACAACTGCACGATATGAAGGCGGCCGTGCGGTGGTTGCGGGCCAACGCCGCCAAGTACAATTTCGACCCCAATCACATCGGCATCATCGGGGATAGTTCCGGAGGCTGGACCTCGTCGATGACCGCAGTGACCGGGGACGCGCCCGAGATGGAGGGTTCGGTCGGAGTAACCGGCGTTTCGAGCGCCGTGCAGGTAGCGGTGGCGTTCTATCCGCCGACGAACTTCCTGAATATGGACACCTGGGCGTTGCGCAAGTGCAGCGGTCCGCAGTGTCACGATGGCGAGGAGTCACCGGAATCCCGACTGGTCGGGTGTGCCATCCAGACCTGTCCGGAGAAGGTAAAGGCAGCCAGTCCCATGACATACATCACGCCGGCCGATCCGCCGATCCTGATTCTGCACGGCGGTTCGGACCAACTGGTGCCGCACAACCAGGGGGAACAGTTCTACATGGCGTTGAACAAGGCCTGCAAGGAGACCGTGTTCATCAGCCTGCCGAAGGCGGCACACGGGAACTGGAATGGCTTTCTGACGAACGATTCGCTGCGGGAGGGGGCGACGATCCGCTCGACCTCTGGAGCAGACTGCTCAGTGGTCAATCCGATGCTGTATCAGCCAACGTGGAAGACGGTGATCGAGTTCCTGGATAAATACTTGAAGTAGCGGCCAGGCTGCGTCCGCCGGTCATGCGTCCCGTTTTGAGGGCGTAGCGCGGGACTGCAACGCTCCGAGTCTATTCAAACGGGCCTTCCAGCCGGCATTGACGTCACTGTAGGAGAGATGAGTATGCTGCCTGAAACCAGAGGATACCGGCAGAAACTGATCGATGCGTTTCCACCGCTCCCCTTTGAGGGACTCGTCTCGACGCATGACGAATGCGACGACGGGATAAACCTGCGTCGGGAACTCTCAGGTAAGCGGTGGGATGAGCTCTCACCCGAGGTATTGTTCCACGGTTCCATCGGCCTTTCCCTCTTGGAACCGAGTGCCCTGATCGCCTTCCTTCCTGCGTGGCTTCTGCGATCCATAGAGACCAGCGATGTGGACGATCACGTTGTCCTGGAGTTCACGATGTACTTTCTTTGTCCCGGGAGCGAAGACGAAGGGTGGGATGAGAAGAGCATTGGCGAGACGGTTGGTCTCTTCCATTCCAGCCAACGAGCAGCAGTGGCTGACTTTTTGCGGTTCGTGGCGGATTGGACGGAAGGGCAGGACTGGAAGGAGCGTGCCGAGTTTGGCTTGAGTTGGTGGCAGCCAGAGTAGATGGATCCGGTTTGGTTGCGGGGTAGTGCAACAATCCGAACGCACACGTCATTCCGTTTAGGCTTTCTGGCATACCGTCTGAAGTCGGGGTATGGAACTCACAGGTTCGATTGCGCGAGTTGCGGCAGTGCGGTTGTCAAGGAGATGGCACCATCGTCAAGAATTGGATGCACCCGCCGGGCTTAGCCGTCGAGAGCCGATGACTCTGGAGCTCCAGGCGCTGCCACAGCAACCAATGCCCTCGCATCGATCGTAAACCCGGCTGCCTGGAGCCGTGGGCTACAATATACGCCAAGGAAGGCAGGGGATCGAGCTCAATGAGCGCCCGAGCTGAGAGACCGGATCCGGTTGGCGACATAGCGCGTCATGTCGCGCCAGTCACTGCGCTCGATGTAACCGAGGCGCTGGAGCGTGTCCTCGCGGCTCCCCGGTTTCAAAAATCCCCCAGTTTGACAAAGTTCCTTCGATTCGTCGTTAGTGAAGTACTGCGAGAGCGCGCCGACGGCCTGAAGGAGAGCATCCTCGGAGAGGCGGTTTTCGACCGGGGTGAAGCATTCGATCCGAGAATCGATCCGATCGTTCGTGTGCAAGCCGCCAAGCTGCGAACCCGGCTGCAGGAATACTACTCCGAGCAAGGCACAGCCGACCCGGTGGAGATCGAGCTGCCAAAGGGCACTTATGTGCCGATTTTCAGGAAGCGCACAACCGCTGCCCCGGCCCTGCCAGAATCGGGTTTCCCAGTTGCCGGCCCGGTTGTCCAGGCTACGGAAAAGCCAGCGGCCGGCGCCGGTTTCGGCCGGCGCGGCAATCTGCTGGTGGCGGCAATTTCCACGTTGGCCGTGGTGGGCGTGCTCTTCCTTTACAGCCGCACGACCTCAGACAAACAGGCGCCGCTGCGCTTCACCCAGCTCACTTACCATCGCGGCGCGACCTCCTTTCCCGCGCTCTCGCGAGACGGCAAGCTGCTGGTCTACTCGTCGGACCGGGAAAGCACGCACTTCTCCATCTGGGGCCAGCGCGTTGGCGATGGAACTCCGGTGCGCATCACTCATCACGACGCTGACGACCTCACTCCGGATATCTCACCGGATTCCCGTTTGATCGTCTTCCGTTCCCGCCAGGATGGCGGCGGAATCTACCTCATCTCCGTCGACGGCCGGGAGGAGCGGAGAATCGCGGACCACGCGTGGATGCCCCGGTTTTCACCCGACGGTGCGTGGATCAGTTGCCTGGCCGCCCGGCCGGGGACGGACGGAGTCCTGCTGGCCATTCCAGCTGCCGGCGGCCGGCCCTACGAAGTGGCGACCGGCAATGTAGCGCCGGTGGGGTCGCCGGTCTGGTCGGCGGATGGACAGTCGCTGCTGTTCCTGGGCTCAGTCAACAACCCCGGCAGGGGACCGCGATCCTACGACTGGTACCTGGTGCCGCGAATCGGAGGCGAGGCTGTATCAGTGGGATTCCGGCAGGCCCTCACCTCCGCCGGTCTTGGCCCTCCGGAACGGGAATTGGCGCCCGGAGACTGGAATCTCGATACAGTCGTATTCAGCTTCCCACGCGACAGTTCGGCCGGCATTTGGAAGGTGACGCTCAAGCAGGGTTCGCGGACAATCCAGGGACCGGCTCTTCCGATGACTTCCGGTTCGGCCATCGAAGCATGTCCACGGCTCTCAGCCCGCGGCGAACTGCTGTTTCAAAGGGAGGATCTCGAGAGCTGGGTTTTTGCCGTTCCGCTGGATCCCGCGACGGGTCTGCCGGCCGGCGATCCAGCGCGAATTACGGAGGACGCTTTTCCCGCCAGTCACGGATTGTTTCCGGCGCTGTCCTCATCCGGCCAGCAGGTCACCTTTGCGCACTCGAACCTTGGAGAGTACGAACTGGTGACCCGCGATCTGTCAACCGGCCGGGACACCGTGCTGGCCCGGCTGGGCAAGTCACTGGATCGCCCGCTGATATCGAAGGACGGCAAACGCGCCCTGCTTCGCGGAAACCCTCCCAAGCCAGAGACCATCTATGCGGCTTCGGCCGGCAGCGTCCCGGTGCCCCGGGAGTGCAAGACGTGCGGACGCCTGGAGGACTGGTCGGCGGACGGAAGGTGGCTCCTCTACAACAACGCCAGCATGACCAGCCTGATGCTGATGGACTGGAACTCGGGCGCGACCGTCGAGTGGATCCGCTATGCTCCCCAGCGGCTCACGCGGGCGGTGTTTTCCCGCGATGGCCGGCGAGTGGCCGTGGCCATTGACGGCTCTGGCGGATTCCTGATTCCCTTCGATCCGCATCGGGTTCCGAGCCGGAACGAGTGGGTGCAGGCGTCCGACGACGCCGATGCGCAATACCTGGACTGGTCGCCGGACGGCGGCAGCATATACTACTTCTCGCGGCGCGATGGCTACCAGTGCCTGTGGCGACGGGAGGTGAAACCGGAATCGGCGCGTGCCGGCGATGCCCTCGCGATCCTGCACTTCCACCACAACGATCACGCGCCGTGGTCGGGGTGGCTGTCGGTGGCCAACGGCAAAGCGGCGTTTGTCATCACGGAACCCCGCGCCAACGTGTGGATGGCGACGACATCGTCCGGAAAGCCGTTCTGATTCCTTCCCGTTTACGGAAAACCGGCCCAGTAACGGGCCGTTTTACTGCCCAAGCCCTCCAGGTTTGAGTACCTTTGGAGCTCGAGGAGGAAGCTTGGCAACGACAGTTCACCGCTTCTGCGGATTACTTTGCTGGCTGACCGCGGGCGCGCTGTCAGCACAAGGGCCGGCCGCAGGCGACCGCTCATTCTTTCCGCCGAGCATTGTTCCGGGCGCGACCGCCCTGGTCAAATCGATCGGCGATGCGGCCGAGTCCCTCCTCCGCTGGCACACTCCCGCCAATGCCGCCTCCTGGGAACAAAGAAGGCCCAGGGTGGAAAAGGCGCTCCTGACTACCCTGGGGCTTGATCCCCTTCCGGAACGCACTCCCCTGAATCCCCGCCTGCTCGCGCGCACGGACCGCGGCGAATTCTCGGTGGAGACCGTGGTCTTCGAGAGCCGGCCCGCCTTTCCGATAACGGCGAACCTTTATCGGCCGCGCTCCGGCGGCCAGACCCCGCGTCCCGCCGTTTTGGTTCCCATCGGACACTACCTGGAAGAGGGGAAGACGGCCTCCGAGGTGCAGGCGCTGTGCATGGGACTGGCCGGCCAGGGATTTGTGGTGCTGACCTACGACGCAATCGGCCAAGGTGAGCGAATGATCCCCGGCAACGTTCACCACGAGGCCGGATATGCGCTGCTGCCGCTGGGGCAGACGATTGCCGGATGGATGGTATGGGACAGCATGCGGGCCCTGGACTACCTGGAGTCGCTGCCCGATGTGGATTCGTCGCGGATTGGGATTACCGGCAACTCGGGAGGCGGACTCAACTCCTTGCTGACAGCGGCGCTGGACCGACGAGTGCGGACGGCCGCGGTCGCGGGATTCACCCTCGAGTTCAATCACTGGATTAAATATGGAGGCGCCCACTGCGCCTGCACGCACTTGCCGGGGATCTTTCGATCGATGGAGTGGTTCGAGATAGCCTCGCTCATCGCTCCGCGCTCCCTGCTCTTGATGCAGGGCGAGCAGGATGAGATCTTCCCCATCGCCGGTGCGCGGCGCGCGGCGTCGCACACGCGCGCAACCTTTGAACTTCTGGGCGCCGCCGCCAACTTCCGATTCGATGAGATTGCCGGAGAGCCTCACGCGTACTCCCGTCCTTTCCGGGAACGCGCCTACGGATGGCTAGCCGCGCAACTTGTCCGGCGCGGCGACGGTACCGCCATTGAGGAGCCACCGCTGAGACTCTTCCCGGAGCAGCAGCCGCCGCTGCTCTGTGCGTCCGATCCGCGCATCGCGCACCAGCGCGCGGTGGTGGATGTGGCGCGGGAGGCGGCCGCGAAGCGCATCGCCGCCCTGGGGCCGGCGCCTGCGGCAGGAGTGGGCGCCTGGTTACACGGACTGATCGGACCAGGGGGTGACCCTCCAGGCTTTCTCGCGCCGCGCAGCACCAGCGTGTCGCGGGCGGACGGCATGCTGCTGGAAGAAATTGGTTTCCTTAGCGAGGACGGCGAGTATGTGCCTGGCACCTTGCGGAAACCGGACGGCGAACGTGGCCCGCTGCCGGTGGTGATCGTCGCCCACCAGGGCGGGCGAGTGGCGTTCTGGGAGGAACCCATTTCGAAGCAACTTGCCGCGGCGGGGTGGGCGGTGCTGGCCGTCGACCTTCGCGGACGGGGTGAAACCCTGGGCCGCTTCAACCGGGACCGGGATTTCAACTACCGCCTGATCTCGAGCCAGATTCTCTCCGGACGGCCGCTCCCCGGACTCCGCGCCTTCGATCTATTGCGAACCGTGGACTACGTAGCCACCCGTCCGGATCTTTCGATGAAGCGCATCGTCTTAGCCGGTTTTGGCGACGATGCTCTTCCGGCGCTGATGGCCGCGGCAGTGGACAAGCGTGTCGAAGGCGTCGCCGTGGCCGACGGCTTTCAGAGTTTCGTATCCCAGATGAGAACGATGCAGGTGCCGGCCGGCAACCGCAGGGAACTGCGGCGTGTGTGGAACTCGGCTCAGATCCGCGGCAGGTTTGATGCGGGCGGTTACGAAGTGGACTTCGGGTCGGTGATTCCGTCCGCCCTTGCCAACGCGGATATCGCCGACATCGTGGCGACCATCGCACCGAGGCGCGTCCTATTCCGGCAGGCGCGCGACGCCGGGGACGCTGGCGATACAGCCGAGCGTATGCGGCGCGCGGCGCGATCGCCCGATTCCGGATTCGACTTCCGGCCTGCGCTGCGTTTCGACGCGGCTGAGTTTCTCAAATGGCTCCGCGATCGAAAGGACACCGCCATATCGGCGACGAGGAACACACGACCGTGACTTCACTCCTAGCCCAATCCTCAACCCGGAGTGGCCTGCTGACGGCCGCTGCCGTGGGCGCACTCTCCGCAGCGGAGCCGGCAGAAACGCTGCGCGTTGCCGTCGTCGGACTCGGCAACCGCAGGTACTTTCTGCTGACGAAGCTGCTGAGCCTGCCCGGCGTCACAATCGTGGCCGATTGCGATGTGAATCCCGCGGCAGTCGCCGCTGCCAGCCAAAGTGCTGAACGCGCGCGGCAACTCCCGGCGCAGTACAGCGATTTTCGCGTCATGTTCGACATCGACAAGAGCATCCAGGCGGTGGTGATGGCCGTTCCGGATCCCTTGCACAAGGAGATATACGTCGCAGTTCTCGAGATGGGCAAGCATCTCTACGCGGAGAAGCCCCTGGCGCTGAACGTGGAAGACGGGCGTGCCGTTGTGGACGCCACCGCCCGGGCGGGCGGAGTTTTCCAGTCCGGCGTCCAGCTTCGTTATGACCCGGCGCGTAACGCCGCGGTGCGGTTTGTGCAAGGCGGCAGAATGGGACGCGTGCTGATCATGCAGGGCACGCGGCACGGCAGGGACATCCCGCGTCATCTGAGCTGGCACTTCGACAGGAACAAGTCCGGCGACATTATCGTGGACCAAGGCATCCACAGGCTCGACATGTTCACCTGGATCGCAGGAGCGCCACCGCTTCGCGCCGCCGGCTGTGGTGGGCGGATTCCGCTTCGACATCGGCAATGTGATGATTTCGGGCTACCGGCAGGATTGGATTCGATCCGTGGGCCGGCGTATCCGACGCTTGCACGCCAAGGACATCAAACTCCAGAGCGCTGGATTCGAGTTTGTACCTCTGTTGGAAGGCGGCGTGGACCGGCCGAAGTTGATGCCTACTCTTCGAGCTATCGACTACCGGGGGGGCGGCCCAGATCCGCTCCGCGGCATCTCCACCCGCCAGGACGAGATCCTCGCCTTGGTTTGAGGCGGCGCAAACGCCCGGTTTACCGTTAACCGCGCGAATGATAACTCATGTTTACTCTTTTCCTGGAGAAGCGGCGGGGTAGCATCGGTGTTGAAAACGGGAAGTTGAACAAAGGGGAGTGGATCAAATGAAGCTTCGGAGAATAACAGCACTGACACTTGCCGGGCTCTTGTTGTTTGGGGGCGTCGGTTTCGCGCAATCCGCCCAAGGCTCAATCACCGTGGCGGTGACGGACCCGCAAGGCTCCGCTGTGCCCGGCGCAAAGGTGATCGTGACCGGCGCTGATACCAACGTGGCGCGCACCGGAACCACCGGTCCCGAGGGGCTGTTCACGTTCGCGAATCTCGAACCGGGGAACTACCTAGTCGGCATCACAGTGCCCGGCTTCACGGACCTGAAGAGCAGGGTCATCGTGCTTACGGCGGCGCAAAGCGCCCGGTTCGACGCCCGGCTTCAGATCGGCGGCTCCAGTCAAAGCGTCGAGGTGACCGCCACTCCCCCGGCGATGAACACGGAGAACGCGGCCATCTCGTCGGTCCAGACAGGCGAGCAGATTCTTGCCGCCCCCACCATGCGCGCGGTCATGCAGATGGCGGGCTTGACGCCCTCTACCGTTTTCGATGGCAGCGGCCTGATGATCGGCGGGAACCGCAACAACTTCCTGAACCTCACCATCGACGGCATCCAGACCATGCAGAACGCCTACGGCGGTCAGTCGGGCCCTCTCACCAATGATCAGTCCTATGAATCCATCGCGGAAGTGGTGGTGATGGAGAGCAACAACTCAGCCGAATTCCCCGGTGTCGCCACGATGATGACGACCACAAAAAGCGGCGGGAACCGGTTGCATGGAAGCGGCTTCTATACCACTGACAACAGCGCCTTGAACGCGGGACCGCTGAATCAGGGATCCAACCGGTCGCAAGGGATCATCGGACCCCTACTTCAATGGTGGGGCGGAAGCGTGGGCGGGCCGGTGGAACTGCCCAAAATATACCGTGGCCGCCAGAAGACCTTTTTCTTCTTCACCGAGGAACACCGGACGTTCCCTCTCGCCGCCGGCAACGCGAGCACCGGCACCACCACGGTTCCCACACAGGCATTTGTCGCCGGCGATTTCTCAGCACTGCTCGACCCGATCAACGGTGCGATTCAACTCAAGAATCCGCTCACCGGCACACCGATTCCAGGAAACAAACTCGGCAATGCCGGCCTCCAGATCAACCCGGTTTCCAAGGCCTTTACCCAGTTCTATCCAGCTCCGAACTACTCCGGCACCTCCAGCAATCCCAATAGCTACCTGAACAACTACCGCAACACCGTTTTCGGCCCCGAGCACATAGACCGCTTCGATATCAAGATCGATCACCACATCGGCGACAAGGACGTGTTGTCCGGACGCATCACCCGCCAGACCGACCCATGGCAGCGAAGCTACAACGCACCTGTCCCCGGCTATGGATTCCTCCAGGTTCGCAACAGCACCAACGACTATTTCTCCGAGACCCATATCTTCACGCCGGTGCTCGTGAACGAGTTCCGCCTGGGCTTTGGGCGCGACGCCTCATTTCGCACTCCGCAACAGGACGGCAATACCTTCCTGAAAGCCATTGGCCTCAATCTCGGAACCACCGTCCCCGCCGGAACTCCCGGTTTGCCGGACATGGAGATCAACAACTTCTTCGACCTTTACCCCAACCCGATCGCAACCAACATCAGCCAACAGTACGAACTGCTCGACAACCTGAGTTTCCACTGGGGGAAGCACTCGTTCAAGACCGGCGTCCTAGTTCGCTATGGCAACCCGGTCCTCAACACCCAGAACAACCAGTTCGGACAATTCAACTTCAACGGTCAATACACAGGTTTCGGCTTAGCCGACTTCATGTTGGGATACCCGTCGCAGGTTCGGCTCAAAGGACCCGCGCTGCCCCGCTACAATCGAAAAACTGACACGGGCGTCTATCTCAACGACACCTGGAACGTTACGCCCAAACTGACCCTAACGCTGGGCCTGCGTTGGGAGTACTTCATGCCGTCGGTGGATAACAACGACAGGCGGGTCAACTGGAACCCCGCCACCCAGGCCGTCGTTGTGCCGTCGAAGGAGGCGTTGCCCTATATGAGCGTCCCGCTGGATATCCCCGTTGAGATCTCTCCGTCCGGATTCCCGGGACGTTCTCTTATGTACGGAAACTGGAAGAATTTCGGCCCGCGCGTCGGCCTGGCCTACCGGCTGAACAGCCGAACCGTCTTCCGGGGCGGCTATGGCGTCTATTATGGCGCACTGATCGCATCCTATCAGGACAACTTCGGCCCTGGAAGCCAGGACGTCTTCTCCTCAAAATCCCTGAGGCTCTTTAACACCACTCCAACACCGACCCTCCAGTTCCCAAATCCGTTTGCCAACTCCCAGGCATCGAACGGCGTGTGCGCCGCGGAAGCCGACTGCGGAGACAGCATCACCGCCACCGATCCGCACTTGAAAACGCCCATGATTCAGCAGTGGAACCTGACCTTCGAGCGCGACCTCGGACATTCGATGGTCGCCCGAGCCACCTATCGCGGCTCCATGTCGACGCAGCTGCCGGTCTTCTACAATCTGAACCTTCCCAAGGCCGGCACTTCCGACCTCACGAACGTCTATTTGTATTCACGCTGGACCGGCGGGAATATCAACTACGAGACCGACGGTGCCATCCAGAAGAGCAACTCCCTCGATTTGGCGCTCGTTCGAAATTTCGCGCAAGGCCTGCAGTTCCAGGCGGCCTACACTTACTCGAAGAATATGACCGACCAGAACATCAGCAACGGTGAGGTCGGGACGCCGAGCAACCCTTACGACCGCCATTACGACTGGGGCAACAATACTCTCGTGCCACGGCAGCGCTTCGTCCCAAACGTGGTGTGGACGCTTCCCACGGGTCGCGGCCAAGCCCTACTTTCCAGTGCGTCCAAGACAGTGGACGCTGTTGTCGGCGGCTGGGAGCTTTCCAGTGCGATCGTGATCCAGAGCGGCCAGTACTTCTCCCCCATCTACCAAGGCACGTCCTGGCTGCAGAATCGCAACGGCGGCGCCACCCGTCCGGATTGCACCGGCGCCAAGCCATACACCGGCAATTCCCACTGGGCCTGGGACAATAACGCCGTATATCTGAACACCGCCGCGTTTTCGGTGCCCGCAGCCGGACTCTATGGCAATTGTGCTGCGAATTCCCTTGTGGGTCCCGGAGCCTGGACCGTCAACTTTGGCGTGCACAAGAGCTTCCACTTAGGGGAGAAAGTCAGCCTGAAGCTGCAGGGTAACTTCATGAACCTGTTCAACCACGCCAACCCCGGCCTTCCGAACAACGACCTTAGTTCGGGCGGGATGGGGCAAATCACCGGCACCACGAGCGGGAACCAGTTGCTCAATCCCACGGTCACCAATAACAATGGCGAGCGTCACATCTGGCTGGGCGCGCGGTTTCAATTCTAGCGCCGACTCGGCTCTGCGGACCAGGATGAGCGGGACGATCGAGCTCCCAGTTGGAAGGTGCTCTGGTAGTTCCGCTCGCCTGGCCTGTCAAGGCCGATAGCCGAGGGATCGCAGATGAGGTGCGGCGCTTCAGACAAGTTGTGCGAGCTCCGCGAACAGGGTGCAGGGTGCGGCGTGGAGCCGGTCGAACGGCCCGGGAGTGACGAATCGTCGGTCCAGGGGCGGATTGGACAGAAGGACAGGACTGGAAGGAGCGTGGCGAGTTGGGCTTGAGTTGGTGGAAGCCAGCGTAGATGTATCTGGGTTGGTTGCGGGGTACTGCAACACGTCCCGAGCGTACTTAGGCCCACCCGCTAGCTTGAGCTGACCAATTCAAGGCTTTCTGTTTCTGGACGGCGGAAGATGCCCGAACGCGACGGCTTGGAAAGCCTACGACTCGACCGCAACGCCAGGGCCCTCACCGAGTCGCCGCTCGACCGTCTTGATCAGGTCATCCAGACAGTGCATCCCGGCGAATTCCTGATCGTATATTTCGATCCCGAAGACTGCTTCGACACTCATGACCAACTCGACAGCATCGAAGGGAGGGGGCAGTTGTGACCAAGGTGATCCCGTGGAGAGATGGGCTTCCGGCACACCGACTATTCCTGATGCCACCTCGATGATGCACTGGCGTATGCACTTCATGCCGCTTTCGATGTTTCAAGCACATAGTAACGTCACTCGAAGGAGCTTTCGACCCGCTTCTGACTGCACATGTGCGGCTTAAGGAAGAGTCGGAGTGAGGGACTGGAAAGAGGGCGGCCGACGGCAGGACCGGCCGTGTGTTTTTGGAACCATGCCCACCTACAGCAATGGCGCAAAGAGTAGCAGCTAACCAGAATAGGGTATTGGGAGTTTCCGGGAGCGGAAGTCGCACTCGGAAGGAGTGCAACTGATTGACAGGGTTGGTTGCGGGGGTAGGATTTGAACCTACGACCTTTGGGTTATGAGCCCAACGAGCTACCAGGCTGCTCCACCCCGCAACATGATGGTAACGCAGCGGGTGGCTGGCGTCAATTTTTGGACCACTTTTTTCGCTGGTGTGGCAGCGAGATGACGCCGACAGCTTGCGCCGCTGGGAGGCGAAGCGAAGGCGGAGCGAGCGGAGTGCCCCGCCCTGTTCCGGCTAGGCTTTGACTTCGAAGACCTTTTCCGCGTATTCGCGGCTGCTCTTCAGGTTCACTTCCAGACTCTTGGTCATCTGGGTCTCCTTGTCATAGGCCAGTTCGACCACCAGATAGCCATGGAAGGCACCTTGCTTGAGGAAAGCCGCTACGGCCGTGTAATCCACTTCGCCCTCACCGAAGGCCTCGGTCCAGACGCCCTTTTGCGAATTGCGGAGATGGAGGGCGGCGAGGCGCGGCGCGGCCTCCTTCAGCAGGGTCATCGGATCCTGACCGCCGCGCAATACCCAATGGACGTCGAGGCAAATCTCGACCAGCTTTGGATCTGTGTTTTTCAGCATGTGACGCCACTCGCGGGCGTCCTGGGCCATTTCCGCGTCGTGCTGATGCAGCATCAGGCGGACGCCTGTCTTTTTCAGATCCTTGGCCAACCGGTTCAAGCTCTCCGCCTGCAGCGCGAGCTCCGCGTCGGTCTTGGGCTCCTTGTTGGGCTTTGGGTTGGCGTTGAAGTTGATCAACTCGAGCGGCCCGACCGCTTTTACGCGCTTGGCCAGCGCGACGGTCTCCTGGATGGTCTGCTTGGCGCCATCGGCGGTGTGCATGACTCCGCCGTTGTAGACCACGGGGCATTTCATGCGGCTCAGCATGAGGGTTTGCGCAGTGTTCGTGACCACATCGGGGGCGAAGAACTGGCTGACGAGTTCCAGGGTATGGAAGCCAGCCTCTTTGAGCGTCTCGAAGACCTCGGAGAAGTGATCGTCGATCTTCTGGCCGTGCATGGCATAGACCTGACTGAAGATGTAGGCCTGAGCGGCGATGACGGGCTCATAGCCGGCAGCACCGGCAGCCAGAGGGGCGCAGGAGAGGGTCGCGAGGAATTCGCGGCGTCGAAGCATGGTTCGGACCTCCAAAGTGGGCGGTAGGCGGAAGGAGTCCTGTTTCAGCTCACAGGGCACGCTATCACCACCGGCCCGTCGATAGCAAGGCCAATCCATTGCGAGATTCCGGCAACGCGAATTGATTCATAATACGTCTCAGATTGCGGTGATTTCGTTTATGCCCAACCAGTTTGCCATCTGCCTCTTCGTTTTGACTTGCGCGGCCGGAGCGCAACAAGTGCAAGGACCCAAGCAGCAGAACCAGAAGCCGGCCAGTGTGGAAGGCGTGGTGGTGAATGATCTGACCAGGGAGCCGATACGGCGGGCCGAGGTCCTGCTCAGCCTGATGAAGCCGGGCACCCAGATGGGCCCAAACCAGCCTTCCTCCGCCGTGACGGATGCGGAGGGCCGATTCCGGGTGACCGAACTGGAAGCCGGGCAGTATGTCGTTTACCTTCGCCGGCAAGGGTTCGTCATGGCCGGTAACGCGTCGGCAGGCTCGGCCATCCGGCTGCAGTTGACCGCTGGCCAGGAGCTAAAAGGCCTCCGATACACCCTGACGCCACAAGCCGTGATTGCCGGGCGGGTGTTCGACGACGAGGGTGAACCGGCGCAGGGTGCCCAGGTGACGGTGTTGCGGCCGCGCAGGATTCGCGGGAAGAACACATGGCTGCCAGACGGCCAGAACGTTCGAACGAACGACAAAGGCGAGTTCCGGGTAGCCAATATCCAGGCGGGCCGGTATGTGGTGATGGCGCAGGCCTGGATGCAGGTGGCGGTGGAGGCCGGCACTGCTCAGCGGCCCGCCACGAGCTATGTAGCCACGTTCTATCCCGGAGTGACGGAAGCGACCCAGGCCACGATGGTGGAGGCGACGCCCGGCGCGGAGCTCACGGGGTTCGACATCACGCTGAAACGCGTGCCCGTCTTCAAGGTCCGGGGCAAGGTTCTGACGGCGGAAGGTCAGCCGGCGAAGAACTTCCATGCGTCGATGGGTTCACGGGAAGGCGGAGTCTTCGGGGTGGCCGGGCGTATGACCCAGGGCAAGGAGGATGGCAGCTTCGAGATGACGGGTGTACCCAACGGCGCATGGGTACTGATCGTCAACAGCGGCCGGGGCGGGCCTCCTGGCGGTCCAGGGGATCAACAAACCACGACGGTCCCCGTGGAAGTTGCCAATCAGGATATCGAAGGTCTGGAGGTGCGCTTCACTCCGCCGTTTACGCTGCAGGGGAACGTCGTGGTGGAGGCCGCGACGGACGAGCAGAAAGCGGTGCTTTCCGGCTTCAATGTCTCCCTTCAACCAGAAGCGAATACCTTCGTGATGGGCGGGCAACCGGCGCGCACGCAGGCGGACGGCTCGTTCTCGTTGCGGGTGGGTTCCCCGGGCAAGTACATCCTCAACGCGTACAATCCTTCGGCCACCGGGCTGTACCTGGCCGCGGTGCGCTTCGGGAACGAGAATCACTTATTCAGGCCGGTGGACCTGAGCGGCGGCTCCGCCGGACCGGTGAAGATCGTCTTCCGCGGCGACGGAGGGAAGGTCTCCGGCAACCTGGACCTGCCCGAGGAAAAGAAGAGCCATGGCGAGGGGATGGCGGTGCTGATCCCCGTGGATCCGGAATTGCGGAGTTCGACGATGGGGCGGAACGTGCGGATGGTGGACCAGAACGGCGGCTTCCAGTTCGACTCGGTCCGGCCGGGCGAATACTACTTGGCCGTCACTACGACTTCCGATTACAGCGCGGTGCAGGATATCGACCAGGCAAAGGACTTTGACAGCAAGGCGACCAAAGTCAAAGTAGTGGCGGGCGGCAGCACCAGTGTACAGGTGAAGCCGCTTGAACCAGCGGACAAGTAAGTGGCCCTGGCAATGAGAACAGCATGGCTCGCGGCGCTGGTGTTGGGCGGACTGTGCCTGTGGGCCCAGAGCGATCCGGCCGAGCAGGTGTGCACGGTGGAAGGAACGGTCGTCGATGCGCGTACGCAGGCGGGGATCCCGGGTGTGCGGGTGACCGCCATGATGACTTTGGAGGGGAGAGACAATCTGCGCTCCTCGGGGATGGGCGCGTTCACGGATAGCAACGGGAAGTTCCGGCTGACAAAGGTGAAGCCAGGCCAGTACTTCCTGTCAGCGGCGAAGGCGGATTTCGAGCCCACTCGCCGGCGCCCGGTATTGCTTCCGGCGCTGGAGGCAGGAAGGGAGCTGAAGGGCGTGCGGGTCGAACTCCAACCCCTGGCCACACTCAGCGGACGGGTGGTGAACGAGAACGGCGATCCGGTCTCCGGCGCGACCGTGGAGCTGATGGCCCGAGTCTCCGCATTCAACCGGAAATCGATCTCCTCCACAGGGGGCGCGGCCAGCACCGACGACCGGGGCATTTTCCTGATCCACCGTGCTTCGCCCGGCCATTACCTGTTGTCCGCCACCCATATGGAATCGCGCAATGTGATCTACCCGTTGCGCGGGGGCGGGGTGAGCGGCTATGTGAGGACCTTTCTTCCAGGGGTCTCTGATCCGGAGCAGGCACGATGGCTGGAAGTGACGCCCGGATCGGAGCAGAACGGTCTGGAGATTCAACTTCGGCGGGAGCCCGTGTACCGGGTCAGGGGGCTCGCGCTGGATGAAAGCGGCGCACCGGTGCCGCGTTTCGTGGTCAATGTGCAGTCCGGCCTGGGTATCGCTCCGCTGCAAAACAGGACCTTCATGAATGGCCAGTTCGAGATCGAGGGTCTGCGTCCAGGCCAGTATTCGCTGATGGCCCGCTCGGTCACGATGGGCGACAGCGGGCAGAGCGCCCGAGTTGCCCTGAACCTGGGGCAGGGCGACGTCGACAATCTGCAGATCCGGCTCTCGCCTGGAATGCGGCTGCAGTGTACCGCGATCCTGGAAGGTGCGGGAGAGCGGAAGCCGGATTGGCAGCGGGTGGAAGTGGTGCCGATGTTCCTGGCGCCTCTGGGGCCGGCCGCCGACCAACGGGTCAAGCCCGCCGCGGACGGCTCCTTCGTCCTGGAAATTGCCGGCTCTGGTTCCATGTGGTTCAAGGTGACGGGCCAGCCCGCCGCCGGCACTTACCTGGCTGAGATCCGCAGCGGCCCGGAGAACCTGCTGGATCGCGAGGTGGATGCATCCTCCGGGCTGCAAAGCCCGATGCGATTCGTCTTTCGCACCGGCAGCGCGAGGCTCAGCGGCCAGGTGGAGGATGCCAACGGCCGGCCCGCCTCGGCGGGCGCGAGCGTACTGGCCTTCGACGCGGATGCAGCCAAGCGGAGCTTGGGCTCGGCCATCAGCGCGAGTGTCAAGGCGGACGGCTCCTTCGAGTTGGCGGAGTTGCCGCCATCGGATTATCTGGTCTACGCAACGATGGAAGAGGAACTGCGCCCCTTTGGAGTGACACAGGCTCCGGAAGATCTGGAACAGCGCGCTACTAAGGTTCGCCTGCCGGCGGGTGGAACGCAGGCGGTCCGGCTGAAGTTAACCGAGGAAAAGACGAAGTGAAGTTGTTCTGGCTCGTGATCATCTCCTGCGGTTGGGCGGCCGGCCAGTACGGATCCTGCACTGCCTCGGGCGTAGTGGTGCAGGAGGGATCCGGGGAGGGTGTTCCCCGGGCCAGGTTGTTGTTCACTCCGTCCACGCGTCCCGGCAGTATCACTCTCGGCTACTTCTCCGACGACCAGGGCCGCTTCGAGGCCTTCGGCCTGGACCCCACCAGCTATTCAGTTAGTGTGCAGAAGTCGGGGTTTGTTGAGACGGCCCGTGACACCGCCGGCGGAGGCGGTGACCTGGTGCGGCTGGGCGGCCGCTGTGACGCCAAGGGATTGCAGTACGTGATAGCGCCGGCGGCGGTGATTTCGGGCAGCATCGTGGATCGCAACGGAGTATCGCAGGGCATCACAGCGGTAGACGCCCTGCGCCGCGGCTGGCTGAACGGCCGCTGGCAGTTCCGCAAAGTAGCCAGTGCGTTTTCGGACGGACAGGGGCGATACAGGATCGCGCGGCTGCCGCTGGGTACTTATGTTCTGCGAGTTCACCCATCGGCTCCAGTGACGGTGAAGTACGGCGAGGGAAGCGGCTTCACGCAGGTGTCGGCTCCGGCGTACTATCCGGGCGTCTACGAATCCTCGAAGGCGCAACTGATCCAGGTGAGAGTGCCGGGCGAGATGGGCGGATACGACTTTGGCCCACTGATGACCCAGTTGCTGCGCGTGGAAGGCCGAGTGACTGGCGTGGAAGGGCGGATGGTGCCACAGCAGTGCCGGGTCACGCTGCGGCCATCCGATCTGACCGACACCCGGGAGTACCAGGCCGACTGCCAGCCGGAGAGCGGTAACTTCGCCTTCGCCGAGATTCCGCCCGGCAACTATCGCGTCACTGCGTATGCGGCCGATGCCGAGCAGGTCACCAGCGCAGTATGCGAAGTGGAGCTGCAAAGCAGCGACGTCACAGGACTCACACTTGCGATGGAACCGCCGTCGACGGTGAAAGGCCGCGCCACCGTGAGTGGAGGTGTCGCCCCACCCAACGGCACATGGCTTAAATTGAAGCCCGTCAGTGCGGCACCCGCCGTCGACGACGCCAGCCCGATCAGCACCGCCGGCCAACTGGAGTTCAGCATGGTGCTGCACGACCGCTACCGCCTGTCAGCGGGCAGCAACCAGCCGAATCTCTACCTGCAATCCGTCCAGGCCGACGGCAAGCCCGTCGAGGGCACGCTGCTGGATTGGACCGCACATCCTCCTGACCTGCTGGAAGTGGTTCTGGGACAGGATGGGGGCAGTGTGGAGGGCACCGTTCGAGGAGCGTTCAGCCAGTCGGTGCGCGGCTACTATGTCGTCCTGGTGCCGGCGGACCTGTCCAAACTGGCGGGGTCGGAACTGCTGACGCAGCCTACCCAGGCGAACGGCGTGTTCCAAATCACGAATGTTCCACCGGGCGATTACTACGCCTATGCGTTTGCATTCCTGATGCGCGACCGTATCAATGATCCGGCGATGCTGTCGGATCCGCTGTGGGTGCCGGGCTACCGGGGCCAACCCGCCACGGTGCATGTGACGCCGCGCGGCTCCACGAAGATCGACCTGCCACCGCAGCCACTCCCTTGACCTCGCTACCGGACCGGAGGCGGCGTATGCTGAAGGCGGAATGAGACTCTGGCCACGCCATCCCGCCGAGATTCCGCCGTCCCTCCCTGCCGCGCTGGAAGCGCAGGATTGGAGCGCCTTGCGCGAGAACATGGTAAGGACGCAGATTGAGCGGCGCGACGTGCGCGATCCAGCAGTGCTGAAGGCGATGCGCGTCATCCCGCGGCACCTCTTCGTCCCGGTCGAACTGCGGAGTTCCGCCTATGAAGACCGGCCGCTGACCATCGGCCATGGCCAGACGATCTCGCAGCCGTACATCGTGGGGTCCATGTCGGACCTTCTGGAGATCCAGCCGGCGCATACGGTGCTGGAGATCGGCACGGGCTGCGGCTATCAGGCCGCCATTTTGTCCCAGTTGGCAAACCAGGTGTTCAGCGTAGAGATTGTGGATGCGCTGGCAAAGCAGAGCAGCCGGATGTTGCACGAGCTGGGTTACCGGAACGTGACCGTGCGCCGCGGTGACGGATACCTGGGCTGGCCCGAAGAGGCTCCGTTCGACCGGATCATCCTGACAGCCGCGCCGCCGGAGATGGTGCCAGCGCTGGTGAATCAACTGAAGAACGGCGGGCGCCTCATCGCACCCATCGGCGTGGACAACCAGGTGCTGGTCATCGTCGACAAGGACGCGCAGGGGCGTACGCAGCAGCGCACCCGCTATGGCGTGGCCTTTGTCCCCATGGTGCCGGGGCGCAAGTGATCAGCCGAGGTCCCGCTGTACGTTGACCCGCATATAGAACAGCCGGAAGCCGCAGCGTTCATAATTGCGATGGGAAGCCGTCCCAGGCACGACGCAGGCCATGGCGTAGTCGCACCCCGCACGGGCCGCCAGCGCAATCCGATGGCGGATGAGCGCTGTCTGCAAGCCCTGCCCGCGAGCCTCGATCAAAGTGGAGTCACCAAAGAGCATGGCCATGCGGTCGTGGACCGCCATGGCCGCCGCCCCCACCGGTTCGCCGAAAATCTCGCCGAAAAAGGTATCTCCGACGGAGGTCAGGTTCATGAGGATCTCAGCCGCTTCGTCAGGCATGTCGACGACCCCGCCGAAGCCGCGCAGGACCAGGCGGCACCATTCTGCATAGCGGTCGTCAGCGGTGCGGCTGATGCCCAGCGGTGCCGGCACGACATAGTCCGCATCCGCAGAATCGACTGGCCTCAGCATCAGGTTGTTGAACTCAATGATGTGGTAACCCCGGCCCATCACCTGCTCCACCACGGTTGGATCGGCCAGCGGACACAGATCGATGAGAGAGGCGCTGCCGCGGCTGCTAAAGAACTCCTCCATCCGATCGAACTCGTCTGTAGATACAGGCCCGTTCATCCCGATTCCAAGCGCATGGGTCATGGGGGATCCGACTCCGGCAAACACCGCGCAACCGCCAGCCGCAGGAATTGCTTCCAGAGTCCCTGAGCGCGCCTTTCCTACCAGCGCGAAACCGTTGGCTGCTTCAGCAGCTTCTGTTCGCCGCGCCAACGAGAGATCTGCCGTGGAAAAAGGGAAAGGCACGGCTCTAGTATAATCGGCTGATTCTGGAAACATCAGTTTCGCAATTGGAGCAACGGCTGGGCCTATGGGACGTGGTCTCGCTGGTGGTGAGCGCCGTGATAGGTTCGGCGATCTTCCTCATCCCCGCCACGCTGTTGCGGCCCCAACCCTCGCCGCTGGCCGCCATGCTCGCGATGGTCTTCGCGGGCCTGCTTTCCTGGTTTGGAGCCCTGGCTTACGCCGAGATGGGCGCGATGTTTCCCGACACTGGCGGCGAATACGTCTATCTGCGGGAGTCGTGGGGACGGCTATCCGCCTTCCTGCTGGGCTGGTCGTTCTTTGCTGTGATCCAGGGGGGCGGACTGGCTGCTCTTGCCGTGGGCTTCTCGACGCTATTGGGCGGGATCGTGCCGCTCACGCCAGCCGCCGCGAAAGTGGTGGCGGTGAGCCTGTTGATGGGCCTCTCCTTCGTCAACGTGCTGGGTGTCCGGCAAGGGGCGTGGTTCGGCCACGTGATGAATGTCATCAAGCTCTCGGGTTTGTTGTGGGTGATCGTCACTATCGCCACCAGGCCGCCGGCGGCCGCGCTGGACTGGTCGTGGCCACGGCATTGGACTCTGCTGCAGTTCAGCGCCGCGCTGGTACCCGCACTGTGGGCGTATGAGGGCTGGAATATGGCGCCCTGTGTCGCCGGTGAGATGGTGGATGCACGCCGGACTTTGCCGCGCGCGCTGGGTATTGGGCTGGGCGTGGTGATTGTGTTGTATTGCGTGACGCTGTGGATAACCATGCGGGCGCTGCCAGTCAGCCAGATTCTCGCCACCAGCGCGGCCGGAACGAGCGCGGTCCAGACGGTGCTGGGCGGCGGCGCTGCGCTGTGGGTGACGCTGACGATTCTGTTTGCCCTGGTGGGGTGCACGAACTCGTGCATCCTGGGGGCGGCTCGAGTGTACTATGCACAGGCACGGGACGGGTTGTTCTTTGAACCGTTCGGACACGTGCATCCGCGATTCAAGACGCCGGCCTTCTCCCTGATCGCGCACGGAGTCTGGTCGTCGCTGCTGGTCTTCACCGGGACGTACGAGACGCTGATCTCCTATTGCACGTTCGGGGCGTGGATCTTCTACGCACTGGTGGTGGCCGGGGTGATGCTGCTGCGCAGGCGGAACCCGGACACGGCGCGACCGTACCGGGTTTGGGGCTACCCGTGGACACCGATGATCTTCATCGCTGTCGCGGCCACATTCATTCTGAGTTGCTTCGTCACCACGCCGGGCAGTTCTTTCGCCGGGCTGGCACTGATCCTCTCCGGCATTCCCCTGTATCTCTATTGGCGGAGGCGCGTCACGCCCGGCCGGGCATAACCATGCGCAGATAGCGGCTGGGCATCTGCTGGCGGCCCCACCCGCCGATCACAGGGAAACTGAAATACAGCCGGCGCTTGGCCCTGCTCACGGCGACGTAGAACAGACGATGCTCTTCGTCCTCCAGCCCCTCCTTCACGCTGCGGCGATTCGGGAACTCGCCATCGGCGGCGCCGGCGATGAAGACGGTGTCGAACTCGAGCCCTTTGGCCTGATGCACTGTGAGCAGCAGGACCTTGTCTTCGTCAATGGCCTGACCATCGATCTCCTTGCCCAGCGAGGCGACGCTGAGAACGTGAATCAGGGCATCCATGGGCTGCATGGACGGGTCGTCGAAGCGCTGGAACAGAGTGAGCAGTTCGTCCAGGTGCTCCCGGCGCGGAGCATCGGCAGGATCCCGTTCGTAGTGCTTGATGAGGCCGGATTCGTGGAGGATCCGCTCCAGCAGTTCGAACGGCCGTTCGGTCAACATGAACGTGCGCCACTGCTCCAGCCTGTCGGCCAGCGGCTTGAACCTGGCACCATACTGCTTCACTGCGCCGACACGAGCCATCGCCCCCGCCTCCAGTTGGGGCAGCAGGACCTGCAGGAGTTCCACGGTCGCTGCCACGTCCGCATCCGCCCGGTGGGTGGGAATGCTCTTCAAACCCAGCCGGCTGCAGATCTCGCCCAACTTGTAGCGAGGCAACCGGTGGAAGCGGCGGGTGATGTCGAGAGTGTCGAAGACCTGCCTGGCTTCCCACGCCGGCAGGCCCAGGCGGGCGCAGACGCTGCGCACCATCGGCACATCGAACAAAGCCACGTTGTGTCCGGCCAGGACACAGCCTTCACAAAAAGCCTCGAACTCACGCAACACATGAGCCGGATCGCGGCCTTCCCGGGCGAGGAATTCGTCACTGAGGTGGTGGATCGGTTCGGAATCACCCACCGGCCGAGAGGGCTTGAGGTAAGCGTGGAACTGAGCCAAGACGGACGAACCGTCGCAGCGGGCGGCGGCGATCTCCACGATCTCATCATCACCGATGGAAAGGCCCGTGGTTTCGATATCAAAGACGACGACGCGCCCGGCGCGGGCCGCCTCCATCAAGGGACGGAACGGGTCGCCGGTTTCGAACGTGGAGGGCGTCAGCAGGTCGGCCGGCTTGAGTCCGGCCTGCCTGGGCGCGCCGGCCAAAGCCTCGATGGTGGCCTCGCCGATCCCTTTCGGCGGGGTCTTAAGGAAGCGCATCAGGCTATTGGCGTCGTGCGGATTCAGCAGCAACCGGAGGTGCGCCAGCGTTTCTTTAATCTCGGCCCGCTGGAAGAACTTGAACTGATCGACCTGAAGGTGCGGCAGCCCGAGCGCCGTGAAGTTCCGGGACAGCTCACGGGACGTGAAGTTGCTGCGTGTGAGCACCGCGATCTCACCGAGCTTGACGCCCTGCTGCTCGACCAGCGTCTCCACCTGATCGCGGATCCAGCGGGCCTCGTCTCGCGTGTCATCGGCTTCGTAAACGCGGAGCGGTTCACCCTCTTCGGCCTGTTGCGGCACAATGCTTTTGGTGAGGGCACCTGGGCAGGCGCGAATGAGGCGTTCGCAGGCTTCCAGGATGCGGCGGGTGGAGCGGTAGTTGCGGGTGAAGCGCATCTCGTGGACTGGGGCGAAGGCGGACTTGTACTCGGCCAGGATCTCGAGAGGAACGGAGCCGCGCCACTGATAGATGGTCTGGTCGATGTCCCCGAAGAGAGACAAACGGCGATGGCGCGCAGCCAGCAGCGAGAGCGGGCGATATTCGCCGCGATTGGTGTCCTGGATCTCGTCAACCTGGATCCACGAGAACTTGGCCTGCCAGCGTTCGAGGACCTCAGGATTCTCCTTAAAGAGGCGGTTGACGCCGGCAATCAGGTCAGCGAAGTCGACGGCATGGCATTCACGCAGGGCATGGACGTACTCCGCCAGCAGCGGTTTGAACATCAGGCCGCCGCGATACTGCAGAAATGACGCACGGCTGTCGCGCAGGCAGGCATCGAACACCTGCTGCGGCGTACGCGGGACGGCGTCATCGAACTCGCTGAGGCGGGCGCGGGCGGCCGCATCGAAGAGCAGAAACTCGAACGAGTCGCGCTCCTCGTCGGGCGGTTTGATATTGGCGCGGCGGGCCACTTCGCCGAGAATCGAGCGGCAATCCTCTTCATCGTAGATGAGGAAGTCGCGATCCCAACCAACGGCCGGCGCCTCGACACGGAGAATCTGGGCGCAAAGTCCATGGAAGGTCTTGGCCGTGACTTCCCCTCCCCGCCGGCCCAGGTGCCGGGCCAACCGGTCTTTGACCTCGCGCGCTGCTTTGTTGGTGAAAGAGAGGCAGAGGATGGAAGACGGCGCGACACCCTGCTCCACGGCGTGGGCGGCGCGCAAAGCAAGGACATTGGTTTTGCCCGTGCCAACGGGGGCCATGACGAGCAAGGCCTCATTCCAGGCCTCGACCGCCTCGCGTTGCTCGGGATTGAGCGTTTCCCAGGGAATCATGTGGGCCGCGGGAGATGGCGGGAACCAGTCGGAGTCGAACCGACCAACGATCCAGAGAACCGTTCAGCGGTTTTGAAGACCGTGCCTACCACCGGGCAAGATTGGCTCCCACTGCATCTTAGCAAGCCGGCGCCCCCCTGCTGCTGGGCAGAGCAGGTGGGGCGCCGGGCAGCGGCTAATCGACGATGGGGCCGGCGGCGGCAATATCTTCGCCCACGGAACCGAACTTGCTCGAGAAATTCTTATGGAAACGGGAGGCGAGATCCCTCGTCGCGGCGTCATAGGCGGCCTTGTCGGCCCACATGCCGCGGGCGTCAAGGACTTCGGTCGGCACCCCGGGACAGAATTCCGGTACCTGCACCTGGAAGACCGGATGGGCCTTCACCGGCACGTCGCCGAGTTCACCTTCGATTGCCGCATTCACCATGGCGCGTGTGTGGGCGAGTTTCATGCGATGCCCAACTCCGGCCGAACCGGCAACCCAACCCGTGTTGACCAGCCAGACGCGGGCCTTGTGCCGTTCCAGTTTCTCCCCGAGCATGCGGGCATATTCCAGCGGGCTGCGTGGCAGGAAGGGTTCACCAAAGCAGGAGCTGAAGGTCGCCTGCGGCTCTTTCCCGAGACCACGCTCCGTTCCGGCCAGGCGCGCAGTGTAGCCGCTGAGGAAGTGGTACATCGCCTGCTGCGGCGTCAGCTTCGAGATCGGGGGCAGCACGCCGAACGCATCGGCGGTCAGAAAGACCACATCGGAAGGATGTCCGCCGAGACCGGGTACCAAGGCATTGCTGATGTACTGGGCACGGTAAGCGGCGCGTGTGTTCTCTGTAAACTCTTCAGAATCATAGTTTAGGATCCGAGTCTCCGGATCAATAACGACGTTCTCCAACACACACCCAAAGCGGATGGCATCAAAGATCTGGGGTTCGGCTTCGCGTGACAACCGGATGCACTTGGCATAGCAGCCGCCCTCGAAGTTGAAGACGCCTGTGTCGGACCAGCCGTGCTCGTCATCGCCGATCAGCCGCCGCTCCTTGTCCGCCGAGAGGGTCGTTTTGCCGGTGCCCGAGAGACCGAAGAAGAGGGCCACCTTCTTGTGGGCTCCCACGTTGGCGGAGCAGTGCATCGGCAGAACATCCCGTTCCGGCAACAGATGGTTCAGGATTGTGAAGACCGACTTCTTCATCTCACCGGCATAGAACGTACCCAGAATCAGCACCATGCGGCGGGTGAAGTTGACGCAGATACAGGTTTCGGAGTTTGTTCCGTCGGTCTTCGGGTCGCAAGTGAACTCGGGTGCGAAGACGATGGTGAAGTCGGGGACATGGGCGGCGAGTTCGGCCAGGTCCGGCTTGATGAATAACTGCCGGGCGAACATGGAGTGCCACGCCCGCTGGGTGACGACGCGAATCGGCATCGTGAAGTTGGAATCGGCTCCAGCCTTGAGGTCAGCGACGAACACCTCGCGGCCGTCCAGGAATTGCTGGACCCGCGCCCAGATACCGTCAAACTGCCCAGGTGTGAGCGGCTGATTCACGCTGCCCCAGGCGACGGTGCTTTCGGTGTAGCTGTCCCGGACAATGAATTTGTCTTTCGGCGACCTGCCCGTGAACTGGCCGGTGCGAACGACAAGCGCTCCGTTGCCGGCGAGGACCCCTTCCTGCCGTTGAAGCGCCATCTCCGTGAGGCGCCCCGTTCCGAGATTCCACCACTGTGTGGTGGGTCTCAATCCAAGAGATTCAAGAGTATGATTGCTGGGACAGACACCGGTAATGCTCATAAAGTATTCGATCCTGGAATGAAGAGGATCCACTATCTTCGGTGGATCTCGAGACGACCCGTTACAGTCGCCAGTCTATCATGGAGATATGCACCACCAAGCCATTCGTAGCGCCCTGCTGGCCGCCCTGGCGTGGTGTGTCTGCCCGGTCTTTGGGCAGGCGATCGAGTTCGAGTCGAACGGATTGCGGTACCAGACCCTGACACGGTCAGGTGTCACGGTGATGTTTGCCCCACTGCCGGCGAATCTGAAGGAGTATGCGGTGTTGCAGGTGGCCATTTCCAACGGATCGCCTTCCGCCCGCACAGTGAAACCCGACGATTTCCGGTTCGAACGCGCGGATGGCACGGTGCTGCCAGCCACGCCGGCCCGGAACGTGGTGCAGCAGTTTCTGCAGCGCGGCGGGCGCAACGACGTCATCAAGCTGGTGGGCACCTATGAGCTGGGCCTTTACGGACTAAGCCGGTTTCAATCGACCAACGGCTACGAGCAGCGCCGCCAGGCGGCACTGGCCGAGGTGAACTCCTCTAAGATCAAGGCTGCCGCGGCGGCTTCGGCGATCGTCCTGGTGTCGACCAGGCTGATGGCCGGTGAATCCACCGATGGAGCCCTGTTCTTCCAAACCCAGGGCCGTCCGCTGGGCGCCGGGAAGCTCACGGCGATCATCGGCGCGGAACGGTATGAGTTTGAGATCGGTGGGTTGAAACACCCCGGCGAACTGATGCAGCGCCCCTGATCCAGCAACCCAAACCGTTATTCGCTCCGGAGCGCCCGCAGCGGGCTGACCTGGGCGGCCTTGATGGCAGGCAGGAAGCCGGCCAGCGCCGCAGTCCACAATAGGCCTAGCGTTGCCGTTGCGATCGTAAACGGGTCAGAAGGCCGCAAGCCAAACAACAGTCCTGAGATCTGGGCAGATGCGAGCCGGGCGGCCAATAAGGCAACGGGGATCCCGATTGCGGCGCCCAGGAACGCAAGCGCCAGCACCTCTCGCATCACTGTCCATACCACGTCGCTGCTCTGCGCTCCCAACGCCATGCGGATTCCGATCTCCCGCGTCCGCTGCACCACAGCGAAAGAGAACAGCCCGTACAAACCGACCGCGGCGAGCAGCGTGGCCAGCAGGCTGAAGAGCCCGGAGAGCATGGCCATCAGCCGCTCCCTCACCAGGACCGCGTCCACTTCCTCGGCTAGAGTCTGGATTTCGAACATCGGCAACTCCCGGTCGACGTTCTGAATCGCCTCCCTGACATGAGGAATGACGGCGGACCTGCCACCCTGCACCCGGACATATAGCGCCATCTGGCCGCGGCCCGTATGGAGTTGAAGGAAAGGCTGATAGACAGTCGGGGTGGCATCGCCTCGCGGATTGAGATAGCGGGAATCCTTCACCACGCCGATGATCTCGCGCGGCTCGCCGCCCAGGGCGATCCGTTGGCCGACGGGATTCCCGTTCGGAAAGGCCCTGCGGGCAAACGTTTCATTGACGACGGCGACCAGCGGCGAACTCTCCAGCAGATCTCCGGGTGCGAAATCGCGTCCGGCGGCCAGTGAGATACCCGACGCCGCGAAGAAGTGGGGGTACACCAGCGGCACGAAGGCGCGCACCTCTTCGCCCGAGGACAAAGTAAAGGGGGCATTGGCCCCTCGGGGTGTGGTCGGAGTGAACTGTGCCATCCCCACCGACTTCACTCCGGGCATTGCCTCGACACGGCTGATCAGGTCCCGATACGTGCGATCCAGACGGGACAGCGCGCCGTCCGCGTTCCTTTGATTACTGCCCTTTGGCTCGACCCGGACGACTAACACGGAATCGCGGGCAAACCCGGAATCCTGGCTGTTCACCTTCTGGAGGCTCCGCACAAACAGCCCGGCGCCGACCAGCAGTACCAGCGACATTGCCACCTGCACCACCGCCAGGACCCTGCCGGACCACAGGCTGCCGAAGCTGCCCCTGGTGGAGCCTGAGATGTTCTTCAGCGAAGGCCCCGCGGCGACTCGCGTAGCCCGCAGAGCCGGCACGAGTCCGAAGACAATACCCGTCAGGAGGGAGACGGCTGCGGTGAAGGCCAGGATTCGCAGGTTCGGGTTCAGGTCGAGAATGATCGGTGCCCGGCCGGACGACAGGTAGGCGACCAGCAACCGGGTGGCCAATCCCGCCAGTAGCAGGCCGAGGGCTCCGCCTGCCGACGACAGCACCACACTCTCCACCAGCAACTGACTGATGAGCCGGCTGCGGGGCGCGCCCAGCGCGACACGCATCGCAAATTCCGGTTGCCGCGCCGCGGCACGGGCCAGCAGCAGATTGGCCGTGTTCGCGCAGGCGATCAGGAGCACGATGCCGACCAGTCCCATCAGCAGGAAGAGCGGCGCAGAAAACTGATTGCGGAGTTCAGACAGCCCGGCGGCCGCCGGCGCCAGTTGCAGCCGTTCGTTCTCCATCGACTGGAACTTGCCGCCCTTGGGAATCTCCTGCCGGAACGGCGCCTCCAACTGTGCAGCCGCCTGGGCGGGCCGCAACCCCGGATTCAGACGCCCGAATGCCTGGACCCAGGTAAGATATTGTCCGGGATTCACCAGCAGGTTTTCGGACGACGGCACAACCGCGGGCTGCATCATCATCGGCACGAAGATGTCGGGCGCGGAGCCGACCTCCAGGCCGAAGAACTCCGGCGGGGTGACCCCGATGATGGTGAAAGACTGTCCGGAGAGAGTGACCGTGCGGCCGATGGCGGCCGGCGCCAGCCCAAAGCGGCGGCTCCAGTAGGCGTGGCTGATCATCGCAACCGGATGTCCATTTGGCACCAGATCGTCTTCCCGCCCGATCGTCCGGCCCGCCAGGGCACGCACGCCCAGAACGGAGAAATAGTTACCGGATACCAGTTGACCGGAGAGCGCCGGTTCCGTCCCGCCATCCACGCTGATGTTGATGCGGGCGGACGACCACCCTGCCAGTTCCTGCAGGACCCGGTTCTGCCTGCGCATCGACTGGAACTGGCCGTAAGTGAATCCACCCTCAAAGGAGGAGCCTTCCCCATGCGTCAACAGCTGCAGTTCAGCCGGACGTTCCACGGGCAGGAGCCGCCACATCACGGCGTCGAGCAGCGTAAAAATCGCGGTGTTTGCACCAATCCCCAAAGCCAGGGAGAAAGCGACAGCGAGCGAGAAACCGGGGCTCTGCCGCAGCACGCGACAGGCGTAACGGAAATCCTGGAGGAGGTTCTCGACCAGCGCGACACCGCGCGCCTCGCGGCATTCCTCTTTCAACTGCTCGACCCCGCCCAGGGCCAGACCCGCCTGGCGCCGCGCCTCCTCCTCGTTCAGGCCGGACCGCTGGAGCTTCTCTACGTTGTGATCGAAGTGGAACCGCAGTTCCTCGTCGAGCTCGTCCTCGAGCATCCTCCGCTGGAAGAGCGCGCGCAGCCTGTACAGAAGGTCGCTCAGCATTCCGATCCCTCGGCAAGGTCGATGTCTTCGTTGGCCACTCAGCCTCCCCTCTTGCTTCTACAGGAATAATCTACACGGACTCTTGTAGAAGCGCAAGGGAAAGCGTTCGGGGACAACCCTTATGATCACGGGAGCGCCAGATTCCCGCTATCCTGGGAAGTCCCGCTCATGATTCGCAATATTCTTATTTCCTTCGCCCTGGGTGCCGCCCTGCGGGCCCAGCAGGCTCCTGCGCCGCCAAAACCGCCGGCCGATCCGCCCCAGCCGATTGTCAGGCACCAGGAAATCACGGTCAATGGCAAGGCGCTGAAGTACACCTCGACCACCGGCCTGATGCCCATCAGGAACGCGGCCGGCGAAATCGAAGCAAATATCTTCTACATGGCCTATACCCTGGAGGGCGTGCCCGACACCAAAAGGCGCCGCCTGATGTTCTCGTTCAACGGCGGACCGGGCTCGGCCTCCGTATGGCTCCACATGGGCGCCCTGGGACCCAAACGCGTCCGCATGATGGACAACGGCGCCTTGCCGCCCGCGCCCTATCAATTGGAAACGAACCCGGCCACCTGGCTGGACGAAACAGATTTGGTCTTCATCGACCCGGTCGGCACGGGGTACAGCAGGGCCACCAAGACAGAGCTAAACAAGAAGTTCTCCTCGGTACGCGGTGATATCGAGAGTGTGGGTGAGTTCATCCGGCTCTACCTGGGCCACAACAACCGCTGGCTCTCGCCGCTGTTCCTGGTGGGGGAGAGCTACGGCACGACACGAGCGGCCGGGCTTTCCGGCTACCTGATTGACAGAGGGATTGCGCTGAACGGCGTGCTGCTGATCTCGACTGTTCTCAACTTCCAGACGCTCAGCTTCGATCAGGGCAACGACCTGCCGTACGAACTATTCCTGCCGACCTACACGGCCACGGCCTGGTATCACAAGAAGCTGCCCGCAGACTTACAACAGAAAGATCTAAAGACAGTCCTGCACGACTCAGAGCAATGGGCGGCGGGCGGATACGCCCAGGCATTGGGCCGCGGTGACCTGCTCACCACCGAGGAGCGAACTGCGGCGGCGAAGCAACTGGCCCGTTTCACAGGCCTGCCGCAAAAGTACATCGAGCAGAGCGACCTGCGCCTGGACATTATGAAGTTCATCCGCGAACTGCGGCGCGACGAAAACGTCATGGTGGGCCGCCTGGACAGCCGGTTGACGGGTCCTGGACCGCGGGAGACGACCGACAGCGCTGAATTCGACCCGAGCATGACCGCCATCCGCCCGCCATACACGGCGGCGTTCAATTACTACGTGCGCTCGGAACTGGGCTACGAGAGCGACCTCGATTACTACATCCTGGGAGGCGGCATCACACGCTGGGATTGGGGCAACGAGAATCGCTACGCGGATGTCAGCGAGTCGCTGCGATCTGCCTTCGCCAAGAATCCGCACATGAAACTCTACGTGGGCGCGGGTTACTTCGACCTGGCTACGCCGTATTTTGCCGCCGGCTATACGCTGAATCATATGAAACTGCCCGCGGGCGCAAAGGACAACATCCGCGTGCACTACTACGAGGCAGGCCACATGTACTACATCGACATCACGCCGCTGGCCGCCCTCAAACGGGATGCCGCCAGCTTCATCCGGTGGGCGGCGCAGTGATCGACCTGCACACCCACACCGCCGCCAGTGACGGCACCGACACGCCAGCCCAGATCATTGACCACGCCGTGGCGCTGGGCCTGGAAGCGCTGGCGATCACTGACCACGACACGTTCCGCGGCTCCGATGAGGCGGTGCCCCTGGCCGCCGCCAAGGGCCTGCGCTTCGTGCGCGGACTTGAACTGAGCACGCGCCAGCCCGACGAGGCGAATCCGGCCAGCCGCAGCGTTCACGTTCTCGGCTACTTCTTTGGAGAACCCTCGCCGGAGTTCCGGGCCTGGCTGGAGACCCTCCGCGCAGCCCGCAAGGAACGCAACTGCGCCATGGCCGCGAAGCTCACGGCCCTCGGCATGCCCGTCACTGTGGAAGAAGCGGAAGCGCACGGGCGCAACATCACCGGGCGCCCGCACTTTGCCCGTGTACTGCGGGACAAGGGCTTCATCTCCTCGATTGAGGAGGCGTTCCAGTGCTATCTCGGAGAGACCGGCGTCGCCTATGTGGAACGGCAGGACCCCAGTTCAGAAGAGGGCATCCAGCGGATCGTGGAAGGCGGCGGCCTGGCCAGTCTGGCGCACCCCTTCCGCCTGAACAAGACCGACCCGATGGAAGAAGAGGCCCTGATCCGCCGTTTCGCCGATGCGGGCCTGGGCGCCATCGAAGTCTGGCATTCTGACCACGATCAGAGCACCCGGGACCGGTACATCCACCTGGCTCGCAAGTACGGCCTGGGGATGTCCGGCGGTTCGGACTATCACGGCGACAACAAGCCGCACGTCCTGTTGGGCCGCGGCCGGAACGGCGTCAATCGCGTCCCGCTAGCCCTGCTGGACGACCTCTGCCGCCGCGCCGCCAACCGTTAGGCCCGACCCGGGGACGATAAATTTCGCCCGCAGATAAGCCAAGCCTCTCACGCACGCCCCTGCTGGAGAGTACGCGGCAGAGGTGACGGTTCCGGCCTCCTGGTCGCCGGCCATGACCTTCTCACCGGGCGCCGGGATTTCCGTGCCTTCAATTTTCAGTTTCGTCAGCAGCCGGTTCACCTGGCCCCGCGAACGCACGCGCTCAACGATCTCCTGCCCGAGATAACAACCCTTGTTGAAATGCACAGCCTGCAGTTGCTGTGTCTCCTGAACCAGGCTGGAGTCCGAGATGTCGTCG
Organism: Paludibaculum fermentans; assembly: GCF_015277775.1. NCBI lineage: Bacteria > Pseudomonadati > Acidobacteriota > Terriglobia > Bryobacterales > Bryobacteraceae > Paludibaculum > Paludibaculum fermentans. The sequence goes on from NZ_CP063849.1 coordinate 4,315,678, forward strand.
CCATAGCGCGGCACGCCATTCTCCAGGCGCACCGACAGGATGTCTTCCGCCGAGGCGGGAACACCGCCAGCCGCCTGTAGCGCCTGCAGGACGGTGTCTTTCTCTTCCAGAGGGACAACCATCCGAAACCCCGCCTGGCCTGTGACCGCCGCGTTGAGGATGATGCCATGCTTGGGCAATGCGGCTGCGTTAGGTCCTTCCACCGCGATTTCGGCGGTGGTGGCGGTGAGGTCTTCGAGCGTCACGTCGTCGGCAATGATGAACTTGTCCAGGTGGGCGAAGACCTTCTCGCGAACCTCCGGCTCCACGTCGAGCAGTAGATAGTCCTCCTCGGCGTGAATCCAGACATCCGCCTGGATCCTGCCCTGGGCGTTCAGAAAGAAGGCGTAAATCGTCCGGCCGGGTTCCAGTTCCTGCACATGATTGGTGGTCATGGCGTGCAGCAGCCGTTTGCGGTCTTCCCCGCTGGCGCGGATGCGGCCGCGGGCCGAGAGGTCAAGAATCGCGGCGCCCTCTCGCAGCGCCTGATATCCGGGAGTCGGCATGGTTAGCGTGCGAAATTGCTGAAATAGAGTCCAATCAGGATCACAATCACGGCCGAGCCCAGGGCGCTCTTGCGCCAGCGTGCTTCCTTTTCCGGCGAAGCGCCGCCGCGGGCAATCAGGAAAGCCATGGTGATGACGTGCAGCGCGAGCAGGATCTTGATCCCGATGCCGGCGTGCCAGCCGGCCGGTGGACTCTTCATCTTCGTCATGAAGTTATACCCGCCCGAAAGAACGAGCAGGAGCGCCGCGGCCATCACGCCGCCGCGCCATTGTTTCACCTTGTTGGCGCCCAGCGCGATGAACAGGAACAGGCCCAGGGCCAAGTGGAGATAGAGAACATAGTCTGTCATGAGTGCTTACCTTCTATACTGATGGGAAAATGATCCACGAGATTCTTCCCGTCGGCCAACTCCAGTGCAACTGCTCCATTTTCGGCGATGAGACCACCCGTGAGGCTATTGTCGTCGATCCGGGGGACGGCGAGGATCTGGACACAATCCAGGATGTGCTCGCCCGTAACGGTCTCACCGTCAAAGCCATCTTCATCACCCACGCCCACATCGATCACATCGGCGGCGCCGCCAAGCTCAAGGCTCTTACCGGCGCGCCAGTCTATATGAACGATCACGACCTGGATCTCTATGACCACCTGGACATGCAGGCCCAGTGGCTCAACATGCCTCCGCCGGAACGCACCGGCATCGATGTCGACGCCGGCGACGGCGACGCTCTCAAGTTGGGGACAACCGACTTCCACGTCCTGCATACTCCGGGCCACACCCAGGGCAGCCTCTGCCTGTTCATCCCGGCCGAACAGAAACTGGTCGCCGGTGACACCCTGTTCCGCGACTCGATCGGCCGCACCGACCTGCCGGGCGGCGACGGACACCAGATTCTCAGCTCCATCCACACCAAGTTGCTCACCCTACCCGAGGAGACACGAGTAATCTGCGGCCATGGCGCCTCCACCACCATCGGGCGTGAAAAGGCCCGAAACCCCTGGCTCCGATGAAACCTTGACTTTTCAGTACGTTCCGGTCAAAGTAGACCAAACTCCATGGAGAATCAGGTCGATCGGGACAATACCCCAGTTCAGCTCCACGAGGTACTGGCGGAAGAGTTCGCGGCGCTGGGCATAACCATCCAACCGGGCAGCGGTACGGACGCAGACGGGCTGCGCGACGTCTACGGCCAACTGCACAATTCCGGCAAGCGGCTCTCCGCGCTTTGTATCTCCGGCGGGGGCATCCGCAGCGCCACTTTCGCGCTCGGCGCGATCCAGGGACTGGCGGAAGCCGGCCTGTTGCGCCAATTCGACTACCTCTCCACCGTCTCCGGCGGCGGTTATATCGGCAGTTGGTTGACCGCTTGGATCCGCCGCGCTGGCGGAATCGGCAATGTCATACCGAAACTGACGGGTACGTGCGACACCAACGACGATCCCTGCGACGACTCGGGCGCGCATCCCGGCACCATGCAACCGGACCCCATCGGCCATCTTCGCGATTACAACAACTACCTCACTCCCAAATTAGGGCTGGGCTCCGCCGACACCTGGAGCATGATTTCCATCGTTCTGCGGAATCTGCTGCTCAACTGGCTGGTCTTCATCCCGATGCTGATGCTGGTGGTGATGGCGCCGCGCTTGCTTGTGGCCCTGCTTCAGCTCTCTCCGCCCTGGGTCGGCACACTGGTCACCCCTTTCGGTCAGCCTCACGTGCTGGCGCTCGGTCTCGCCGCGGTCCTGTTCGTCTATTCGGGCTACCAGAAGCTCCTGGACCTGCCCAGCATCGGCCACGTGAACGCCACCCAGGCCCAGTTCCTGGTGAAATGCCTTGGCCCGCTTACCCTGAGCGGGCTGCTGACGATGATTGGCTTATGGTGGGGCATCGGCAACTTCTCACCGCCACCCACCTTCTGGGGCATCACGCGGTTCATGTTGGGGCTCACCTGCGCCTGCCTCGGGCTCTACCTGCTGCGCTCCATGGTGCGAAAGGAACTGCCTGTCAGCGGCAGTTGGCGCGCACTCCACTTCACTTTGGCGATGCTGATGGGCGGAACAGCGTCGGGCGCCGCGATCTACTTACTGGGCCGGGAGTTGCTGGCCGCGGCGATTCGCGACGGCAATCCCACACACTACATCACGTTTGGCCCACCGCTCATCATGGCTACCATGCTGATTGGCGACATCCTCCTGGTGGGTTTTGGCAGCCGTACTTTGGAGTCGGAGGACCTGGAATGGCTCGCGCGCTCCAGCGGCTTCAAACTCAGCAGCAGTCTCGCCTGGATGATCCTTTGCGGGCTCACCCTGGTCGCACCGCACTACATCTTCGCCCTGGGCGGCTATGCCCAATCAGCGCTTAGCTCCATTGGCGGCGTCAGCGGCCTGATCACGGCTTTGGCCGGCAACAGCGCGCGCACAGCCGGGAAACCGGGGGACGAGCGGCAGCGCAGTCTCTCGGCTCGCCTGATGGAGATTGCGGCCCGGCTTACCTTGCCCCTGTTTGTGGTCTCTCTGATCATTGCCCTGTCGATCCTGCTGGATGTCATCATCGACCAGTTGGACCTCACGCCCTACGCCTACTGGCAGCACACCCATCTGCTCATCCATACGCCGTTCCTGCCCCTGCTTGGCATCACGGCAGCCATCGCACTCTTCTGCGCGGTGATGGGCCGCTTCGTGGACATCAACAAGTTCTCGCTCCACGGCATGTACCGCTTCCGCCTCATCCGCGCTTACCTCGCCGCGTCGAACCCCGATCTCGACAATGAGCGTTTTACCGGCTTCAACGACTCCGACGATCTGCGCATGCACGAGTTCCGCGGCCAGCGGCCCCTGCATGTTGTCAATACGGCACTGAACCTGGCGTCCGGCAGCCGTTTAGACTGGCAGCAGCGCAAAGCCGCCAGCTTCACCATCTCCCCCTACCATACGGGCAGCGCCGATCTCGGCTATCGCGACTCCAGCCGCTATTGCGGGGGCATTCGCCTGGGTACGGCTATGACGATCTCCGGGGCCGCCGCCAGCCCCAACATGGGCTACCACACCTCGTCGATGGTCGCCTTCACCATGATGCTGTTCAACGCCCGCCTGGGTGCGTGGCTGGGCAACCCGGGCGAACCCGGCAGGAAGACCTGGCCGTTCAAAGGACCGCGCTTCGCAGTGGCGCCCATGATGAGCGAAGCCCTCAGCCGGACGAACGAGAGCGGCCCCTATGTCTATCTTTCCGACGGCGGCCACTTTGAGAACCTGGCTCTGTATGAGATGATCCGGCGGCGCTGTTCACCCATCGTCGTGCTCGACTCCGGCTGCGATCCCAACTACACGTATGAGGATCTAGGCAATGCCCTGCGTAAGATTCGGATCGACCTGAAGATCTCCATCGATTTCGCGGACTCGCAATTAGGTCCGCTCATCGAGAAAGAACGCCGCTTTGCGGTTGCCGCCATTCGGTACTCCTGCGTCGATGCCGGGGCGCGAGATGGAATCCTGATCTACTTCAAGCCGATGGTGCGCCATACCGAATCACCAGACGTGCTGAGCTACTCCGCCGCCAGCCCGACATTTCCGCACGAAACAACGAACGATCAATGGTTCACGGAAGCTCAGACGGAGAGCTACCGAACTCTCGGCATGCAGACCATCCGGGAAGCGGCCGCCGGTTTCCCTGGCGGCACCCTGGACGAGTTCGCCCAGTACCTCAGCGGCCGTCGCGGCGCGGCGGCCTGACCATCAGCCCTTCTGCTTGCCCCGGAGTTCCTCCAGCACCGACGCTATCAGTTCCTTCGCCTGCAGGATACCCAGGGAGATCATCTGCACGTCCATCTTGGGCTTGCCGGGTTGGCGCGCGCTCTGGCAGTACACGCCATGCTGTCCGACCAGCACGAGAGCGTCGGTCAGAACGTCCAGCGTCACTGCCAGACGGCCCGCCTCCACGCCCATTTGGAACTCGAGCGATTCCAGCTCGTTCTTTCGATCACGGAAGACAGATGGGTGTGACATGGGTCGTATGATGGAGGTGGTGATGAAACTCTCGTTGCTCGCTACTATTCTGATGTTCTCCGCCGTGGCACAGACTCCGCAAGTATCACTCAGCAAGCGGTTGAAATCCGACACCGCCCTCAATGTCGATCCCAATTCGGCTCTTTGGAAATCCGCTCCCGCCGTTTTCGGCGAGAACAACGCCAAGGGCCAACCGACGCCCGGCCATCGCAGCGAGTTCCGCTCGCGCTGGACGGACAAAAACCTCTACTTCCTGTTCATCTGCCCCTATCAGGAGCTTTACCTGATCCAGCCGCCCGTGACCGACAAGGAGACGAACAAGTTGTGGGAGCACGACGCCGCTGAGATCTTCATCGGCGCGGACTTCGAGAAGATCTGGCAGTACCGCGAGTATCAGGTGTCTCCGCAAGGCGAATGGGTTGATCTCGACATCGACCGCAAAGAGCCTAAGCCGGAAGGCGGCTGGCGCTGGGACTCCGGCTTCACCGTGGCAGCCCATATCGACAAGGAAAAGAAGATCTGGTATGGCGCCATGAAGATCCCGATCTCCTCCATCACCGACAAGACCGTAAAACCCGGCTTCGACTTCCGCGTCAACTACTACCGCTTCCAGGGGCCGCCGCCCAACCGCGCCAACATCGCCTGGCAGCCCACCGGCCCGACGGGCAATCACCACATCCCGGAAGCCTTTGGCCTGCTGCGCCTGGAGAAGTAGCGGGATGGCCCAGGAACGCAGTCTGCGCATTTCGCAGGTGGGCCTGCGCGGCATCGTCGGCAACGGACTCACCGCCGCCCATGTCCTCGATTTCGCATCCGCCTTCAGCACCTTCCTGGAGCCGGGCGGCAAGATCGTCGTCGGCCGAGACCCACGCACCTCCAGCATCATGATGCGCGAGGGCGTCATCGCCGGGCTGCTCGCCGGCGGTCACGACGTGATCGACCTCGGTATCGTCTCCACGCCCATCATCCAGCACTCCATCCGCCGCCTGGACGCCTGCGGCGGCATCAGCATCGGCGCCAGCCACAACGCGGCGGAATGGAATGCACTGAAGTTCTTCGGGCCGAGAGGCACGTACCTTTCCACCAGCGAAGCCGGGGAACTGCTCGACATCTACCACCTGAAGAAGTTCAAGATGGCGGAGTGGCGCGAGATCGGCAAGCTGCACTCCGACCCCGATGCCACGGAACGGTACCTGGACGAACTGGCGCAGGTCTTCGACATCCCCAAGCTGGCCCGCTATAGCGTCCTGGTCGACTGCACGAACGGCACCTCGGCCCCGATCCTGAGCCGCATGAACGAGCGCTTCGGCACGCGTTTCATCCTGATCAACGAGCCGCTGGAAGGGCGCGACTTCGCCCACGAACCCTCCACGACCCGCAAGATGGTCGCCCTGCAACTGGCACCCCTGATGCAGCATGTCGGCGCGGACGCCGGCTTCCTCTTCGATATCGACAGCGATCGCGTCGCCTTTGCGACCGAGCGGGGCCAGGCCATCAGCGAAGAGATGGTATTGGTCCTGCTGGCCGACGACTTCCTGGAACGCGGCCCCGGCAAGCTCGTCATCACCAACGTCTCGACGACCGCCCTGTTGGAAGAGATCGCCGCCCGCCATGGCGGCCAGATTGTCCGCGTACCCGTCGGCCGGCAGTCCGCCATCGACGCCCTGGCCAGCTACCGGCCGGAACAGGTGGCCGTGGCCGGAGAGGGCACGGGCGCCGTCATGATGCCGCAATTCCGCTTTGTCTACGACGGCATCGCTTCCATGCTGGCCATCCTCTCGATGATGGACCGCCGCGAACAGTCACTCGCCGCCATCCTGGACGGCTACACCACTTACTCGATCCTCAAGGGCAAGATCCCGCTGGAAACCCACCGCATCCCCGAGATGCTGCTGGAGATCGAGGAGCGATTTCCTGATGGCGTGCGCAATACCGTCGACGGCCTGCGCATCGACTGGCCCGGACGCTGGGTGCATGTGCGCGTCTCGCAGACGGAGCCGCTGGTCCGCGTCATCTGCGAGCAGCGCGGCGGCCCGCCGCGGGCCTTGTTTGACCAGGTGATGGATCTTGTGAGGAGCTACGGCGTATGAGCCGCGTGCATCAACTGAAGATCAGCGTTTCCGGCATCCGGGGCGTGATCGGCGACTTTCTGACCCCCAACCTCGCGTGCGCCTTCGCACAGGCCTTTGGCACCTATGTGGGACCGGGACCTGTTGTAGTGGGGCGAGACACACGCTCAAGCGGCGAAATGCTGGAGCACGCCGTTACCTGCGGCCTGCTCGCCGCCGGCTGCGAGGTGGTGAAGGTGGGCATCGCGCCAACTCCCACCATCCAGGTGTACGTCTCGGAGATCCGCGCCCGCGGCGGCATCGCCATCACGGCGTCCCATAACCCGCCCGAATACAATGCGTTGAAGCTCTTCAACCGCGAAGGCCTGTTCTTCAACCACTATGAACGCACGGAACTGCTCGACCTGTATCACCAGAGCGAGTTCCGCCAGGCCACCAACAACGAGATCCGCCGAGTGGTCACAGACTACGACTCGCCGCCGCAGCGGCACTTCAAGCGGGTTCTGGCGCACGTCGATGCAGAGCGCATTCGGAAGCGGAACTTCCGAGTCGCGCTCGACGGCGTCAATGGCGCGGGTTCTGTGATGAGCACCCATTTCCTCTCGGAAGTCCTGGGCTGCGAACTCCACGCCATCTCCGTGGATCCGACGCAGCCGTTCCCTCGGGAAGCTGAACCCAAGCCCGAAGTTCTCGACGACCTTCGCTCGCTCATCCGGGAAACAAAAGCCGAAGCGGCTTTCGCCCAGGATCCCGATGGCGACCGCCTGGCCGTGGGCGATGAGACGGGTCACATCCTCGACAACGACGACGTCCTCGCCCTCGCAGTGGATTGTGCTTTGCACCGCAGAAAAGGCCCTGTGGTCGTCAACCTCACGACATCCTCTGTGATTGACGACGTCGCGGCCCGGCACGGCTGCCCTGTCTTCAGGGCTCCTGTCGGCGAGGCGAACGTAGTGGAACGCATGCGACTCGCCGGCGCGGTAATCGGCGGCGAAGGCTCCAATGGCGGCATCATCTTCCCGGCTGTGCAGTACTGCCGCGACAGCTACATGGGCATGGCTTTCCTGCTCGATCGCATGGCTGAAACGGGCCAGACGATGAGCGAACTCGCCGCGGGCCTGCCGCGCTACTACCGCCGCATGGGCAAAATGGCCTACGAACATGGCCGCCTCGGCTCCATGATGCAGGCGCTGGAAAGCCTCTTCCCCGGTGCACGCATTGATCGCAACGACGGCCTGAAGCTGATGTTTGCGGACGGCTGGATTCACGTGCGTTCGTCGAACACGGAGCCCATTCTGCGCCTCGCAGCGGAAGCCCGGACGGAGGATCGGCTGGAAGAACTATACTCGCGGGCGCTCAGCGTATCGTAAGAAAAGGCGGATGGACAGCGGCCTTACCGGGCCGCTCAGTCCTGGGGCGGGAGCTTGTCGGCGTCGTCCTGCAGAAAGATCGTCGTCTCGTGCTGTTTCGCCTTGCGCGTATGTTCGCGCACGGCCCTTTCACGCGCTTCCGAGCTGTTCTCCAGTTGATCGATGATGACTTTCTTCTTCTCGATCTCCTGCCGCATGGCCTCATTCTCCTGCTTCATACGCTCGATCTGCTGGCGTTTTTCCAACATGGCCGGAATGCCATTCGGCCCCCGCAGCACCAGGAATACATAGAAGCAGGTGACGGCGGCGGCGGCAACAAATCCGAGTTGGCGCAGGAGGGTGTTCATCGGTCGGGACGAGGGCCCATCTTTGTTTATAATCCGTTTGGTATCGCAAGTCCACACTTCACGGGATACTGAGTGACAAAATGACCAATAAAATCGTGGTACAGACGACTTGTGGATCCGAGGCCGACGCGCGCCGCATCGCGCGGCACCTTGTGGAACTGCGTCTGGCCGCCTGCGTAGCCATCACTCCGGGCCTGATCAGCACCTACCACTGGAAGGGCGCCATCGAAGAGGATCAGGAATGCGGCCTCGTCATCAAAACGCGCCGCGACCTCTTCGCCTCGCTTGCTACGGAGCTTCGCAAGGTGCACCCGTATGAGGTGCCGGAACTCATCGCCACGCCCATAGTAGATGGTTTCGCGGCCTACCTCGAATGGATGGACTCCGAGCTTCAACCACCTATCGAATTACCATAATCCTGTTGCGACGGCCATGACACCTGTGATTGGATAGGTGCTCATGCTGAACCAGCAGGCCCCTACTCGCGCCCGCCACTGGGTTGTGGTTTTCGCGGTCACCTTGGCCGTCCTGTCGTACATCGATCGTGTGGCGATCTCCAAAGCGACGCCATACATCATGAGCGACCTGGGGCTGACGAAAACTCAGATGGGGCGCGTCTTCTCGGCGTTTGCCCTCAGCTATGCGCTGGCCGAGATCCCCAGCGGCTGGATGGGCGACAAACTGGGGCCGCGCAATGTGCTGATGCGCATCGTCATCTGGTGGTCGGTCTTCACCGCTTCGGTCACCATGATGTGGAATGGTCTCTCCCTGGCCATCAACCAGTTCCTCTTCGGCGCCGGCGAGGCAGGCTGCTTCCCCAACCTCACCAAGACTTTCACCACCTGGCTGCCTTCCAACGAGCGCGTACGCGCCCAGGGCATCATGTGGATGTCGGCCCGCTGGGGCGGAGCGTTCACACCCATCCTCTGCGCTCTCATCTTCACCATCCTGCCGTGGCGCGCCGCGTTCCTGATCTTCGCCTGCCTCGGTGTCATCTGGGCCGTGTTCTTCTTCCGCTGGTTCCGTGATGACCCCAAGGATCACCCGTCGGTCAACGCCGCCGAACTCGCCCTGCTGTCCGAGAATCGTGGACTCGCCGGCAGCCACGGCGACGTGCCCTGGCGCAAGCTCCTCTCCAACCGCTCTGTGTGGCTGCTGTGGATCCAATACTTCCTCATCACGTACCCCTGGTACTTCTACATCACCTGGCTCTCCACCTATATCCGCGAATACTACGGCGTCAAAGACGAGATGCTGAGCGCGCGCTACGCCATCTGCCCTCTGCTGTTGGGGGGCATTGGATGCATCCTGAGCGGTCTGATGCTGCCCCGTATAGCGAAGCTCCTGGGCAGCACCACGAAGGCACGCCGCGTCCTGGCCAGTTCCGGCTTCCTCGGCGCCAGCGCCTTCCTGCTCATCTGCATCCAGCAGAAGGATCCGCTCTACGGCATGCTGGCCATGGGCATGGCGAGTTTCTGTAACGATCTGGTGATGCCCTGCGCCTGGGGTTCGTGCATGGACATTGGCGGCAAATACGCGGGTACACTCTCCGGCTCGATGAACATGATGGGCAACATGGCCGGCTTCGTCGCTCCGCAGGTCGGCGGCATCATCCTCGACGCCACGCGCACCACGGCCACACCGCAGGGCGACTACAACATGTTCATCTACACCATGGCAGCAGCCTACTTCCTGGGCGCGTTCTGCTGGCCGTTCATCGACCCCACCAAGCCCCTGGAACAATCCGAAGCCCACTGAGAGAAATCCGTGGTAACCTCCACTAAACTGTCGTGGATCAGAAAATAACTGAATTCACTCGAGACGTCGAGAACCTCATCCGCAGCGCAAGCGAGGACACCACCGACGCCTTGTGCGCTATCAACCGCACCGAGCATTCCTTCGATGCCGCGGCAGCAGGGCTCCGGGAGCGGCTGCTGAAGATCCCCCCGCCGCAGGAAAAGCCGCCTGTTTTCATTCCGCCACCGCCTTCCTTGCCGCAGGGACGCAGGCTGACCCGCCGAGATTTGAGCCTAGGCTGGTTGATGCTGATGGCCGGCGCAATGGTCGCCTTCGCCTTCGGCTACATCATGGGGTTGCCGCCCGATCAGCGCTTCCGCTCGCGCAACAGGTAAGTCGGATCCGGCTTGGCCGAAGTCGCGATCTCTTTCACCCGTTCCAGATCCGGCGCTGAGAACTCCACCACCTTGTTCTCCGCCTGCGCCGACACGAAGAGCTTCTGCCCATCGTCCGACAGCCGCAAGCCTTCCGCGCGTTGCCCCACCGGCACGCGATTCACCTCCAACTGTGTGTGCGCGTTGAGCACGGCCAGTTCTCCACTCCCGATCAGGCTAACGTAGATCCAGCGGCCATCCGGGGAAGGCGCCATCCGAGCCGGTTCGCCCGGAACACCCAGCTTGCGCTTGAGTTTGTTGGCCACGGCATCCACCTGCACCACCATGTTGTTCGTGCGGGTCGCGACGAATAGATTTTTTTCGTCGGTCGTAAGCGCGAAGCCCATCGGAACTCCGCCGACCTCGAGCTGCGTGGTCTGTCGGCGATTGGCCAGGTCGATGACGCTCACCGTGCCGGATCCCGCATCGGCCGTCCACGCCTTTCGCTCGTCCTTCGTCAGTTGCACCATGTGGGGCAACTTGCCGGTGAGCGGAATCGCCTTCACAATCCTCGACTTCTTCGCATCCACGATCAGCAGGGAGGCGGGAAAATCCGTAGTCACGTAAAGCAGCCCTGACTTGCCCCGTTCGATCCCATGCGGCCGGTGGTACTGGCCCAGTCCAATCTCTCCTACCGCCTTGCGAGCAGCCAGGTCGATGACGGTAATCGTGTTGCCGCCCTGCTGCGTTTCCGTGTAGGTGTCCGCCCCGTAGTTCGTCACGAAGGCGAACTTCTCATCCGCTGACAGAGCGAACTCGTGCGGCTTCTTCCCCACCGCAACCTTCGCCTCCAACCTGCCGCTGGCCGCATCATAGAACCCGAAGGAATCGTCCAGCTTGTGCAGTACCAGCAATTGATCCGCGCCCGGCAGGCATCCCGCAGCCGCCAGCATTGTCAGCAGCAAACGCTTCATACCTTCATTCTCGCGAAACTGTCCGGCGGGCCGCCATCACCGGCATTTCCGCCATTCCTTCGCCCAACTGGCGTAGTCCAGCCGGCAAAATCGGCGGGCTCGCCCCGCAAAACCGGGCCGGCATCATCTTTTCACCGCCGCTTTGCTAAACTGGTGGTTTCCGTATCCAAATACAGGAGTCCGTTTTTCGCATGATTCAGGCGACACAATTGCGTCCGGGGATGGTCATCAAGTTCAATAACGAACTGCATACCGTCTTCACCATGAACCACCGTACGCCCGGGAACCTCCGTGGCTTCGTTCAGGTCAAAATGCGCAATCTCCGCAGTGGGACGATGTTCGAGCATCGCTTCTCTTCCGAAGACCGCGTCGAGAAGGCGATTCTCGAGGAAGTGGAAATGGAGTACATGTACGACGACGGTGAGTACTACTACTTCATGAACACCGAGAACTACGAACAGACCCACCTCACGAAGGATCACCTCGGCGGCGGCGTTGACTTCCTGATCCCCCAGCTTAAAGTTCATGTCGAGTACTACGAAGGCAAGCCCATTAGCGTGGAGCTGCCTCCCTCGGTAGACATGAAGGTGGTGGAGACGGAACCCGGCATCAAGAGCGGCTCGGTTTCCAACGTGGGCAAGCCCGCGAAGATGGAAACCGGCCTCATTGTCTCAGTTCCTCAATTCGTGAACGAAGGCGATGTCATCCGTGTCAGCACGTCGGAAGGCTCCTACCAGGAACGCGTCACCAACTAGTTTTTAGAGGCGATGAGGGTGCCCGTCGCGGCATCCTCACCGGGCCTTTCTGATCGCCTCGGCCAGTTCTGCTTCTTCCTCCGGACGCACCGTCCGCAAATCCAGCAGCAATCGATCAGCTTCGATTCGCCCAATTACCGCCGGATCGCCCTCGCGCAACTGCCGCTCCAACACGGACGCATCGCCCTCCGGCGCAACCAGCCACGTGGGCAGCGCCTGCTCCGGAGTGGATCCTCCGCCCAGCAGCGATTCGCCAGGGACAACCGTGGCGGCTTCGACCTCGGCCGCCAGCCTCTCGGCGCGTACTTTGATCTCATCCGCCGTCAGGCGGATCATGCGCATCACCGGCAGTGCGGCCCAATCCTGCAGCAGCGTGTGCCGCAACGCCGTCTCCATGGCTCCAATCACCAGCTTGTCCAATCGCAGCGCGCGGAACATTGGATTCCGCCGCAGCCGTTGGACCAGATCCTCACGGCCCGCCAGCACGCCCGCCTGCGGCCCGCCCAGCAGCTTGTCGCCGCTGAACGAGACCAGGTCAGCACCAGCGCGCAGGCTCGACTGGACCGTCGGCTCGTTCACACCAAAGGGCGAGAGATCAGTCAGGCTGCCGCTGCCGAGGTCCTCGTAAACAGGCACGCCGCTGGCCTTGCCCAGCGCCGCCAGCTCTTCGATGGACGCCCGGCCCGTGAAGCCCTGCATGCGGAAGTTGCTGGGATGGACTCGCATCAGCAAGCGCGTGCGATCCGTGATGGCCCGTTCGTAGTCTTCAACCCGAGTGCGGTTCGTGGTCCCAACTTCCACCAGCACCGCGCCCGAGCGCGCCATGATATCGGGGATCCGGAAGCCGTCGCCGATCTCCACCAGTTCGCCGCGCGACACAATCACTTCGCCGCCGGAGGCAAGCTCGTGCAGCGCCAGGAACACGGCCGCCGCTCCATTGTTCACCAGAATCCCGGGCACACCCAGCAGCCGATCCAGCAGACTCTCCGTGTGGCTATCGCGTTTGCCTCTCCGTCCCGTCCGCAGGTCGTACTCCAGGTTCGAATACCAGCCTGGAGACGCGGTCTCCGCCAGAGGGGCCCGGCCCAGGTTCGTGTGCAGCACGACCCCGGTCGCATTGATGACGCGCCGCAACGAAGTCAGGGAAAGCCCCCGCAGTCGATCCTGCAGCAGGGTAAGCGGATCGGGCAAGGTCTTCTCCCCAGCCCGGATCATCGCCCGCAAGTCCTCAAGCACGGCGCGGCACTCCTGCACCGCCAGCTCATGCGGGACACCGCCCCCGGCCTGCAAGACCAGCTCGTCGACCGAGGGCAGCAATCGGAACAGCTCCTGCATTCTCACTTGAGGGGGAACAACGCGCGGAGTTCGTCCAGCTTGGGCCGCCGGCCGTACTCACACAGTTCGAAGCACTCGACATGCTGGACCTTGGCCGCGGCTTCGGCCCCGATCTCCTCGGCGAGCACCTTGCGCTTCTCGTCGCTGATGGGCCCGCTGCGCCACTTGTCCAGCCACACCCTGCGCGCCTTCAGATCCTTTGGCACCGAATCCAACTGGTGATCCACCCAGGGCAGCCACTCGTACACTTGCGAAACGTGGGCATCCAGGCCATCCACCTTCTGCTTCCAGGTGTCGTCGATGGAAACCACCACATCCGGACGGAACGGCGCCGGCTTCTGGAAGTTGTCTTCCACATAAAGGAAGATCGGGTTGTCTACCAGTGCGGGCGTGTCCGTCACGGTATTCGGCACCACCACCATGTAGGCGGCATCCTGGACCAGAACACCGGTGTAGCGATGATCCGGGTGATAGTCGTTCGGCCTCGGAGCCAGGACGATATCCGCTTTCCATTGCCGGATTGCGCGGATTACCTGCCGCCGCACCTCCAGCGAGGGCAGCAGTTCGCCGTCGTGGTTGTCCAGGATCTGGTATTCCATGATCCCCAGCCGCCGCGCGGACTCCTGCGCCTCGAGGTAGCGGCGCTTCGCCAACGCCGCGCCAGCCAGCGTCTGGTGGCCCGCATCTCCGTTCGTCACGGCCAGGAACTTCACCGCATGGCCGGCTTTGGCCATCTTTGCCGCCGTTCCGCCAAAGCGGATGTCACAGTCGTCCGGATGCGCGCCGATAGCGATCACCCGCAATTTCCGCGTGGATGCAGCCGGAGTCTGGCCCATCGCCAGAACCCCGAAAATCACGCCGGCAGCCAGCACTCTTCTAGTCATACTGTCCCGTAGAGTCCTTTCCATGTCTGTTCTTTCTGCGTGTACATGGCCGTGCGGCCCAGAATCGCGATCATCGTGGAACGCGCCGCCCGATCGGCTACGTTCTCCACGTCGCCGCTCAGAATGCGTCCCAGGAACTGCTCGATCCCTTCGTAGGTGATGTCGCGCTTCGACTCCATGGTCTCCACGTCGTTGCGTCCCTTGTAATGCACCATGCTGGCCCGCGATGTAACCAGTGTGCCCTTCGTGCCCGTGAACTCCTCGCCCACCTTGCGGTACCCGACGGGGGTCAACTGGTTCGCTTCGAAGTTCACCAGCAGGTTGTTCGGCCATTCGAACGTCAGATTTAGATTGTCGTTGATGTCCATGGTCGTCCGCACCTTGCGGCCGCAGTAACCCACCGCGCGTAGCGGCAACCCGCCCAGGAACCAGTGCAGGACATCGAGATTGTGGCAGTCCTGCTCAACAATGAAATCACCGGAGTACTTGCGGAAACAGAACCAGTTCCGCAGGTCGGCCTTCGCCGTATCCAGCCCCGGATAGTCGCGCCGCGTGAACGGGTCGTTCGCAATCCAGTAGCCCCGCGCCACCGATACACTGCCGATCGCTCCTGCCTGCAGCCGCTTGTACGCTTCCAGGTACACAGGGCCGTAGCGCTGCTGGTAGCCGAACGACAGCACCTTCTTCGGATCCATCTTCTTGCCCGCCGCCATGACACGCTTGCAGCCTTCAAAGTCCACACCTGCGGGCTTCTCACAATAAACGTGCTTCTTGGCTTCCACCGCGGCTTCCAGCATGCGAGGATGCTCGAACGGAGGCGTGGCGATGAACACGGCGTCAATCGACGGGTTCGCCAGCATCTTCTCAAACTCTCTGTACGTATCGACCTTGTCCAGTTGCAGCGCGGCCTTCGCCTGCTCAATGCGATCGTCGTAAAGATCGGCCAGAGCCGTGATGCGCGCCCGCGGATCGGAGTGCGTGATCTTGGAGTCGTAGGTACCCCGTCCGCCGCAGCCGATCAGGCCGACCGAGATTTTCGAGTTCGCCTGCGATCCGCGCACTGCCTGCGGACTGACAATCGAGAAGGCGCTCGCGGCTGTGCTGGCCAACACGGTCCGGCGCGAAATGGATGGGGATTCGGGTGATTGCGGCATGGAATGTCCCTGCCGCCTGATTCTATCTCAAACGGAACCGGCAACTACTTGTTGAGTGGCTCCGTCGGAGCCTGCCCGCGACGATGCTGGTGAGCGCTATGGTAGATCTCGCGAATCTCAGAGCCGGTCGTGGCCAGCGCCACCGCTCCCGCCGCCAGCAGCGGCACCGTCACGACAAAGAACATCATGCCGGAAAGCGACTTCGCTGTCTGTGCGTCCACACCCAGCATGCGGTGCAGTGCCAGGAATCCGCACAGGTGGAACAGACCCACATTCCCCGGCGCGCCAGGCACCACGGTGCCCAGCCTCAGCACCACCAGCACGATTGCCGCCGCGCCCCAAGGCAGGTTTAACCCATAGCCCTGCAGCATCGCGTGGATCGGGATCACCTGCAGTGCCAGGTAGACAGTGCTGGCGGCAACCGCCGCGGGGAACGACTTGGAGCGCCCCATCGCATGCAGCCCCTCCACCACACGCCGCAATTGTTCCGACCACCGGTGGCGCGTTGTCATGTGATGCGCAAAGCGCCGGTTTAAAACGGAGAACACGACCAGCCCGCCGATTACGGCGACCACGGAGGCGAGAATCCATACCCCGATCTCGATCTCCTTCGGCAGCTCCGCGGAGAGCGAGACCAAGGCGAAACCGACAATCAGCCACACCCCGTCGATCAGTCGTTCAATCAGCGCTGAGCTGAGCACAAGCGGGAAGGGAATCTTATCCCACACGGTCAGCAGGTAGCAGCGGATCAGTTCGCCGCTGCGCAGCGGCAGAACTTCATTCGCGAACAGTCCGATGTAGATCGCCTGGACACTGCGCCAGAACGGCACGCGGGCCACGGGCCGCAACAGGATGTTCCAGCGCCATGCCTGCGAGAAATAGACGAGGACGTCGCACGCCACGGCGAGCAGGATCCATGCCCAGTGCACGCGCGCCAGCTTCGGCAGCTCCAGGCGCCAGTCGAAATCGTGATAAACCCACAGGAGACAGCCCAGCGAAAGCGCGTAGACAATCACCGTGCCGAGCCACGGTGGAAACCGCCTGACTGCCCCACCGCCTGCGGGTGAGTTTGTCCCCATTACTCTTCCATCTTAGACTTCCGATGCTCCCGGAAGTATCGGGACAGGTTTTCTGGGGAAGAATTCCGTTACAACTGTTAATTCGGACGCGAAGCCGTGCTCTCTCGAACGATCAGTTCCGGGTTGAGCAGGATCACCACGGGATCGGGTGAATTCGTCCGTCCCTCGATCCTTTCGATCAGCAATTGAGCACCCCGCCGGCCGATCTCGTACGCCGGCTGGGCCACGACGGTCAGCCTGGGTTGGATCACATCGCCGAAGGGAATGTCATCGAACACCGCCAGCGCAATGTCTCCCGGGCACCGCAACCCCAGCTCCTGCATCGCCTTCAGCGCTCCGAAGCCCATCATCGCGTTGGCCGCGAAAATGGCAGTGGGCGGCTCAGACCGCAGCAGCAACTCCTTCGACATCTTGTAGCCGCTGTCCAGCCGGAAGTCTCCGAAACACACCAGCGACGGATCAAAAATCAGGCCGCTTTCTTCGAGCACCGACCGGTATCCCACCAGGCGCTGCTCCGAGGTGTAGACATCGTGCGATCCGCACACCATGCCGATGCGCTTGTGCCCGCGCAGCAGCAGGTGATGCATGCACATCCGCGTGCCCTTCACATTGTCGACGCAAACCGAGTCCACTGGCGAATCCAGCGGCGCACGGTCGAGACACACCACCGGCGTCCCGCCATCGATCGCGGCCTTAATGTGGCCGATGTCGCCCGAATCCGGCGCCATTACCAGGAGGATTCCATCCACCTTCCGCGCCCGCAGCAGCGTTACGGCCCGCCGCTCCCGCTCCACGTGATCGTCCGTGTTTAACGTGATCAACAGATAGCCGCGCTCCAGCGCCGCATCCTCCGCCCCGCGAATCATCTGCGGGAAGAACGGATTGGTAATATCGGTGACCACCGTACCCAGAGTTTTGGTCGACCGCGTTTTCAGACTTCGTGCAATTTGATTCGGTTCATAATCCAGTGCCCGCATCGCCTCTTCTACTCGGCGGCGCAGTTCCGGGCGCACTGACTCCGAACCAGACAGCACGTTCGACACAGTACCCACGGAAACGCGGGCTTTCTTTGCTACTTCCCGAATCGTGACCATCGCGATGTCAATCTACCACCATCCGATGGTCCCTTGCATTGCCACCCGAATCTTTACTTGAATCGACTCCGGCCTCCGGCTCGCGAAGGGCTTCGATCGGCCTGCGGGGTGAGCCTTTTCGAAGCCTGTTCAAATCGAGGGTTCAACTTTCACCGTGTTCATAAAATCCGGCCCGGACCCAGCCTTCCTGAGCGTGCAGTTCGGCTGTGAGCGCAGCATGATACGATCATTTCCGCATGCGCCCCGCCATCCTACTGCCTGCTTTCGCGGCCCTGCTCTTCCTCGCCGGCTGCAGCCCTGAAACCAAGCCCGAGCCCGCGCCCGTCAAAAAGGCAGCCGCGCCTCCGGCCGACGAAAGCCGCCGCTTCCCCTCCGCCAACCGCGTGGAGACCAACATCACCGCCGACCACCTGCTTGGTCACGATTTTCTGCCGGGCGGCAACATTGCCCACTACAAGAAGGGGGCGAAGGAGTTTGACCTGATCCTCCTCCGGACCTCCTCCGCGGAAGCGGCCGGCATCCTCCTGTTCGATTACAAGACCCACCTGGCCAACCCGAAAGTCGTCCCCGGCTTCGGCGGCTTTGCCGGCAAGGATGGCGCGCGCGACGCCTTCCTCTTCGCCAAAGGCAAATACCTGGCGGGCGTCATCGGCTTACCGGAAGCCGAAGCCGACGCGCTGGCCCGCGAATTCGCAGCACTCATCCAATAACCGGTTACCCGCCATGTCCTGCGGCCCCAAAGCCACGGAACTCGTCGGAATTGTAGGCCAGACCATGGCCCAAGCCCTGACAAAGGGCGGCGCGTGGATCGTCTGCCGCCCCGGCTGCGCCGAATGCTGCCTGGGGACTTTCGCAATCTCCCTCACCGATGCGGAACGCCTGGCGGAAGGCCTCCTTCATCTCTCCCAACACGATCCGGCCCGCGCCGCCCGCGTCCGCCGTCGAGCCCAGGCGTTTCTAGCGCGCTTCGCCGCCAGCTTTCCCGGCGACCCCGCCTCCGGCCTCCTCGACAACTCGACCCAAGGCCAGGAACAGTTCGAAACATTTGGCGAAGACGTGCCCTGCCCCGCCCTCGACCCCGCCTCCCAAACCTGCGATTTATACGCTTACCGTCCGGTCACCTGCCGCACCTTTGGACCTGCCCTGCGCTTCCCCGAAGGCGAGATCCGCGCCTGTGAACTCTGCTACCAGGGCGCTGCGGAGGACGAGATCGACAGCGCCGCCGTGCCGCTCACCCCCAGACACCTGGAAGATCTTCGTGAAGCTCACACCATCGCCGCGTTTGCCCTCACCGGCCCGCCGCGGCGCTTTTAGGCGACAACGCCCAACCCGCCTGTTACCCTGAAAGGGACCCCCTCCATGCGCCAGCAGCCCCCCGTCCGCAAACCCGAAGTCATGAGTCCGGCCGGCTATTGGCCCCAACTCCGCGCCGCCGTCGAGGCCGGAGCCGACTCCGTGTACTTCGGCCTGAAGCACTTTTCCGCTCGCGCCAAGGTCGGCTTCACGCTGACGGAACTGCCCTCCGTCATGCGCGAACTCCACACCCGCGGCGTCCGCGGCTACGTCACCTTCAACACGCTTGTCTTCGAACACGAGATCGCGGGAGCCGCCGACGCCATCGCCGCCATCGTCGACGCCGGAGCCGACGCGCTCATCATGCAGGATTACGGCATGGTCCGCCTGGCCCGCCAGATCGCGCCCGGCATGGAGTTCCACGCCAGCACGCAGATGAGCATCACCGACGCCGCCGGCGTCCGCCAGGCCCAGGAACTCGGCGTCCAGCGCGTCACCCTCGCCCGCGAACTCGCCCTCACCGAGGTGCGCTCCATCATCGAGCAGACCTCCTGCGATCTCGAGATCTTCGTCCATGGCGCACTCTGCGTCGCTTACTCCGGCCAATGCTTCTCTTCCGAAGCCTGGGGCGGACGCAGCGCCAATCGCGGCCAGTGTGCCCAAGCCTGCCGCCTGCCCTACGAAATGCTGGTCGACGGCCGCCTGGAGCCCCTGGCCGACGCCCGCTATCTCCTCTCGCCCGGCGATCTCTACGGCCTGCGCCAGGTGCCCGAAATCGTCTCCATGGGCGTGTCGGCAATGAAAATAGAAGGCCGCTACAAAGACGCCGACTACGTCGCCCTCGCTACCGCCGCCTATCGCAAAGCAGTCGACGAAGCCGCTGCCGGCCGCAAGCTCTCCATCACGCCCGTCGAAGAGCTCCAGCTAGAGCAGGTCTACTCCCGAGGTTCCGGCCCATACTTCCTCACCGGCACCAATCACCAGACCGTCGTCAAAGGCCGTGCCCCGCGCCATCGAGGTGTCTGCATCGGCAAGGTCACCAAGGTCAGCCCGGACTCCGTCACCATCCAGACGGCGCCTGCCCACAAAATCGCACCGGTGAAGCCCGGTGACGGCCTGGTCTTCGACGCCGCCTCCTGGCGCAGCCCGGAAGAGCCCGAAGAGGGCGGCCGCATCTTCCAGTCGCTCCCCAATCTCGACGGATCCCTGGAATTGAAGTTCGGCAACAACGCCGTCCGCTTCACCCGCATCCATCCCGGCGACCTCGTCTGGCGGACCCACGATCCCGCCCTCGAACGCGTGGCCAAGCCCTATCTCGAACCCGCCGCTCCCGCCGCCCGCCAGTCGATTCACATCCGAGTCACCGCCGCCGAAGGAGCGCCGCTGGTGACCGAGTGGCACCTCATCGCCCATCCGGAAATCTCGACCACTGTCATCTCGCCCGAGTCCATCGAACGCGCACAGAATCGCGGCCTCACCAAGGACTTCCTGCACGAACAGTTCTCCCGCCTCGGCAACACGCCTTACACCTTGAAGAGCATTGAGCTCACCTGCACCGGGACGCCGTTCGCAGCCAGTTCACTCCTGAACCGTCTGCGCCGCGAAGCCGTCGAGCAACTCCAGGCCCAGCAGGTCAACCGGCCGCCCCTGGAAGTCAACCAACCCAAGCCGCTTGTGGAAGCAGCCCTGCGCCAGGCCACCGCCGAGGAGCCTGCCAGCCTGGAGCCCCAGCTCCACCTGCTGGTCCGCACTCCCGAACAGCTCGAAGCCGCCCTCGAACTCACACCGGCCAGCATCACGCTCGATTACCTCGACCTCTACGGCCTGCGGCCCTCCGTCGAAAAGGTCAAAACAGCCGGCATCGCCGTCCGAGTCGCCAGCCCGCGCATCCTGAAACCCGGTGAAGCCCGCATCACCAACTTCCTGCTCAGCCTGGAGTGCCCGCTGGTCATCCGCTCCACAGGCATCCTGCACGAACTCAAGCAGCAGCCGCACTCCGACCTGATCGGAGACTTCAGCCTCAATACCGCCAACTCGCTCACCGCCTCGGCCTACTTTGAACTGGGGTTGTCGCGCCTGACGCCCACGCACGACCTCAACGCCGACCAGGTAGCCCGCCTCGCTCGCACAGCGGGCGCCGCCCGTATTGAGGTCGTAGCCTACCAGCACCTGCCGGTCTTCCACACCGAGCACTGCGTCTTCTGCCGCTTCCTCTCCACCGGCACCACTTACAAAGACTGCGGCCGCCCTTGTGAAACCCACACCGTCGCCTTGAAAGACCCTTCCGGCCGCGCCCACCCCGTCATGGCCGACGTCGGCTGCCGCAACACGGTCTTCGGAGCCGAGGCCCAGGAAGCCAGCAGCTTCATCGACCAGTGGCAGGAAGCGGGCATCCGTCATTTCCGTCTGGAGTTTGTCCACGAATCCGCCGGCCAGGTCCGCGAAGTCACCTTGGCCTTCCAGTCCTATCTGAAAGGCGAATCCACTTCAGCGCAACTGGCCGCCGAACTGAAGCGCATCGCCCCGCAAGGCGTCACCCAAGGCAGCCTCTTCGTCCCGCCGGACTACCTGGCCCTGCCGATTTTGCAGTGATCGACACAGGCGTTCCGGTATCATGACCCCATGCCGGAAGACCCATCGTTCGTCGCACGCCGGCATACCCGGTGGGTCGCACCACTCATCCTGCTCGCCCTCACCACAGGGATCTTCTGGAAACTGCTGACCAAGCAGTATAACTGGCTCGACAGCCCCGACCTTGCCTTCCAGATCCTCCCGTGGTTCCAGTTTCAGGCCTCAGCCTGGCACGCCGGAGAATTCCCCCTCTGGGACCCCCACCTCTGGGGCGGCCAGCCGCTCCTGGGCCAGATGCAGCCCGGAGCTGCCTATCCCCTCAACTGGCCTCTATTCCTCGCCCCCCTCCACAACGGCCACATCCAGCCGTTCTGGATCAATCTCCACTTCCTGTTCTCTCACTACCTGGCTGCCCTCTTCTGCTACCTACTCTGCCGCGACCTCGGCCGCTCCAACTCCGCCTCGATCCTCGCTGGAGCCGGTTACGCACTCGGCGGCGTCCTGGGGACCATCGGCTGGCCGCAGATGCTCAGCGGAGCCGTCTGGGCTCCCCTCGTCCTCCTCTTCTATTTCCGCTGCCTGCGCGGCTGCCATCCCGCCGCCAACGCCGCCCTCTCCGGAGCCTTCCTCGGCATCAGCTTCCTCTCCGGCCACCACCAGATCCCCAGTTTCACGGCTCTGGCCATGGGCGGCTTCTGGCTCCACTACATCTGGATCCAGCCCAACCGGATGCGCGCCCTCCGCCAGCCCGCGATCGCCGGCATGCTGCTGGCATTGGTGGGCGCCCTGCAACTCCTGCCCGCCATCGAAACCGGCCGCCTGTCGCTCCGCTGGGTCGAATCCCAGAACCCCGTCTTCTGGGGCCAGAGCGTGCCCTACATTGTCCACAAGCAGCATTCATTCCCGCCAAGCTCACTGTTGGGTGTCTTCATCGCCGGACTCAGCCGCGAGGTCGACCCCTTCCTCGGCTTCACCCTGGTTGCCCTCGCTCTGCTCGGCCTCGCCGCCTGTTGGAAACGCAGCGAGGTGCGGCTGTTCGGCGCCCTGGCCGTGGGTGCGGTCGTCTTTGCGCTCGGCGGCTTCTCCGTCTACCATGGCGTGGCTTACTTGCTCTTCCCCATGGTGGAGAAGGCTCGTACGCCAGCCATCGCCTTTTTCCTCGCTCAACTGGCCCTAGCCGCCCTGGCCGCTTTCGGCCTCGACGCCTTCCGTACGGAGGAGATCCGGCAATCCACCTTCGTCCGCAGCCTCATCCGGGGCCTGCTCGCGTTCAGCGCTGTCGCCTGGAGCATCACCCTCGCCAGCGCCACCGTGCGCCAGGAGACAGGCAACGAGTACGAGGCGCTCTCCCTCGCCGCAATCAGCGCCATCGGCCTGGCAGTTCTTCTGCACGCCTCCAGGACCGGCCGCATCCGGGAATCATCAGCCGCCGCGCTTTCTATTGCGCTGCTGCTGTTTGAGTTTGGCACCGTCACCACCGCCAACTACCAGCACCGCGAGAACAAAGGCGGCTCCCTCTACAAGCTCACGCAGCACGATGATGTGGTCGATTTCCTGCGCACTCTGCCCGCGCCCATGCGCCTCGAAGTCGACACCGACGACGTCCCCTTCAATATCGGCGACTGGGAGGGCCTCGAACAGTTCCGGGCCTACTCCGGCGGCCTCACCGCCAACGTCGCCCGCTTCGAAACCGACCGCCTCAACGGCGGCCATCTCGCCCCCATGCTCTTCGCCCTCGGCTACCACCTGGGCAACGATCCCATGCGCGACGGCCAGCAGCAGGTCTTCCAGGGCCGCGCCGGCCTGAAGGTCTATCGCAATCCCGAGGCGTTTCCCCGCTACTGGAGCGTCCACGAGGCCGCCACCGTGCCTTCAGCCGAGATCATCCGCCGCATGGGCGAGGAAGGTGGAAATCTCCGTCGCAAGGCCCTCATGACAGCCTCGGCGCCGCCGCTGGAAACCTGTGGCGACGGCGACGAACTGAGGCTCACCGCCCGCTCCTCCTCGGCCCTGACCTTCGAGACCACGATGCGCTGCCGGGGCCTGCTCGTCGCCAGCGAGACTTACTTCCCCGGCTGGCTCGGCTACGTCGACGGGCAACCGGCCCCACTTCACGAGGTCTACGGCGCCCTGCGCGGCATCGTCGTCAACCAGGGCCGCCACCGCGTGGAGATGCGCTACCGCCCCGTGTCGGTTTACTGGGGCGCGGGCCTCACCCTGCTCGGCCTGCTGACGGCTCTCGCCGCCGGCCGCTATCAAATGCGCGCGCCCGAAAAAGCCTGACGAACCTCCGCGCGGTTTACGGCCCGGCGCCCTGCCTGCTACGCTCCAGTTGAAGTGAGTTGTACAAAGTGAGCAGTCCCGCTGCCCCCACCGTTCCCTTGCCCTGGTATCTAAGCTTCGGTCCTGCTTTGGCCGCAGTTCTCTGCCTGTCTGTGTTCTACTATCGAGGACTCGATTGCTGGTTCTACCAGGACGACTTCGGCTGGCTCCATCTGGCCCCCGCTAAAGGTTTCCGCGACTTCCTCGCTATCATTTTCGCACCCAAAGCTCACGGCAACCTGCGGCCGTGGAGCGAGAACCTCTTCTTCTATGGCTTGAAGGCCATCTTCGGAGTCAATCCCTTACCCTTCCGGATCGTTGTCTTCCTCACCGTATCGGTCAACCTGTTCCTCCTCAACGCCATCGCGCGCCGGCTCACCGGGTCTGTCCTTGGCGGAGCCACAGCCGCCTTCTGCTGGCTGCTGAACCCCTGCGTGGCGCCCTCGCTGTGTTGGACTTGCATCTACAATCAGCCCCAGTCGCTCTGCTTCATCCTGCTCGCCTTTTTGCACTACCTGCGAGGACGCAAACGTGCCCAGTGGGTGGTCTTTCTGCTCGGGCTCGGCTCACTGGAAACAGTAGTGATGTATCCGCTCCTGATCTCGGCCCACGCCCTGCTGTACGATCGCAGCCGCTTCAAGCGAACCCTGCCCTTCTATGCCGGTTCCGCCGCGTTCACCCTACTCCACTTCCTGGTCGCACCCATCTACAAAACCGGCCCTTACGCCATCCAGATCGACCGAAGAATCTTCCACACCCTCTGGACCTATTTCGAAATGGCACTGGGTCCGGAACGCTTCGGCCACTTCTATTGGGATTGGCCTGCTTGGGTCGTGCCGTCAGCCACAGCCGCCATCTGCGCTGCCGTGCTTGTCATCGTGATCCTGCGGGACACAAGGCGTGGCAGCACTCAGATTGGCAACTCCACGGCAATCTTCGGCGCCGCCTGGTTCGTCATCATGCTCGGCCCGCTGTTGCTGCTGCCTGATCACATCATGGACTACGCGCTTACCGCCCCCGCGGTCGGTCTCGCCCTGATCATCGCCGCCGCTGTCTCGGCGCGGAAGGCGATAGGCATGCCCATCGCCATCCTCTACCTGGCGTTCGCAGCGCCCGCCGCCTGGCACGTCACGCGGTGGAACTGGGAGCGCAGCCACCTCGCCCGGGACCTGGTCCAGGGCGTCCTCCGATTCAAACGCGCCAACCCGGAAAGAATGATGCTGCTCACCGGCATGGATACTGACCAATTCCTCGCCGGCTATGCCGATCTGCCTTTCGAAGTGCACGGCTACTTCGACGTCTGGCTGGCGCCCGGCGCCGAGTCCAACATCCACGACGAGGGCCATCTGGCGCCGCTCATGGTCTGGAAGCCCGAGAAATCGTATCCGCTGCTCGATGCCGGCAAGGCCATGGTCCTCGACGTGGCAGGCGGCAACGTACACGACGTCACCGCCCAATACCAGGCCAACCGCCCGAAGTACTAAGCCGCCCGAGCCGGCAACAAGACAGCCTGTACCGGCCTTTGCGCCCGGAACGCGGCCAACTCCGCCGGGTACTCCCCGATGAGGGGCGCCGGAGCCCGCAGGACATTGTCCCCGAAAATTTCGCGCAGCTGCAGCGCATTCACCATGGCGCGGCCACCCTCCGCGTTGGCTGTCACCACCAGAACCCGCGCCGCATTCGCGGCCAGCCGCTCAATCCGCGGCTGCCACTCCAGCAATTCGTCGAGGTCGTAGAGGTACGACTGGTCCACCGGCTGATCAAACTCACGAAAACCCTCCGGGCTCCGCCGCCCATGCAATCGGACGACTGCCACCCCCGAGGTAAGCAACGCCGTGGGCGGCATCGCCCGGAAGTACTTCGGCTGGTCGATGTTGACGAAACCAACGCGGTAGTTCACCAGCGTCGTCACCGCCTCATCCCTCAGCCATGACTCGTGTCGAAACTCCGCAGCCAGGGGAAACTCATGGAACGTCCGTCGCAGCTGGATGAGGAACTGTTTGTTCTCCTCGCTGAACCGGAACGCCCAAGGAAACTGCATGACCACCGCACCCAGCCGCCGCGCCTTCAGCAGCGGGAACAGGCCCACCTTCCAGGCCTCCACCGCGGCCTCATTCAGGTCCCGGTCGTACGTGAAGCGCCGTTCCAACAGCGCCGTGAACAGGAAATCAGGGTTCCGCTCCACTTTCTTCGCGTAGAGCCTGGCGATCTCCTGCCGCATCGGGCCGGCGAAGGTCTGCCCGATCTCCGCTACGTCGACATACCGCGCCAGTGTGTCCAGCGGGTGCCAGCCGCGTGTCGCGGGCTTTGGATAGACAGTGGAAACCCAGTCCGCGCGATGCCATCCGGACGGACCGATTGAGAGGTGGTGCAGCATTGCCATGCTTCCTCCTTCGCCTTATGTTTGCCAACCCAGAGTAGAACAAATAGCGAAGAAGCGCAAGACAAAAAATGTCCGCATCAATTTTGGGCTACCTGTAACCTGAAACCACGCTTTTGCGCTCTTATAGTCAATCCCCGTTACGAGAAGCGGGCGCCTTCACCCCAACACCCAACCCGGCGCCCGCACCCTCTTCTCCGTAGTCCCGCCCTAATCTATTCCTATTAGCCGATTGAACTGCTCACGATAATGCAAAACACCCGCTGTTCCTCCGGATTGCTCCGGCAGAACAGCGGGCGTCAAAATGCAAGCGCAACCAATATTAAACTAATCCGCGAACATCCCCTCAAATAGGGCTGAGGTCAGATACCGTTCGCCGGCGTCCGGCAGGATGACCACAATCGTCTTGCCTGCGAACTCAGGCTGGTTCGCCAACCGCACCGCGGCAGCGGCCGCCGCGCCGCAAGAGATGCCGCTCAGGATCCCTTCTTCCGAAGCCAGGCGCCGCGCCATCTCCATCGACTCATCGTTCGACACCTGCTCCACGCGATCTACCATCGAGAGGTCCAGGGTCCCGGGAATGAAGCCCGCGCCAATCCCCTGGATTTTGTGCGGACCGGGCTGCGGTGCCTCGCCGTTCCTCACCTGGGTGATCACGGGGCTCGCCGTCGGCTCTACGGCCACCGACAGAATCGGCTTGCCCTTCACCTGCTTGATATACCGCGAAGTGCCCGTAATCGTGCCGCCCGTGCCTACGCCGGACACCAGCACGTCCACCTGGCCATCGGTGTCGTCCCAGATCTCAGGCCCCGTGGTCTCGAAATGGATCTTCGGATTCGCCGGATTCTGGAACTGCTGCAACAGGACAAACTTCGACGGATCCGAGTTGTAGATCTCTTCGGCCTTCGCGATCGCACCCTTCATGCCCTTGGGACCTTCGGTCAACACCAAATTCGCCCCAAAGACCTTCAACACCTTGCGCCGCTCTAGCGACATCGTCTCCGGCATGGTCAGGGTGATCGGATAACCGCGGGCCGCCGCGACAAACGCCAGCGCGATGCCGGTATTACCGCTGGTTGGCTCCACCAGTTCCTTGCCCGGGCCCAGGATCCCAGCCTTCTCGGCCTCCCAAACCATCGAAGCGCCGATACGGCATTTCACGGAATAGGCCGGATTGCGGCCCTCGATCTTCGCCAGCACCGTGGCGCCGGCGCCCTTCGTTACACGGTTCAGCCGGACTAAAGGAGTCCGGCCGATGCTCAACGAGTTATCATCAAAAACTCTCATCGGCTCCCCTTAAATTTCCCAATTTGGCACGTATCTTGCCTGCCGGTCTCGCCAATTCCGAGCTAATTCGGCGAACGTGGTTTTGTCGATGACCCCAGCCACCGCGTCGTCCACCCGATCCCAGAACTCGCCCAGCGGTCCCGGTTCTTCCAGCGCCGCACGGCCTGTCCGGCCACCTTCCACACTGCGCAGCACCTGCCCCACCGTAATCGTCTCCGCCGCTTTCGCCAGAAGGTACCCCCCCTCGGCGCCACGCCGGGACTCGAGAAACCCGTGCTTCTTCAGGTCAGCCAGAATCGTCTCCAGAAACTTCTGCGGGATCTTTTGCCGCGTGGCAATGTCCGCAATTCTGATTGGCTGCGCCCCTGGCGACAAGGTCAGGTCAAGTACGGCACGCAGTGCGTACTCACACTTCACGGAAACGTTCATTAGCGTCTGCACTGGCATTTCCCTATTCTCACTAGAGAATATCGCCTTCCATCCGGGCGGTCAACACAAGCCTGCTCTTTTCCATCACTTACCCCGCTTCCTACCCTTTGGATTCGCCGCATCCGGGGCCTTGGGCCCTAATCCGACATCAGGAAGATCAGCGGCCGGACGTCATCCTCCGGCGTCCATTCCCAGTAACTTAACAGGATGGTATAGACCATCAGGCCGGTCTCCCCTTCCCCAAAGAAGAGGTACCGGGACGCCTGCTGCATCAGGTTCTCCCTGGTCAGTCCAATGAAGATCGAGATGGGATCAATCAGTTCGCTGATGTACGCAATGGTGTTGGCCAGGGCAGTCGCCCCGTACGCATGAGCGACGAAGTTCTCTCCCTCACGCTCGATCCGGAACTCAAGCGGCGCCGAAAACTCGCTCCGGTTGTCGGCCAAATGGATGTGTACAAACAGGAATGGCCCGTGCACCTTGTAGTGCTTCACGATCTCAGCCTGCTTACGCGTCCGCGCCGTCGCCGTATCGTTCCGGATGGGCACCAGATGAACTTTCTTGTCGACCAGTTCCGACGCCAGCCGCGCGGACTCAGAATTGCTGAAGTAGCTCTTTGTCACCCGGAACTCAAACGACCGCTTCGACCGGCTCAGTGCGCTCACCATCATCAACAGCAGCGTAAAAACCGACCCGATGATCAACCCGTCCGGCCGCTCAATACAGTTGTCCACCAGGGTGTAGGCGAATACCAAAGCCACCGCGCCGGTATAGATTGCGAGCGGCTTTCGCGCCTCCTTCCACAAATCCAGCGTCGCCGCGCAGGCAGCCGACAGGATCAGCACCAGTACTCCGGTGGCGTACGCTCCGCTCTGTGCCTCGACGTCGGCGCGAAACACCAGTGTGACCACCACATTGATTCCAAACAGCACCAGCACCAGCGGTCGCGACAGCGTCATCCACTCCGGGGCCATTCCGAACCGCGGCAGGTAACGCGGAATCAGGTGTAGCAACCCCGCCATCGCCGACGCCCCGGCCAGCGACAGGATCAGGATCGTGGACACATCGTAAATCGATCCGAACACCGGGCCCAGGTACTTGTGCGCCAGAAAAGCAATCGCACGACCGCTGGCCGGTCCGCCAATCCGGTAGGCGGATTCCGGAATAAGCAGCGTGGTCACCATGCTGCTCGCCACCAGCATCACGCTCATGATCAGCGCCGCCGTCACCAGCAGCCGCTTGGTATTGCCCACGCGTCCGGCCGGGGGTGTCCCACTGCGCTGATGATAATCCGCATCCCGTGGCCCGCCATCGATCAGCGGCATAACCGAAACGCCGGTCTCAAACCCGCTCAAACCCAGCGCCAGTTTGGGGAAGACGAGCAGTGCGCCCGCCATCACCATCCCCATGTCGCCCTTCATTGAAAGCGCGACCCGCCAATCGTGCAGCAGCGCCGGGTGGAGGAACACTTCATAGGCTCCACGCGCCAGAACCACCACGTTTAGCAACAGATAGGGGACAGAGGCGGCCGAGGCCACGCCGATCGCCTCTTTGAATCCCTTGAGAAAGACCAGCGTCAGGGCGGTCAGCAACCCCAGCGTGATAAGGATCTGGTGGTCGCCCAGGTGCGGGCGCAGAAACGGATTCTCCACTGCGTGCTTCGCCGCATCGGCCGCGGACAAAGTCATGGTAATGACGAAATCGGTTGCCGCAAACCCGAGCAGCGTGAGCACCAGCAGCTTGCTCTTCCAGCCCAGCAGCAGGTTCTCGAGCATCGCGATCGAGCCCTGCCCCGCGAAACTGCGCTCCGCCACCTGCGAATACACCGGCAGGGCACCCAGAAGGGTCACCAGCACGAGGATCGCGGTCGCCAGCGGCGCGACCGCCCCCGCAGCAAGCAGCGCGATACCCGGCTGATACCCCAGCGTGGAAAAGTAATCCACGCCCGTCAGCCAGATCACCTTGTACCAGGGATGCGTGACCGTGTGGTGGGCCGACTCCTCCAGTGCCTCCCCGCGAGCGATCCATCGTCCGAACGCGGAGCGGAACTGTAGCGACGGTTGCGGCAGTTCCTTACTGACAGGAATGAGTCGGCCCATGACAGACCAGATGTTAGCTTAAACGTCGCAGATGCGCATCATCTCGTCGAGCGTGGCGATCGGATCCTTGCCCTGCGAGGGGCTGTACTCGTGTGACATGTAACCCGTATAGCCCGTATCCACAATCGCCTGGGCGATGCCCTTGTAGTTCATCTCCTGCGTATCGTCGAACTGGTGCCGGCCCGGGTTGCCCGCCGTGTGGAAGTGGCCAAAGTACTGGATGTTGTCGCGGATCGTGCGGATGATGTCGCCTTCCATGAT
This sequence comes from Paludibaculum fermentans, assembly GCF_015277775.1. Taxonomy (NCBI): domain Bacteria; kingdom Pseudomonadati; phylum Acidobacteriota; class Terriglobia; order Bryobacterales; family Bryobacteraceae; genus Paludibaculum; species Paludibaculum fermentans. The sequence continues at coordinate 4,346,040 of NZ_CP063849.1, forward strand.
CTGCATGTGATAGATGTCGTACAGCAGCTTGAACCGCGGCGAGCCCACCCGTTTGCACAGCTCCACGCCCCACTTGGCGTGATCACATTGGTAGTCTTTGTGGTCCACCTTGGAATTCAGGAGCTCCATGCAGATGGTCACTTCGTTGTCTTCCGCCAGTTTGATGACATCCTTGAGCACCAGCAGGCAGTTATCCATACCTTCTTCATCGCTCTTGCCGCGCCGGTTGCCGCTAAACGTGATGACGTTTGGGATCCCTTCCTTCTTCGCGCGCGGCAGGTTCTCCTTGAACTGCGCGCGAATCGCGTCATGCAGCGTCTTGTCGTTGCATGCATCGGTCAGCTTGCCGCCGCCCGCCGTCATGTTCGGAACCAGGCCGTATTTCTTAAGGATCGGCCACTGCTCCGGCTGCGTCAGGTCGTAGCAATGCGCCCCCAGCCGCGCAGCCTGCTTGGCGCGCTCTTCAAACGGCATGTTGCGGCCGAAAACACCGCCGCACACACCCTGTTTGATGCGGTTCTTGCGTTGTACCTTCTGCTCGGTCGACTGAGCGCTCAACACCGCCGGCATCGCGGCCGCGGAAACGAGGAAATCTTTACGGGTCATGAGTGGAATCCTAGCCAGACGACTTCCGGCACCCGTTATCGTATAGCATTCCAAACAAAACCGGCCGCGCACCTCACTTCACTCCTTGTGGCCGATGCCCACAAACGGCAGCGCCGTGGTCCGCCGGACGCTGACCCTGGGCACATCCATACCGCGCTCACATGACCTGTGGCCGCCGCCCGTTATCCGGTCTTGGCATCCTGATCTGGGCACGCCGCGCCTCATCCCCAAAAATGCGGAGGATGGATTACCGCAAAGACAGCCGCCTCACCCTCGACGAGTAGATCGAGCTGCGCGGCGCCTCCGCTTTCGGCGAACGCCGACCCATCGCCAATCGAGGCACCGTCCAACAGATGCTTGACCAGGCAAATCCCCTCGTCACCGCCGGCCCCCAACCGCCAAGAATTCTGCTTCGTCGGCCGCTCTGGTGCCCGGGACAGGATGAAGATTGGCTGAAAATCGTGCCTGACGCCAAGACCGGTCACAGCATTTCAAAATAAATCTGAAAAAGTTCGCAATTTATTCTATTTCAACACTTTAGCGTCCATCACCCACACGTTTTACTACCTCCATCCAGCCGATTTCCTTGGACCTGTGGGAGTAGAATCGAGACGGCTCACCCCACTGCGCTTCCCGCTCGCGAGGCGCTACCCCACTAGGAGAATCCCATGGAACCGAACACCACACTTGCGCCACAAGGCGCCCGCGGGACCGAGCCCGCGCCCCCTACCTTCGCCAGCAGCGTCATCAACGGCCAGATCCTCACCGCGCAGGCGCCACCGGCCCTCGACCCACACGCCTACCTGCGCCCCATCGAACAGATCACCACACCAGACCAATTCCCGCCCGGCGTCCTGCTCACCTCAACCGCCACCGCCAACCTGCGCCTCCAGTCGCCCAGCCCCTTTGGCTTTCACTTCCACTGGATCAAAGAGGCAGTTCGCGGCATCCTGCAGGGCACCACCGGGCTCTGCCTGGACGCCGCCGCGGAGGCCCACGTGACGGCCACTCTCACCGGCTCCTACACCGCCACCCTTACCCGCGACGACCACGGTGCCGAACCCTGGCTCCGCCTCACGCTCAACCGAGCTTCCGAAGCCACTCTGCAGGGCTCCGCCAAAGCTACCATCACCGCCAACGTCGACACGAGCCTGCCGGCGGGCAGCGACGAACTTCTGAGAGCCATCCTCGGAACGCACTCGCTGCAGTGGCTTCGCGCGACCCTCGCCGACATCGGCAGTGTCCGCTGGAGACAGCTTGCCGATACCTGCGGAGCCAGCGGTTCCGCCCTCGAATCCCTTCTCGAGGCCTTCCAGCAGCCCGGTACCCGAGCCGAGTCCGTCCTTTGGAAAGCCGCCGGTCAACCCACCGGCCTCGCCGAACTCCTGTCCTGGTCCTACTCGATCGCCAACGATGGACTGAACCTGACAACCTTCCGTTCCCGTCTCCAGCAGGGGCTCGAACAGAACCCGGCCTTCGCTTCCTCCATCGTTGCGCAGTGGCTCGAGGCCGTAGCCGGCTGCAGCCTGACCCAAATCTCCACCGAAGACGCCTGGACTCGTATCCACGCCGCCGCCACCCTGCTCGACCGCCTCACCAACGTCGATAAGCTCAGCCGCGACGCCCCAGCCATTCTGACTCTTCTCCTCCGTCTGCCCGCCATCGCGGCGCAGGAGCTGGATCCCTTCGCCCCCGCCTCATGGGCCCTGCCCCGGCTCCAACAATTGTTCGGCTCCGGACTCCCCGCCCACGCACTGCTGGAGCGCGTGAACTCCTGGGTGCCTCTCCGCAACCGCATCTACCAGGCCGCCAGGGAAGCCCTTCAGAAACAGCTCCCGGCCGAGCTCTCGATCCTTCTCGAATCCTCCACTGGCGGCACAGCCCTGGCCGACGCCAGCTTCGCCATGACGCCCATGGGGCTGGACCTCCTGCGCAGGGTCCTCGGAGGCGACCTGACGCCGCTCTACGGACCGCCCACCTCAAGCCTCCAGACGCACCACGGCCTGCTCACACATCACCTGCGCCGCACCCGCCACGTCGAAATCCACCTACCGTTCCTTGACACCCGCTCCTGGCAAAGCGGTGTCACCGCCTTGGCGTCCGCCGAGGTCCTCTGCGACGCCGCCGGCCGCCTGATCACCTGGCATGCTGCCGCCTGCGACTTTCACCAGGTTTCGAACGAGTTCCATAGCAAGATGATTCTCGCGGCAGCTTTCTCTACGCGCGACTCTGGCCCCATCAACGACAACTTCGATCTCACCTTTGAAGACACCAGACAGGTGAGCGCATCGGGCCATCACGAAGCTTGGTTCCGGGTCCTCCAGGCCTATGGCATCGACCGGCCTGAACTGCCGTCCGAACCCGTTCAGGCCACGCTCACTCTCTCCCTTCCGGGCCGCTTCGTCGAAGCCTGGACCAGAGCCCCTCACTCCAAAGAAACCGACTACTTCCCCACAATGTGCCGCGTCTCTCGGGCCATGCAGGCCGCGGTCCGCTACTGGCTGCCCACACTGTACTTCTCCGATCTCGAGCATTTCCGCACGCCCAACGCGGCCTTTCCCCTGCTCGCATACCAGTACTCCGCGCCTTATGCCGACGTGAAAGCGCGCCACCTCTCCTACGACTTCATGAACTCCGAGATGCTCGCCAGAGCCCTCAATTCCGCCGCCCCCGGCCTGCGGCAGGCTCTGCCAGAACTCCAATGCGCCCTGGCCGCGGCAGGCATGCAGGAGTTTGTCTCGACCTACGATCCGAATTCTGTGGAGCGGATCCTCGCTTCGGTGCAGATCCAGAGCCGTAACTTCAATGCCCTGCTGGCTGCCGACACCTTTTTCGCCGAGGAGATGGTCCGTCTGGCGGATATGACCCGCGAACTGCGGGCCACGTGCAGCCGCAAGCCGGCTATGGCGATCCGCAACCTCACCCGTTACAGCGCCGATCTGGTTAAAGCCCTGCACGGCCAGTTGCGCCGCCTCTATGCGGGAGACGATTTCGTAGCGTTAGGCTCGCTCTTGCTGATCGCCGCGACTTCCGCGCTGGCGGGCGGCGGCAAGGGCCCGCTCCCCATCACTGCCACACTACAGTTGGAACAGAGAGGCGAGGTCCGAGTCTACACCAGCGAGACGGCCGCAACCTGACCGGCCTCCAGCGGAAGCCCAACCTCAATCCGCAAATACTGCCTGGGGGCGTTCAGCCTCTACATCCCCAGCCGGCAGCCCTGGCCAAAGTGAGGACGTACTACTGCTTCCCCCCTTGCCTGGCGGCCTGAGCGTCCAGGAATTCGTAGCGTCCCCGGCTCACTTCGGGCTGTGCTTTCGCATCCGCATCGAGATGCATCACCTGGATGGAGGCGGGGCTGTAGGCAGGCCACTTGGGGAGACCGGGACCATTCGGGTCGCCGGTCTTCGCGAAGTTCGTCCAGTAATTCTGGAGGAGTTCCGAGACTTTGCGGTCGTCCGGCTGCCAGTTGAAGTCCTTGTTGGAGTCGAGGGCTCCGAACACATACTCGATCTCCGAGGCGTGGACGGCGCCGTATGAGCCGGGCTCCATGCCGGGGATGGATTTACCGGGGAGCGCGGGGCGGACGCGGTCAAACACGTATTGATAGACCGGGCTAGCTGCCGTTTTGGCGTGGGTATTGATCCACTTCCATGTGCCGTACGCGATGAAGAGGTCACCATCGAGGGCCTTGGCAGAGTTCAGCGCATCGGCATCGCTGGCCGCTGTGTAGAGCCTGAGGAAGGCGCCGGCATCGTCCTTGTAGCGTTCTCGGGCCTGCTGCTGGAAGCGTTCGGCGGTGAGCTTCTGCTTCGCGTTCCCCATCAGCGCCTGATAGGGCATTTCGTCGGAGTTCCAGCCGGCCAGCAGCGGAATGTGGGCCTGTTTGCCGGCGGCGTAGATCTCGGCTGCTGAGGTGGGGAAGTAGTAGCCGTCGATGTTGGGGCCAAACCCACCGCGGCTGTTCTTCGTGGTATCCAGCAGTTTATCGGCGGGGATAGCCCGAAGGGCGGCGAGATTGTCAGCCTTTTGGTCGGCTGCAAATTTGACGCCGGCCTGCTCGGATTCCGCGAGGTTGCGGGCGCTGAGGGTGGCGCCGAAGAACGCACCGCTTTCTCCGATGGCGCGGGTCATCAGGTCGCGAGAGAGCGGTGAAGACATGAGTGCGCAGACGGAGAATGATCCGGCGGACTCACCGAAGATCGTGATGTTGTTGGGGTCACCGCCGAAGGCCTTGATGTTGTGTTTGACCCAGCGTAGCGCTTCAGCCTGGTCCATCAGGCCGTAGTTGCCGGAGGCGTTGTGGCCGGACTCCTTTGTGAGTTCGGGGTGGGCGAAGAAGCCGAAGATGCCCATGCGGTAGTTCACACTGACGACGATCACGCCTTTGGTGGCGAGGACTTCGCCGTCCTGGCGAGGCTCGGATGAACCGCCCGCCTGGAAGCCACCGCCGTGGACCCAGAACATGATCGGCAGCTTCTCCCTGGCGGATTTGGCGGGGGTCCAGATGTTGAGGGTGAGGCAGTCTTCGCTGGGGCCAGGGTCCCGGAAGATCATGTCGTCGTAGATGCGGGCCTGCATGCAACGCGCGCCGAAGGCGGTGGCAGGGCGGACACCTTTCCACTTCGCTACAGGCAGGGGCGCCTTCCAACGGAGGTTGCCGACAGGCGGGGCGGCAAAGGGGACGCCTTTGAAGGTGCGGATGGCGGGGTTGGTTCCGGGAGCGCCTACGAGGGTGCCGGAGGCCGTGCGGACGCGGTCGGCGGCAGTCATGGAAAGAAGCGCCATGGGAACGAGGGTGACTAGGGCGGTGATGCGCATGTTGATGAACCTGGGTTATGAGACCCGAGGACAGTTTATGACATGCGGGGGTGGGCGTGGCGGGCGAGCCGGATTCAGTTCGGCGATATTCAGAGGGGCGGAGATCGGGTGGGCCAGAGAGAGAGTGGGCCCTGGGACTAGCGCAACTGGCTGATGCGGCCGCGGGCGATGCGGCGGACGAAATCGAGGTCGCCATCGAGGAAGTCGTAGTCGGGGAGAACGGCGGGCGTTTCCCAGAGGATCTGCTCGAAAGTTTTTGGTTGGGGCTCCCCGGTGTAGGTGTCTACCTTGTGAAACAGGAGGATCAGCGGGGGGCGGCCTTGCGCCGAATGCTCGTACCGGGCGATCTCGGGACCGATCACGGCTTCTATGCCGAGTTCCTCCCGGAGCTCACGCCGCAGGGCTTGTTTGGGGGTTTCGCCGACTTCCACCTTGCCGCCAGGGAACTCCCACTTGAGGCCGTGACGGTCTTTCGCCATACGCTGGCCTATGAGCAGCTTGCCGTCTTGCTGGAGGACGCCAGCGACCACGATCATTGTGCGCACCATGCAGGGTGAGTAAAGATGGAGGAAACCTTAAACCATTGTACAGCGAACAGCTTCTCGAACATTTCCAGAATCCGCGCAATGCAGGGGTGCTGCCGGATCCGGCCCTCACCGTCAACGTGGAGAATCCTGCCTGTGGAGACCGGTTGCGGCTCTCGGCCCGGGTGGAGGACGGGGTTGTCACGGCCGCGATGTTCCAGGTGCGGGGGTGCACGGCTTCTATCGCTTGCGGGTCGGCCTTAACGGTTTGGCTGACAGGCCGGCGAGTGGATGAGGTGTCGCGATGCAAGGGATCGGAGATTGCCGCGGCGGTGGAAGGATTGGTCGGCGGGCTGGCTAACGAGTCTAAACACGCCGCGCTGTTGATGGCGGACGGGGTGGCGGGGTTGATTCGGGCCGCTCGGGCGAGCTGATTTTCCGGTTGGCGGGATTGGTCGCGGTGGGGGGACGTTCCGGCTCCGGTCACCAGGGGGTGAAATCAGTTTGCGACTTTTCATCGCTTTTGGCCAGAGCGGAACGTCCCCACACGCACTAGGGTTTCTTGAACGACTCGGGTTTCACTCCAGTGTTCAGCTTGCGTTCAGCGATGGTGCGGTCGAGGACCTTCTGGCCGTTCTGCAGAGTGACTTCATGGAACGGGAGGGTCAGGCCCTCCACCGGGCGAAAGTCGCTGAGCTGCACTTCCGTCTCGGCCGGGCCGCTCATGCCGATGCTGCTGTAAGCCATCTTCACCAGTTGGTGGCTGGCGGGGTCGAAGGTCAGTTTGGCTTCGAAATCACCCTTCTTCCAATTCACAGTCGTGTCGTCGATGGCCTGGACCTCGGCTTCTCCGGCGGCTGCCGCGAGAAGCAGGCCCATCCCACCGCCGGCAGCAGGGATCCCCTTGCGCAGTTCCCCCGCCAGGTTGGGCGGGAGGTCCTGTGCCTGCGGGCCCTGGGCGGCCCAGGCGTTGGCGCCGTCGACTGATTCCGTGATGACGCCCACAGGCAGCTTCATCACCATCTTGTAGTAAGCCGGGTAGAGGACGGATTCCTCGGAGTCACCGTCGAAGGAGGCCTGAGGCATGGTCAGCTTGATCTTACCCGTCAGCACCTGATCTTTCACCGCTGCAGCTTTTTCCTGACCGCCCAGCGCGGTGAGAGCGGCGGCAATCAGCGCTTTGCCTTTAGTGGCGGCTTCGGGGCTGGCTGCGGACGCGGCGGCCTTCACCTTGACCATGTCAGGCGCGGTGAGGTCGAGATCCTCCGCCTTGATGATGCGGGTGGGTCCGTAGGCTTGGAGTTCCTTGGAGAACTCCTTCGCGTTGCCGACGGCGACGATGGTGAGTTTGTCGGTCTCCAGGAACTTCTGGAGTGAGGCGGACATCTGCTCGCGGGTGAGGGCCTGGAGGCGTTCGCGGAATTTCGGGTAGTAGTCGTCGGGCAGGCCGTAGACTGCGGTGGTGAGGACGCGGCCGGCGACAGCGGCGGCCGTCTCAATGCCGACCGCGAACGAACCCATAAGGTAGGCCTTGGCCTCGTCGAATTCTTCCTTCGTGGCCGGATTCTGCTTGAACTCCTGGAGGAGGTCGACCAGCATGCGGATGGCATCGGCCGTCTTTTCGGTACGGGTGAAGGTGGACGCCTGGAAGGTGCCGGTCTGGCGGGCGGGCTCAAAGGAGGAGTTCGCACCGTAGGTGAGGCCTTCGTTGGCGCGGAGCTTCATGTTCAGGCGGGAGTTGAAACTGCCGCCGAAGATCTGGTTGGCAACGTAGAGAGCAAGATAGTCGGGGCTGTTGCGAGGTACGCCGAGGTGGCCGACGATGATCTGGGTCTGCACGGCGTTCGGCATGTCGACGATGACGACCTGCGGTTTGGGCGCGGGCGGCGCGGGCAGTTTGGCATCGGGCGCGGCAGCGGCTTCCCAGGATCCGAAGTACTTTTCGACGAGCGCGAACGCTTCGTCGGGGGTGACGTCGCCCGCGACGGCCATCCAGGCGCGGCCGGGCGCATAGTTCGCCTTATAGAACGAGACGATGTCCTCGCGCTTGATATTGCGCAGGGTCACGGGCGTGCCGTCACCGGGGTAGGCGTAGGGGTGGGTGCCGAGCAGGGCTCGGGAGGCGCTTGCGGGGGCAAGGTACTCCGCGCTGGAGTAGGAGACCTGCAGGTTGGATTGCGCCTGGCGCATGGCGCGATCGATCTCTTCCTGGGAGAAGGCCGGGTTGCGCGTCATGTCCGCCAGGAGTTCCATGCCCAGCGAAGAATAAGACTTCATGAAGGTCATGCCGAGCGTGGCCACGTCGTCACCGGCTCCGGCGGAGAGGGAGCCGCCCGCGTTGTCGGCAAGCTTGGCCAGATCCTGCGCGGAGCGGGTAGTGGTGCCCTCGTGGAGCAGCGATGCGGTCATATTGGCGAGACCGGACTTCTCTGGCGGGGCGTAGGCGCCACCGGCGATGACCTGGAGAGAAGCCGAAAGAAGCGGCAGGCGGTGATCCTCGATGACGAAGACTTTCAGCCCGTTGGGGAGGGTCTTAGAGGCCACCTTCGGAAATTCGTAGGGGCGCGGCGCGGTGGGGGCGGGAGGAGTCATCTTTGGCTTGGCAGGAGGCGCGGGCTTGGCGACAGCGAGGGGATTCACCTTGGGCGGTTGTGTGGGTTGAGCGGTCTGGGCCGAGGCCAGAATGGAGACGAGCGCGGGGAGCAGGATCGTGGTGAAACGCATGGTTGGATCCTCTGTTACTGCTTGGGCTCCGGCGTCTTGGGCGCTTCGGCCTCGGGATAGACCCAGAGCTTGGTCTGGTTGGACTTGGCCAGGTACTTCTTGGCAACGCGCAGGACGTCAGCGGCAGTGACCTTGCGGTAGTTCTCGAGTTCGGTGTTGTAGCGCTCGGGGTCGCCCAGAAGAACTGAGCACTTACCGAGGAAGTCGGCCTTGGCCTGGACGCCTTCGCGGCCGATGATGAACCCGGCGATCGTCTGATTCTTAGCCTTGGCGAGCTCTTCGTCGGTGACAGGCTTCTCGGTCATCTCCTGGAAGGTGTACTCGAGGCTGTTGGAGACTTCCTTGATGTTTTTACCCTGGTTCACCACGGCGAAGCCGAAGAAGACGGACGGACCTTCGAGGAAAAGGCCTTCACCCTGTGCGGCGACAGCGGACTGTTCGTCGTAGACCAAGCGCTTGTAGAGGCGCGAGGACTGGCCGGTGGAGAGGATGGAAGACGCGATCTCGAGGGCGTAGGAGTCGGGGTGGCCGAGCGGCGGAAGGTGGTAAGCGCTGACGACTGCGTCGAGGGGTACGTTTTTGTACTTAATGGTGGTCTCGCGGGCGGCGGTCTGGACCGGCTCAGTGGCCGTGACGCGGGGGATAGGCTTGCCTTTGGGGATCGACGAGAAGTGCTTATCGATGAGGGCGATGGCTTCCTTGGCGTCGAAGTCGCCGACCGCGACTATGGTGGCGTTGTTGGGGACGTAGAAGAGGTCGTGGAACTCCTTGACGTCCTCGACGGTGGCCTTGTTCAGGTCTTCCATCGAGCCTATGGGGAGGTGCTTGTACGGGTACTGGGTGTAAGTCTTGGCCAGCACGTCCTCAAAGATCAGGCCGTAGGGCGGATTCTCGAAGCGCAGGCGGCGCTCTTCCTTGACGACTTCGCGTTCCTTCTTAAAGTTGGCGTCGGAGACATCGAGGGAGGACAGGCGGTCGGCTTCCAGCCAGAGCATGCGCTCCAGGTAGTTGGAGGGGAAGGTTTCCCAATAGACCGTCTGATCGAAGCTGGTGTAGGCGTTGACTTGGCCACCCGCCTCGCGGACATAGCGCATATGCTCTTCGGGGCCAACATTCTTGGAGCCACGGAACATGAGGTGCTCGAACAAGTGAGCGAAACCGGTGCGGCCGGTCTTCTCGTCCTTGGAGCCGACATGGAACCAGACCTGAAGGTTGGTGACCGGGCGCGAGTGATCCTCGGCGAGGACGACCTTGAGGCCATTGGGGAGTTCGTGGCGGAGGATCTTGAGTGGGGGTGGGGTATCGGCAGCAAAGCCCGTCATAGTCATAGTGAGAGCAGCCAGGGGTGCGAGGCACAACACGCGCAGGTTGGGTGCGGAGTGACGGCTGGATTGGAGCAGCATATAGCGGTATCCACAGGTTACGGATTTGCCTTGAGGGTAGCAGATTGCGGGGAAACCGGTCTAAGCAGGTGGAAATGTTACGAGTGTAGGAGCAGCGATGCGGTGTTGCGAGATTGGTGCGGGGGTGCCGCGAGGCCGCACAGCAGCACCCCTCCAGTGGTCCGGCTGTCCCCCAGGGCTTTTAACCCGCCCCTTCTTCAGCCGTCCCTCCGAACTCCGCCGGCTCTCCTCCGAGCCGGCGCCCACAGTCTCCGATTCCAGTTCCACAGGGGGTTTCTAGAGGCGCCCTCCAGCCCAACGGCCTAACCGGCGCGAATCTCTCCTCCGATCTTCGCGTGGCATTCAGCCGCTGAACCTATCCGTCCAGAAACCCCTCAGCGGGCCTTTGGAATCGACCCACTGCTCTAATAAGCAGGTTCAGTGCCAAAGTCACCACCCCTCAATGTTGTTGAAAAATAGGGAGGCTCACTAAGGTATTTGCAGGGGTTGTACAGTGTGTAGTCAGACGCTGTCCAGACCTTGGACAGCGGGGTGTGTACAGGGTAGACTAACGGATTGTCATGGTAAGCCAGCTGCCAGCATCGGAAAAGCTCGCGGCGATTCTGCGCATTAGCCAGCGCATGAACTCGGAGCGAGACCTGCACCAACTGCTGGACCTGGTGGCCGAAGAGGGGGCGCGGCTTCTGGGCGCCGAGCGGGCCAGCATCTTCCTGCTGAGTGAAGACGGCCGCGAACTGACATCAAAGGTAGCGCTGGGCAGTACGGAGATGATCAGGCTGGACTCGAAGCAGGGGATCGCGGGGACGGTGGTATCGACCTGCGAGGAGATCTGTGTCGACGACGCCTACGGGGATACGCGGTTCTACCAGGGAGTGGACGAGCGCAGCGGCTACCGGACGAAGAACATGCTGGCAGTGCCGTTGACCGACCTGGATGGGCGTGCGATTGGCGCATTCGAGATCCTGAACAAGCGCGAAGGGATCTTCGACGAAGAGGATAAGCAGATCACGCGGGCCCTGGCGGCCAGTGCGGCGATCGCCATCCAGACGGCAAAGTTCATTGCGGAGTTGCAGCGGCACCGGGTGCGGTTGGAAGACGAGAATCGCAACCTGTTGCGGGAGTTGGGCGGGAAGCTGCCGGGCAAGACAATCCTGGGTTCACATCCAAAGATCGAAGAGCTGCGGCGGATGATCGAGCGGGTGGCGGACGCCGAGGTCACGGTGCTGATCACGGGTGAGAGTGGGACGGGCAAGGATCTGATCGCACGGTCGCTGCATTTTGCGAGTCCGCGGGCAGCGCGGCCGTTTGTCGCACTGAACTGCGCGGCTTTGCCGGAAACCCTGGTGGAGACCGAGCTCTTCGGTGTAGAGAAGGGTGTGGCGACGGGGGTGGACCGGCGAGCGGGCAAGTTCGAGTCGGCGCATGGCGGGACGCTGTTCCTGGACGAGATCGGCGACCTGAGCCTGGCGGCGCAGGCGAAGATCCTGCGGGTGCTGCAGGAGCGGATGGTGGAACGAATTGGCGGTCGGACCCCAATCCCGGTGGACGTGCGGGTGATTGCGGCCACGAATAAGGATCTGGCCGAGGCGATTCAGAAGAATCTGTTCCGCGAGGATCTGTTTTACCGGCTGAATGTGATTCATCTGCGGACGACGCCGCTACGGCAGATGTCGGCGGACATTCCGGCCCTGGCTGCAATGCTGCTGCAGAGGATCGCGGAAGAGATGCGGCGTCCCGTGCTGGGCTTGTCGAGAGCGGCGCTGGGCGCGCTGGCGGGCTACCGTTGGCCGGGCAATATCCGGCAACTGGAGAACGAGCTGCGGCGGGCCATGGTGGTGGCGCGAGGCGCGATGATCGAGCCGGAGGATTTCTCTGAGGCGCTGCAGGGATCGCCGGACACCGCCGCGGCGGAGCAGGCGGCCGGGCGAGGTTTGCAGGAAGAGATTGAAGATCTGGAGCGCCGACGGATTCAGGAAGCGATGGCGCGGCACGGCCAGAACCAGCAGAAGACGGCGCGGGCGCTGGGACTCAGCCGCCAAGGGTTGATCAACAAGTTGAAGCGGTATGGCATCAAAGCCACCGCTGCGGAGGAAGAGCAAGGTGGCCAATCAGGCTAGGATGGGCGGTACGTCGTCGGCGCATGACCGGATTTCGCATCACACATCGTGGGCGACACGCCGGATTACGGCGGTGCTGTTGAGTATCTGGATCGGCGGGATTCTGCTGGTGTCGCTGGTGGCGCCGGCGGGCTACCGCTCAGTGGACAGCACGATGGCGAGGCCGCCGCAGCATATCGCGAAAGCGATGCAACAGCTGGGGCAGACGCCGATGCGGGACATACTGCAATACCAGGCATCGGAGGCGAACCGCGTTGTGCTGGAGTGGTGGGGCCTGTTGCAGATGGCGGCCGGGCTGTCGGTATTTCTGCTGTTGCTGTTCATGAGTACGGCGGGGCGGCCGGCATTGGGCATATCCCTGGGGATGCTGCTGATGTCGCTGCTGGAGGAGTTCTTCCTGATTCCACGCATTTCCCAGATCGGCCAGGACATTCAGGTGACGAATCCGGCGCGTGCGGCGGAGATGGCGGCGAAGATACGGGCGCTGCACCTGGGCTTCACGGCGTTCGAGATGGTGGTGGTGCTACTGGGCGCGATTCTTCTTGGGCTGCTTCTTCGCAGCAGGCCTGGGTTCAGCGGGAGCCGGAGCGGGCTCAGGGGCGACGGCGTCGAGGCCTAGGTCGAGCTGGATATGATCGATGACGCCGATCACGGCGGAGTCGATTGGCGCGATTTTGAGTCCGACGGTGGTGAAAGCCGCGAAGCCGTCCTGCACGAGCAGAACGCGGTCACCAATGCCGGCGCTGACGCTATCTACGGCGATGACGGGCATGCCGCGATGCGAGCCGTCGAGGTCCAGCGGTTGGACGAGAAGCAACTTCTTCCCCTCATGCGAAGGGTGCTTCTGGGTGGCGGTAATGTCTCCGATGACACGGGCAATCAGCATCAGAGGTGCTCCTCCGTCCTGGGCTTGCCGAGGTTCAGCTCGTCAACGATCCCAACGATGGTGGCATCGGACGGGACTTCAGCGTCGGTAAAGGGGAAGGACGCCTCCTTGCCGCGGACCCAGTAAATGAGTTCGCCGGAGCCGGCGCCGGTGCAATCTGTACAGATGATGGCGCGGCCCGTGAGCGAGAGGTCGGCTTTGACGGGTTGGACGATGAGCAGGCGCTGGCCGGTGAGGCCCAGGTTTTTCACGCTGGACCAGACGCAACCCACGACTCGGCCTAATTGCACGTGTGGATCCCTTTAGCGGCCTGTGTCCATGGAAACGTTGTCGACGATGCCTACGATGACGCAGTCGACCGGTTTGTCCTTGCAGCCTTCAGCCATGCGCGCGCTGCTGCCGGCGACGGTGATGACCAGTTCGCGAAAACCGGCGCTGACGGTATCGATGGCGACCAGATAGCCTGCCTCGTCCTTGCCGTCGGGGGTGACGGGCTTGATGATAAGGAGTTTGTGCCCCTCAAGTCTGGGGTCTTTGCGGGTGGCAACAATTGTGCCGACCACACGGCCGAGCGTCATTTCAGTTTCCTTCCCGGCCTATTTCGACGACTTGCCGATAGGCAGGATAGCTTCGAGGCTCGGATGGGGCCGGGGGATGACGTGGACGGCGACGAGTTCGCCGACACGGCGGGCGGCGGCGGCGCCGGCATCCGTAGCGGCGCGAACGGCGGCCACATCGCCACGGACGAGCGCGGTGACGTAGCCCGAACCGATCTTTTCCCAACCGACCAAATTCACATTGGCGGCTTTCACCATTGCGTCAGCGGCCTCGACCATGGAGACCAGACCGCGGCATTCCACCATTCCAAGCGCATCACCCATCGAAGTATCCTCTCTGCCACCTCACCCAGCCGCGCGGGCGGCGGATCAGGCAACGCCTCGCGACCGCAACACTTCCTCGACCAGCGCGATGAGTTCCTCGCGCGTGACCTCGAATTTACCATTAGACCGCACTGGAGAGCCGGATGGAATGTCCTCGGCGGCGAGCGGGCAACCGGCTTCCAGAGTGGAGCGGGCGTTCACTCCGTAGCGCGTCCGGGACTCGTAGAGCTTGTCGACTTCGATGCGGGGCAGGGCCTTGGCGCCGCCCAGCAACTCGGCCACCAGTGCAATGCGGGCATAGTGCTCGACGGTCTCCATGCGGAAGTAAGCGCTGAAGACGTCCGGACCGTAGCAGACCACCCCGTGATTGGCCATGAGGATGGCGTCGTAGCGGGGGATGTAGGGCTTCAATGGCTCAGTCAGGGCGCTGGTGCCGGGCAGGCCATACTCTGCCAGAGGCACGCAGCCGAGTCCGATGACGACTTCGGGCAGGATGGCCTGGTTGAGAGCGCGGCCAGTGGCGGCGAAACCGGTGGAGACGGGGGGATGCGTGTGAACGACCGCCTGGATGTCGGGCCGCATCTCATAGATGAGCAGGTGCATGGCCAACTCACTGGTGGGCGCTTTCGCGCCGGAAAGCTTGTTGCCCGCCATATCGCAGATGATCAGATCATCCTTGGCGAGCATACCCTTGCTGATGTTGGTGGGGGTGCAGAGGACACGGCCGGAGTCGAGCCGGATCGAGATGTTTCCGTCGTTGGCTGCGATCCAACCTTTTTCGAAGACCAGACGTCCAATTTGGACGATGTCCTCGCGAAGCTCCTGTTCCGTTTTCAACATCTAAAAGTCCAATTGTATCAGACGGGATTTTTAGTCCCTCCGGAAACAGCCTATCGCGCGGTTGCTAGAATGTCGTGGTTAGGAGACCACACTAGATGAAAAATGCTCTTTCGTTGGCAATGACCCTTGGCGCCCTGGGCTGCCTGATGGCCGTTTCGGCCAGTGCCCAGAAGGCGAGTCCGCATGAGACAACAAAGGCGACGATCGCCGGCAAGACGATCACGATCGTCTATGGCCGCCCGTATGTGAAGGGACGGGACGTGTGGCATTCGGCGGTGGCGCCGGCCGGCAAGGTATGGCGCACGGGCGCCGACGAGGCGACCAAGATCACAACCGATGCGGATTTGATGGTTGGTTCGGTGCACGTGCCGGCCGGGACCTACTCCCTGTTCACGATCCCCAGCGGCGACACAAAGGACTGGACGCTGATCCTGAACAAGACGGCCGACCAGTGGGGTGCTTTCAAATATGACGAGAAGCAGGATCTGGGCCGCGCGGCGATGAAGGTGAAGAAGCTTTCCGCCCCCGTCGAGCAGTTGACTATCACGGTGGAGCCGGGCAAGGGCAGCAATGGGAAGTTGAAGATCGCCTGGGCTGACACGGAAGCCTCCATCGACGTGATGGTGCACTAAGCGCTGGAAGTTTCCAGCTTTCGGCGATCAGGTTGGGTTTGTTTGTTCGTGACGGGCCGGACTCGCACGAGTCACCACAGCGGCTCCCGCTAGGGGAGTTCGAAGCTTATGAAGCGGAGCTTGCCGGCCCGTTCGATCTGGACTGCTATCGGATCTCCCGATTTCATCTTGCGTAGCATCTGTCGCAGGTCCGCTACTGAGGAGACGAGCGTGCTGTTGACTGAATAAATAACATCACCGGCTTTGAAAGGGTCGTCCAGAAGAGGACCATCTGCGTGACGAGCGGCCACCAACAGGCCGCCCTTTTCGCGCCGGATGGGGTCTACCTGCTCTCGCAGTTTCGGGGTCAAGTCCACAGCGAAGATGCCGAGTTCGGAGACGAGGTTTTCTTCGCGGCTGGCCAAATCAGCATAGGTCGTGGCTTCGTCATGGCGTTCCACCACCTTGACGGTCAGGGCTAGGCGGCGTTTCCCGCGGACGATTTCCAGATTGACGAATTCGCCGATGGCCGGGCGGTAGACATTGATGTTGAACTGGCGCGCGTTCTCCATCACCTTGCCGTTCAGGCTGTAGATGATGTCGCCCACCCGCAGGCCCGCCTTCTCCCCCTCCCCGTCCGGTTCCACGTCCCCAATGACGACGCCCCAGTTCTGGCTGAGCTTGAGCCCTTCGGCCAGCGAGGGGGAGATGGTCTGGGCGGTGACTCCGATCTCTCCCCGCACGACCCGGCCAGACTTGCGGAGCTGGTCGACCACGTTGGCCACGATGTTGGACGGGACAGCAAAGCCGATGCCCTCGCTCCCGCCGGACTGCGTGAGGATGAGCGTATTGATGCCGACCACACTACCGGAGGAGTCAACCAGCGGTCCGCCGCTGTTACCTGGATTGATCGGTGCGTCGGTCTGGATGTAGATCATGGGGTCGTCTGGCTTTAGCTGGCGCGCGGGCGAGCTGACGACGCCCATGGTGACGGAGTTGTCGAGGCCCATGGGGCTGCCGAAGGCGAGGACGAGCTGCCCCTGCTCGACGGTATCGGAGTCGGCCAGACTCAGGGCGGGCAGACCCTTCTCGTTGACCTTAAGCAGGGCGATGTCGGCTTCGAGGTCGAGCCCGACGAGTTCGGCGCGCGCGATCCGGCCCACGGGCCGGACGGCCGAACGGCGGGCGCCGCTGGTGCTCTCGACGGTGGTGGGCAGGGTGACCTGGACGCGCTGCGCTCCGATAACGACGTGGGCATTCGTGACGATGAAGCCGGATTCGTCGATGATGACGCCGGAACCGGAACTCTGCTGGCGGGCGGCGACGCCGGGCTCGTCGGTCTCGTCCCCTTCGAGCTGGCGGTAGCCGACGGCGGTGACTTTGACGACAGAAGTGTGGACGCGGCGGCTTAGGCCCTGGAAGCTGGCGCTCAGGGCGGCGAATTCGGTTCCTCCGGCCGGCGGCTGAGGCCGGCTTTGCGCTGACAACAGCAGCGCGGCAACGATCGTTCCGGGCAACAATCTTATGAGCAAGCAATTCCCCCGTTTTGTCCTATTCTAATCTCTAAGACAGGCAGCGCATTTTGGAGGACCTCAGATCATGAGACGCCGGACTTTCCTGCAGACCGCGGCTTTGAGCGCAGCGGCACGGATGGAACTGTTGGCCGATACGCCGATGCCGACGGCGACGCTCGGCAAAACCGGGCTCAAAGTTTCCCGTTTTGTGGTGGGCGGGTACCACATGAATGTACAAGGGGAGGAGAACGCGACGAAGATCATCCATCGCGCCATCGACCTTGGGGTGAACTTCTTTGACAGCGCCAATCTGTACCACAAGGGCAAGAGTGACGAGGTGTACGGGCGCGCGCTGGAGGGCGGGCGGCGGCAGAAGGTCATGCTGATGACCAAATGCGAAGTGTACTCGCGCGACGGTGCGATGAAGACACTGGAAGAGCAACTGCGCCGCATGAAGACGGACTACCTGGACCTTTGGGCCTGTCACCAGGTGAGCGAACACAAAGAGGTCGACCAGATCCTGGCGGCGAACGGCTCGCTGGAGGCGTTTGTAAAGGCGAAGCAGCAGGGTAAGGTGCGGCACATCGGCTTCACGGGACACCATGATCCATCGATCCACCTGCGCCTGCTGGAAGCGACCGACGTGTGGGAGACGGTGCAGATGCCGATCAACCTGATTGATCCGCACTACCTGAGCTTCATCACAAACGTGCTGCCTGTGGCCCGCAAGAAGGGCCTGGGGGTGCTGGCGATGAAGTCGAATGCGATGGGCTCGATCACGAAGCAGCAGGTGGCCAGGATCGAAGAGTGCCTGAAATTTACCTGGAGCCAGGACGTGGATGCGGTGGTGTCTGGCGTCGAGACAGTGGAGCAACTGGAAGCCAATATCCTGACGTTGAAGACCATGAAGAAGATGACGCCGCAGGAGATCAGCGTGCTGCTGCACAAGACGAAGCAGGGGAAGACGGGCAGCCAGGTGGAGCAGTACAAGGTGAAGGAGAAAGGGGCGGCTGCCGGGCCGTGCCATCGGGATGGCGAGCCGGCTTAGCTTTCAGCGATCAGCGGTCAGGTTTCAGCTTGAGTTTACCGGCTGATGGCTGACCGCTGCTGCTCCAGGGCTCCGACAGGCTACTTCGTGTAGGCGATGGCTTCGATTTCTACCCGGACATCGCGCGGGAGACGGGCGGCTTCCACCGTGGCGCGGGCTGGCGGGTTCACCGGGAAGTAGCGGGCGTAGATTTCATTCACCTTGGCAAAGTCGCCCAGGTCCTTCACAAAGATGGTCGTCTTGAGGACGGTCTCGAAGGAGGCTCCAGCCGCTTCGAGTACCGCGCGGAGGTTCTCCAGGACGCGGACCGTCTGCTCCTCGATGCCACCCTCCACGATCTGGCCGGTGGCGGGATCGAGCGGAATCTGGCCGCTCAGGAAGGCCAGGCCGTTCCAGCGGACAGCCTGCGAATACGGGCCTATGGCCTTGGGTGCGTCTTCGGTTGAGATGATTTCTTTCATGGTTTTCCCCATTCGAGCGCGCCGGTAAGGGAGGCCGCGCTGGCGATGTTTTCCTGTTTCAAGAAGTGATCGAGCTCGCGCGCAATCCGGATGGGCGCGCGCGGATCCCAGAAGGTGGCGGTACCGACCTGGACGGCCGTGGCTCCAGCCAGCATGAATTCAGCCGCATCCTCGCCAGTCGCGATGCCGCCCAGCCCGACGACCGGAATCTTGACGGCCCGGGCAGCCTGGAAGACCATCCGCAGGGCGATGGGTTTGATGGCGGGTCCGGAGAGTCCGCCGAAACCGGCTCCCAGGCGCGGTTTGCGGGTGCGGACGTCGATGGCTAGGGAGACGAAAGTGTTCGTGAGCGAAAGGGCGTCGGCGCCGGCGGCTTCGGCGGCCTGGGCCAGGGGCTCGATGCTGGTCACATTCGGCGAGAGCTTCACGATGAGAGGCCGGCGGGCGATGCGGCGAACCTCTGAGACGAGTTGGCCCAGCAGTTCAGGATCAGAAGAGAAGAAGATGCCGCCGTGCTTCGTGTTCGGGCAGGAGACGTTGAGTTCGTAGGCGGCGACACCCTGGTGATCTTCCAGGACGCGGACGACTTCGCAGTAATCCTCAATGGCGTAGCCGAAGACGTTCGCGAAGACCGGTGTCGAGTGCTTCCGCAAGGCAGGTAGTTTCTCAGCCACAAAAGCGCGGACACCAATGTTCTGCAGTCCGATGGAGTTCATCATGCCGCCTTCGGCTTCCCACACGCGCGGCGGCTTATTACCATCCATGGGTTCGCGGGAGAGGCCTTTGACGACGAAGCCGCCCATTTGATCGAGATCGAGGATGGACTCGAATTCGACACCATAGGCGAACGTGCCCGAGGCGGCCAACACGGGATTCTTCAGCGGGATACCGCAAAGCGATACGGCTAGACGGGAAGAGGCGGGGTCACCGGCCATTCATACCAGTGTAGCGAACGGTGGGGGAATAACTGGGGCAGGTGGGGACAGCTTTCGGCTTGACATCCTGGAAGGTACATACATACTAGTTGGTATGCCAGCATCGAAGCGCGTCCGGGTTCAGGAAACAAGCCCCCGGCGGGATCCGGAGAGGACGAGAAAAGCACTTCTGGCAGCAGCGTTCCACTGCGTGCACCGGTCGGGATTCCAGGGGACAGACCTGGATACGATTCTCGAAGCAGCGGGCGTGACCAAGGGCGCGCTGTACCACCATTTCGCGAACAAAGAGGCTCTGGGCTATGCCCTGGTGGACGAGGTGATCGGGCAGATTGTGCGGGAGCGGTGGCTGGAGCCGCTGCAAAACGCGGAGGATCCGATCGGGCGGCTGATCGCGATTGTGCAGGCGACCCCACTGCAGCAGGAAGAGGTGGAACGCGGGTGTCCGCTGAACAATCTGGCGCAGGAGATGTCCCCGCTCGATGAGGGTTTTCGAACCCGGATTGCCGCGCAGTTCCATGCCTGGCGAGGGGCGATTGCGGATGCTTTTCGGGATGGCCAGCGGCGCGGGAAGGTACGCGGCGATGTGGACGCGATGGAGACGGCCACGTTTCTGGTGGCGACTTTCGAGGGGTATGTCTCCCTGGCCAAGAATGCGCAGGACTTCCGGGAACTGCAGTCGGGCAAGAAGCTGATGGTGCGATATCTGGGGAGTCTGCGGGCGGCGGGATGAGTTTGCGGCGGCGCGGCAGCATGCCGTACAAACCGGTTGGTATTTGGAGAAGCCGCAGCCGGACGGGTTCGGCTGCGGCTTCTGAATGGGTCTGGGCCCGTCAGTGGGAAGAGCCGGCCTTGGCTTTGGCTTGGGCGAGTTGTTGGTGGAAGCTCTTCTCGTACTGGTCAATCGCGGCCTTGTAGCCCTGGGGATCGACGAACGAGCCGGCCTTTACCTTCTTCTCCATGTCGTACTGCGAGGCATGGGCGGCCACCCAGATCTCGGGCTTCATCCGCTGCTGCTTGGCGAAAGACTGCTCGAGGTCGGCCGCGATGTTGGGGTACTTCGGATTGCCAAGCAGCGGCATGACCACGGTGCCCATGTTGGCGAAGGCCACGGCGCGCTTGCGGCCGTTATCGTCGACGGTCATGGTGTACGTAACACTGCCCCTGGAATGGCCCGGGGTCGTGATGACGGTGAGGGCGGTGGCTCCGAGCTTGATGACCTCGCCGTCCTTGATGCGGCGGTCGACATGGATGGGTGTGAAGTAGGCTTCGGGGCCAAAGGCGGGATCGCTGTGGCCGCCGTCCTCCATGATGGGCGCATCGGCTTCCGTGGCGTAAACTTTGGCTCCGGTAAGCTTGCGGACCTCTTCCATGGCGGCAACGTGGTCGAAGTGGGCCTGCATGTTGAGCAGGATCTTAACGTCCTTCAGTTGGAAGCCGAGCTTCTCTATGCTCTGGCGCAGCAGGGGCGTGGAGTCAGCGAGGCCCGTATTGATAAGGATGTGGCCTTCGGGATTGGTGATGAGAAAGCAAGCCAGGTCCTCTGTTCCGACATAGTAGATGTTGCCGGCGATGCGATGGGCCGGGAAAGGTTTCTTCCAGCCTGGGTTCTGGTCGGCCAGGAGGAGGGGCAGGAACAGAAGTGCGGTGAGCAAAAAGCGCATGAGTGCCAGTATCGCGCGACCAGGTGGTGGGATGGTGGGGGCCGGACCGGGCGAGGGGCCGATGTTACACCGGCAAACACACGTGCGATCGGTGCCCTGCCGGCCATCTTCCGGCCAACGCGTGCTCAGATCCTTGAGACCGCGGCTCCGCCGAATGAATCACAATTGAGTATGCCCCAACCGACGTGCCCGGAGTCCCTCGCATCCGCCAATGGGTTGCAGCCGCAACATCGCGGCTGGGATACTTCGGCAGTGGAGACTACTCTTGAAGATCTGACAGAACGGCTGATCGGTTCCTACAATTGCTGCGGCGGCATCAACCATATCGACGGCAAGAACCTGCCGTCGAAGAATGCCATCGCCGAGATCACGGTGGATCTGCTGCGGCTGCTGTTTCCCGGCTTCTTCGATGAGTTCCTGATTCACTCGTCGGAGATCCACTCGGAAACGTTGGAGCTTGTCGGCAGCGTGCTGCGGCGATTGGAGAATGAGGTCTACAAGAGCCTCGAGTACAGCACTCCGAAAGAGCTGGAAAACGAGAACCTGAAGGACGCTGCGCACCGGCTGACGTTGAAGTTCCTGGGGAATCTGCCGCAGGTCCGCGCGATGCTGCAGACCGACATCGAGGCGGCGTACGAAGGCGATCCGGCGGCATTGAGCAAGGAAGAGGTGATTGTCGCCTATCCTTTCGTGGAGGCCATCGCCGCACAACGCCTTGCGCATGAGCTCTATCTGGACAGTGTCCCCCTGATCCCACGCATCATGACGGAGTGGGCGCATTCGCGGACGGGCATGGACCTGCACCCGGGTGCTCGCATCGGCACGCATTTCTTCGTGGATCACTGCACGGGTACGGTTATCGGTGAGACGTCGGTGATCGGAAACCACGTCAAGATGTACCAAGGCGTCGGTCTGGTGGCAAAATCCCTGGCGGCCGGCCAGGCGCTGCGCGGCCACAAGCGCCATCCCACCATCCAGGACAAGGTCACTATTTATGCGGGCGCCACGATCATGGGAGGCGACACGGTGATTGGCGCGGGCAGCACGATTGGCGCCAGCGTGTTTGTCACCAGCAGCGTCCCACCCTATTCGCTGGTGATTCACGAGGCCGCCGAGGCCAAAGTAATCCAGAAGCGGCCCAGCGGCGCGTTCGAACTGGATTTCCAGATCTGAGCGCCTCGGCTCACTTTGCGGCGACGCGCTACCTTGAATCTGTGAGGGAATCGGACTTGGCTGAGATCGACGAGATGCCGCTACTGTCGCGGACGCCGGCGGAGTGGGCGCGCTCCGTGCTGGCGGAACCGATGCGGCTGCTGGTGGACCACGCCTTCCTGGAGAAGAAGGCGGCCTCCAACGCGCTGGAACTGCTGACCCGGTGGCCGAACGAGTGGTTGGACGGCTGGGTAGAGACCATGACCGGCGTAGCCCGGGATGAGACGGCGCATCTGGCGCAGGTCACCCGGCTTCTGCTGCGGCGCGGCGGGCGTCTGGACCGGGTCCATAAGAATCCTTATGCCAACGCGCTGCGGCTGATGGTGCGCAAGGGCGAGGCGACGGAACTGCTGGACCGGCTGTTAATTTCGGCATTGATTGAGGTGCGGTCGTGCGAGCGCTTCCTGGCACTCGCCGAAGTGTCGGAAGACAAGGAACTGGCGGAGTTCTACAAGGCGCTGTACGCGTCCGAGTCGGGGCATTACCGGGTATTCCTGAAGCTGGCGCGCAAGGTCGCAAAGCCCTCGGTGGCGGACGCACGCTGGCGTGAGATGCTACTGGCCGAGGCAAGGATTCTCGGAGAGCAGGAAGTGGGCCCGCGCATTCATTCCGGCTGGCCTGGAATGACGGCACCCAACGCATAATTCCGCGTACGGTAGTCCAAATCGGAATTATTTGGATATTTGCATCTGGATTAACTTAACCCTTCTTTACACCACTGCATCTCACGCGGAGCCGTGAGCTGTCGATGGAAGGGGCAGTATGTCTGTGAATGCTATCAACAGTTCGCTTTCCGCAACCTCGCTGGAAAGCATACTTAAAACACGGACGGCGAGCACTTCCGAAACATCGGGGGTGTCGTCGGATCCGCCGGCAAGGGTGTCAAAACTAGGCAGCTTGATGGCCCAACTGAGTGAGCTTCAGCAGTCCGATCCGGACAAATTCAAGGAAGTCGCCTCGACCATTGCGGACAAATTGAAGGAGGCCGCGGCGTCGGCTAGCGAGAATGGCGATTCCGAGAAGGCGACGAAGCTGACCGAACTCGCCCAGAAGTTTACGACCGCCGCGGAGACGGGCAGCATGCCGGATCTTCGGCCGTCCGGCGGCATGAAGGGCCCTGGTGGGCCGCCTCCTGGTGGCGGACCGCCTCCTGGACCGCCGCCTACCGATTCGAGCACCAGCGGCACGAGTTCGACGGACGATACTGACAGCAGTTCGACCGATAGTACGGACAGCACGGATTCGGCGGCGAATACGGTGCTGGAATCGTACAAGGAGATGTTGGCGTTGATGGAGAAGCAGGCGGGCACCGATCCAATGTCGACGCTCACCGATGTGTTGCAGAGCGTGTTTTCAGGGCAGACCGCCTGAGGATTGCTGTTGGGACGGGCCTCTGCGTGGGGCTGGTCCGTCCTTGCCCGAGCTTGTATTGGCGGTGACTAAGCCCAGTCGGGCCGGCGGCGCCGGAAGAGCCCGGCAGAATCTTTGAATTGACGGGCCTTGTCCGCATCCATGGAAGGATTCTTAAACTGGGCATCCATCAGCGCGGTGAGATGCGGAAAGACCTCGGTGTTCCGGACGAAGCCGGAGAAGCGTTCCGCACCCGGGCCGAGAGCCGTCAGCAGGGTGTAGTCGGATGTATGAGTGGATCCCGTCCACCCGATTCCCGTATGATTGCCCACCACCTGCCCCATCAGCCCGGACATTGTGTCAAGCTGCCGGTTCATGCTGAGCTTCTTTGTCCCGCTGCCTGACTTCCGCAGGATCTCGATCTCGTCAGGCGCGAGTTCGAACCCGAAGTGATAGCGAGCCAGTTCCTGGACGCGCTCCGGGGTTGGAGCGGGGCCAGCGGGCGCGGTGGCAGCCGGGGTTTTCATGGAATACTCCGCGGCCCCTCCGAGGCGGGGGGAGATCGCGTAGAACGAACTATTTATGCGCGACAGGCGCTCGAAGCACAGGGTGCTTTCCTTGTACTCGTAACCCATGCCAACCAGGCCGGGATTGGAATTCCCATGATCGCTGGTGACGACGACAAGGGTCTCAGGGTGCTTTTCCGTGAATCGGAGCACAATCTCGACGGCCTCGTCGAAGGCGAGCATGTCCCACAGCATCGCGGCCGCGTCGTTGGCGTGCGCAGCGTGGTCGACACGCGCGCCTTCCACCTGGAGCAGGAAGCCGTTAGAAGCAGGACTGAGCGCAGTGAGGGCGGCCGAAGTCATTTCAGACAGCGTCGGCACCAGTTCCTCGGCCGCTTTGTCGGCGCGTCGGTCGATGGAATACGGCAGATGGCTGGCGCTGAAAAGGCCAAGCAGCCGGGCACTGCGAAGGGCGGTGAGCTCGTCGCGGGTAGCCGCGTAGCCGTAGCCGGCTTTGCGGAAAGCGGCGACCATGTCGCGTTTGTCGGCGCGGGCGTTGGGGTCGAAGAAGCGCCGCCCGCCACCCAGGATCACGTCGGCGCGATCAAGGTATTGTTCGGCGATCAGGTGCTCGTCGTCGCGGTGTTTTACCGAAGCCGTGAAGCCGGCGGGCGTTGCGTGGGTCACGGTGGCGGTGGTCACCAGCCCCACGCGCTTGCGCTTGTCCCTGGCAATCTCAGCGATTGGCGTGAGTTCCGTGCCGTCGGGCAGGACGTTCACCCAGCCGTTGAAGATGCGCGAGCCGGAGCCCCACGACGAGGAGGCGGAAGACGAGTCCGTTACCAGCGAATCCAGGGAAGCCATGTCCATCAGGCCGCGTTGGGCCTCGGGACGGTCGAGCAGCGCCTGCCAGAGCAGGCCTTTACCGCGGATGAGCTGGGAGAAGTGGTCGGCGAGGGGCAGCACACTGGGGCTCATCCCGTCGGCCACCATCCAGATGATGTTCCTGGGACGGGCGCCGGGCTTCAGTTGGGCCGAGTGGAGAGCCTCGAGACTGCCACCCAGCGCGGCGAGAGCGCCCGCGCGGCCAAAGAAGCCACGCCTGCCGATCCTTGCGGGGTTGCCTGTTCCTAGCATCACGCCGTTTTCAATTATGACAGTTTAGTCACGGTCCGGATGGCGGCGATCACAAGTTCCGGCGCGTCCAGCTGGACCCAATGCCCGCTCAGGGGGGCGATCACGTGGCTGCCCAGGGTAGAAAGGGCGGCGGTCTGCCGGTGCACTTCCTGGACCTTGGGGTCGATTTTCCCGCCGGAGATGACGACGACAGGGATGGACCGCAGCGGAGCCGCATCCAGGGGGCGGGCACAGGTTTCCGGCAGGCGCTCGAGGTACTCCGCCATGGTCAGGAAGCAGCGGGGCAGGCACCAGTGGGCACACATAATGGGCCAGAGGTCGGACGGGAGTTTGCTGACCTCGCCGACGAGACGATCCGTTACGGAGCTGCCCTGGCCGCTGGAAGCCTTGGCCAACAGTTTTGGGATGGCTCGCGAGCCGGAGAGAAGGAGGTTGAGTGCGAAACGGACAACGCCGATGCGGGCCAGGAAGGCTCCGCGACGAGAGAGCATGACTCCTTTAGCCAGCCGTTTGGCCTGGGTGGGGACAAGCGGACACCACTCGAAGGGCTCCAGCGGGTCTACCAGGACGAGTCCGCGGACCTTTTCCGGATGCGCGACGGCGAAGTGGCGCAGGATGAGACCGCCAAAGGAATGGCCGACGAGGATGAAGGGGCCGGGCAGCCGGGTGGACTCCAGGAATTCGTTCAGATCGGCTACGAGATTGGGCATGGTGCGCGGGGCGGACCGGGCCTGGCTCCAGGCGAGCCCGGCACGGTCGTAGCTGGCGACGGTAAACTCCCGGCTAAGAGGCTCCTGTACCAGCCGCCAACTCACGGAACTGGCAGCGATGCCGGCCTCGAGGATCACTGTGGCCTCCCCGCTGCCGGTCTGGTGAATATGGAGGCCGTTGACGATGCGGCCGGGACCAGGGAAGCGGGTTGCGTCGCGGCGCACCCCGATGGCCTGGTAAAGCAGGCCCGCGGCCGGCAAAAGCAGAACTACGACCGCGAGCCAGATCACAAAATCAACCTTCGTACTTGCCGACAACGATGATCGAGAGAGTTGTGGAACCGATCTTCACATGAAGAACCTGGTCAGTATCGCCTGCGGCCTCGATCCCCTGGGAGATTCCGCCGTCATCCTTCCAGATGCTCAGCACCAGAGGATGAGGAGTGCCCGACGCCTTGCGGCTCATCTCAACCAGGGCGTCGAAGGCCGGGTGGGCAGCCGGGTCGGAATCAGTAGCCGCTGGCGAAAGAATAGCAAAATCGCGCTGCGGAGCCACCCCCTGATGATCGCCGTTCATCGGGAAGAAGCTATACCGCATGGTATAGGTACCGGGTTTAATGGTCTGGCCGCGGCGATCGCTGGCCCGGGCCGGGTACTTCACAACGCCCAGTAGAGACCCGTGGCCGACACTGGACCAAGTGGTGTTCTGCTCAGACGCTCCGCCCTTGGGCTCGGCTGCCACAACCCACATTTCCAGCAGGACAGAGCCGTCATCCTTGAGAACCTTCACACCATCCTTGACCAGGGACGCGGCAACGGCGGAGGCCTCGGTAGGTGGAGCGCCAGCCGGCTGAACTTTGAATTCTGCAAAACACGAGACGGCCAGCAAACTGGCCACACCGATAGCGCGGAGGATTGTCATTTCCTACTTGGATGCAAGGACAGGCAATAAGATGCGATCCAACTCGTCGTCGGTCCAGGCGGACGGGGTCATATTTCGGTGCAGCGACCAGCGCTCGACATGTTCGAGCGTGCCGCCCGGCTCCACCTGGGTAAGCGGTCCAAGTGTTTCCATCTCCAGGAAATCGGCGTTGGTAAAGGTCTCATAGGAGGAGCCCATGTCGGGGTGCTCCTCGCGCGGCGCGGCGTCGTACTGCTTGAGGAACATTTCCCCGTTCAGGAAGTAGGCGCCAAAGGTCTTGGGGTTGTGATGCGCCAGTTTAGTGGGCGTCGTGTTGCCGGGCTCGCTGCGCAGGACAAGGTATTTCCTGGTGAAGGTCCAGCGGGGGTCGCTGAGATCACTGAACGCCCACATGATCAGCGGATTGGTGGGCTGGAGCATTTCGGGGTGGGTGCCGCGCGGGGGGAAGCCAGTGACTCCATGCCCGCCGGGGGCCATCATTGACAGCGCCCAGGCCGCGTACCGCAGGGGCATGTTGCCTTGATTGATGAGCCGGTGAATGACGGTGGCGCCAGTACCCGTCGGCGCCAGGTGAATCTCGATCTGCTTCTGGATGCGGGTTTCGTTCTCCACCGGTTGAGTGGCAATGAGGACGTCGCCCTTCAGGTCGACCTGGATTTCAGAGTTGTCGGGCGGATAGGTGTAGCGGATATCTTCCGGACCTACCCAAATACGGTGGCCACCTCGCGCCACCCAGGCGGGCTCTCCACTCTTGCCTTCGGTTTCTTTCTGAACCCAGAAGAGATTCTGCCCGCCAACATAGCCGAAGCGCATGACACGCGGGCCGATGTCGGCGGTGACGATCATCTCCACTTCGCCGTTGCTGATGCGGTAGCAGTTCGGCCAACCGGCCCAGGAGGTCTTATCGATATGGATTGAGGCAGTAGAAGTCATGGCGAATCTTAGGGCTAGGAATCCTAATCCTGCTCGTCGCCCGCTATTCTTTCTTGAATGCGAGCACAGCGTCAAGCGGTGAACCAGTACGGCGGGCCTCGACGCGGCAGAACCCGCAGGACTCCAAGAGCACCTTGTATTCCGAAGGGGTGCGTTCACGGCCTTCCGTACAAACAAGCATGTTTAATGACTGCATCTGGGAGGAGACCGGGCCGGAGGCGTCTTCATCCAGAAGCGTCTCCGCGATCAGCAGGGCTCCGCCTGCCGGCAAGGCGGCATGGATCTTGTGCAGGAGCCGATGGATCTTCTCTTCGGACCAATCGTGAAGTATCCGGCTGACGGCATACAGGTCGCCCGCGGGAAACGGGTCGGCAAAGAAGTCGCCGGCGACGACGGAAAGCCGGTCCGCGGCACGGGAGGCGGAAATGTGCGGCCGAGCCGACTCGACGACGGCCGGCAGGTCGAAGACCGTGGCGCGCAGATTGCCGTAGCGTTCGCAGGCTGCAATCGAAAGATGTCCGGTCGCGCCACCTAGGTCCACCATGTGCCGGAACTGGTTCAAATTGAAGATCCGGACCACGGCCGGTGAACCGATTTGCCCCAAACCGTGCATACCGGACAAAAATGTCTGGCGCGCCTCCGGCGTGCGGAAAAAGTGGTCAAACAAAGCCGACTTTCCGCCGAAAGATTGGTCCCAGCGGTGGGTACCTTCCCGGACGGCCTCGTCCAGGTGACTCCACAACTGGAACAGGACCTGATCCGAGTAGAGGATGTAGCCGCTGAGCGTATCGGGGCTTTCGCGACGGAGGTAGACCTCCGCTTCCTGCGTGTTTGCGTACAATTCTCCCGATTTGGTCAGCAGGCCCAGTCCGACACATCCATCAAGTAACCGGGTCAGCGCGCCGGGATGCAGATTCAGTTCCACGGCCAGGGCGGCAGAGGAGGCCTGCGAATGGTGCAATCGGTCGAAGACGCCGAGCGACACCGCGGTGAACATTGTCTTCGAGCGCCGGAACGCGTCGATGAGGTCTAGTACCAGCGAAGGATCAGCGTGTGCCATCTCCCACCATTGTGCCTGATGTATCGCTTCATAGAGGTCCAACTAAGGCTATTGCCCTATGGTTTCGACGGCTGATTTGACCGAAGGTTTAGTGAAGGAAGCATATAGAACCTTGGCCCATCCCAAGAAGATCCGGTCGATCGCGACGAAGTTCTCGATGTTCACCGCGATGCTCGTCTTCTGGGTGATCTCCGTAGTACTCGCGTACGATATATCCTCCAACGCGGACGGGGTGAGATTGAGCAAGGTCGCGATCCTGCTCGCGATTCTCCTGCTGGTGGCCGGCACCATTGCCAGGTTCACGACGCGCCTTCTGGTCAAGCCGCTGCTCCTGCTTCAGGAGGGGATTCAAGAGGCCCGGGCCGGCCGGATGAAGAAAGTTCAGCTCAGCAGCACCGGCGACGAGATAGAAGTTCTAGGGGATAGCTTCAATGCGATGATCGGCTCACTGGAGACGTATCAGGAGCAACTGCGGGAACACCAGGAGCAGTTGGAAGAGAAGATCCGGAGCCGGACAGACGAACTGGAACAGGCCCTGCAAAAGGCGCTGTCCGCGAGCCAGGCCAAAAGCGAGTTCCTGGCAAACATGTCGCATGAACTGCGCACTCCGATGAGCGGAGTGATCGGGATGCTGGATCTCGTGCTGGACAGCCCGGTAAGCAACGAGCAGCGTGAACAATTGAAAGCGGCGCAGAACTGCGCCCATTCCCTATTGGGCTTGTTGAACGACCTGCTGGACCTCTCGAAGATCGAAGCCGGCCGCATGGTGATCGAGGAGATCCCGTTCGATGTCCGCCAACTCGTTTCGGATTGTGCCAAGACGCATCAGTTGAGGGCTCGCTCGAAGAGCGTCGCCCTGACGTGGGAAGTGGATCCGGCGGTCCCGTCCCAGTTGATCGGCGATCCTCTGAGACTGCGCCAGATTCTGGCCAATCTGTTCAGCAATGCAGTGAAGTTCACGCCAGCGGGGTCTGTGCGGGCCTCGATTTCCGCGGACGTGTCAGAATCCGGCGAGACGGCTCCGGTGAAGCTGCGGATTCGTGTATCGGACACCGGCGTCGGCATCCCCAAGGAAAAGCTCGACGCCATTTTCGAAAAGTTTACACAGGCGGACGGCAGTATCAGCCGGCGCTTCGGCGGCACAGGCCTGGGCTTGGCAATCACGAAGCGTCTGGTCATGCTGCTGGGCGGGCACATCGAAGTAGAAAGTGAACCGGGCAAGGGCAGCACGTTCGTTGCTGTGATTCCGATGATGCCGGGCAGCAGCGAGGGCCGGGAGGCGATGCGGCAGAGTGCGCTGGCCCCACCCGAATCGGTGGATGAGAATGGCCGCGGCCTGGTTTTGCTGGTAGAAGACAACCTCATCAATCAGAAAGTCGTGACCTCCCTGCTCCGCAAGAAGGGCTACACGATCGACGTAGCCAACAACGGACAGCAAGCGTTGGAGAGCCTGGAAGCCAAGTCTTACCGGTTGGTCCTCATGGACGTTCAAATGCCCGTGCTGGATGGGCTGGAGGCTACCCGGCGTATTCGGGCCGACCAGCGCTTTGCGCACCTGCCGGTTGTGGCCATGACCGCGCATGCCATGAATGGCGACAGGGAACGCTGCCTGCAAGCGGGCATGAACGCGTACATTGCCAAGCCCGTGGATCACAAGCATCTGCTCACGCTGGTGGAGCAGTACATGGATCAGCCGCTGTTCCCCCTGCAGGAGAAACCCGTGGCAGCAGCACCGGTGCGGGCCAGCATCGGCTCAGCATCCCGCATGATGGACGCCGACCCCGTACTGCTGGGCCAGATGATGCAACTGTTCCTGCAACTGGCGCCTGAGCGGTTAAAGAAGCTCCAGGCAGCCACCGAATCCGGCGATCTGGCCGCGCTGAGGAGCGATGCGCAGCGAATCCAGAGCGCGGCGCAAAGCATCATGGCGGCAGCGGTGGCAGAGACGGCCGCCCGCTTGGATCGAGCCGCCGAGGATTCCGATTTCGAAGCGGCTCGTATCAGCCTTGAAGCGATGGAAGTGGAACTCCGCCGGCTGCAGGAGTCAGCGGTCCCGGCCGTTAGCTAGATCCGCTCCCAGAACTCCTCGTCCTTCTCCAACTCGCGCAGCATGCGCTTTTCGTCCGGAGAGCCGTGCGATTCGAAGTGAATCTCGCTGAACTCCTTGCCGGAATCGTCCATGCCACGCACGAGGCCGGAGCGGATGTCGTACACCCAACCATATATCTCCATGCGGGCGCCTTCGACGCGAGACCGGATGAACGGATGGGTTAATAGATTCTTCACCTGCTGGATGACGTTCTGCTCCACCATGCGCTCCATCCGTTCGTGCTCATCCACATCGGGAAAGAGCCTTTCCACTTCACGCCGGGCGGGTGCGGCGTGTTGCACCCAGGCCGCCACGTTCGGCATGGAAGCCACTTTCTCGGGGTGCAGGATCCCCTTCATGGCTCCGCAGTTTGTGTGCCCACACAAGATCACGTCCGTGATGCCCAGCGCCTCCACGGCATACTCAATGGACGCGACGGTGCCGCCACCATCGGCAGACCCCAAGGGCGGCACGATGTTGCCGGCGTTGCGGATGAGAAAGAGGTCGCCTGGTTCAGCCTGTAGGATCAGGTTTGGGACGACACGCGAATCGGAGCAGGTGATGAACAACGCCCGCGGCTGCTGGTTTTCGGCCAGGTGAGCGAAGAGTTCGCGGTGGCTGGGGTAGACGTCGGATTGAAAGCGCTTAAGTCCGGTCAGGATGTCGATCATGAGTGCTCCTAAATCAGCGCCGGGGCCAAGGGGACTCTGTCAGGGTACACCGCCCCTGTCATCAAGACCAGGCGCTCATAGAATAAGACCCGGTTGTCATCCGGAGGCGGCCTCAAAATGGGTGTCGTCCGATATACAATAGTCGGCGGCTGAGGTGCCGAACGAATGGAAAGCAAGAACAACAACACGTCACGCCGGTCGTTTCTGACCGGCCCGGCAGCGGCAGGCGCCGCATTTACGATAATGCGGCCTGAACTCGTCAAAGGCTGGGCTCCTGCAAAACTGAAGGTTGGCCTGGTTGGTTGCGGGGGCCGCGGCTCTCAGGCGGTGCTGGATGCGCTGAAGGGCGATTCGGCCGTGGAACTCGTCGCGATGGGCGACGCCTTTGAGGACAAGCTGGAGAAGAGCCTGAAGGACCTGCGGACCAGAGCGGAAGCCATGGGCGCGGGCGACCGGATCAGGGTGGAGCCCGACAAGAGGTTCGTCGGCTTTGACGCATTCAAGAAAGTACTGAAGTCGGATATCGACGTGGTGTTCCTGGCCACGCCGCCCGGCTGGCGCCCCATCCATTTCGAAGCCGCCATCGAAGCCAACAAGCATGTCTTCTGCGAAAAGCCGTTTGGCGTGGATGGCACTGGCATCCGCCGTTTCATGGCCGCGGCCCAGAAGAGCGTCGAGAAGAAGCTGACGGTGGTGAGCGGCGCCCAGCGGCGCAGCGACCCCTACTACCTGGAGAATGTGGATGCGCTGAAGAACGGCAAGCTGGGCGACATCGTCGGCTTGTACGCCTATTGGGTGGGGACGCCGGTGATTCAGCAGCGGAACGGCCGCGACGCGAAGTGGGGCGACATGGAATGGCAGCTCCGCAACTGGTACTCGAACCTTTGGATTTGTGGGGACCAGATCGTCGAGCAGCACCTGCACAACATCGACGTCTGCAACTGGGTGATGGGCACACACCCCATCAGCGTTGTGGCTACCGGCGGCGCAGCCTGGCGCCCCAAGGACGAGATCCACGGCACGATCTTCGACCACATCTCGGCGGACTATGAATACCCGAACGGTGTGCGGATGTCGAGCTACTGCCGTCAGTTCCCCAACGGCCTGTACGGCCAGGTGAACGAAGTGGTGGCAGGCGCCAAGGGCCGCATTGAACTGACGCAACCTCGTGGCGGCGTGGGCTACTATCTGGAGCACACAAAGCTGTACAAGTCGATCCGCGGCGATGGTCCGTACATCAACGAATCGCTCGAAGTGGCAGCCAGCACGCTGACCTGCATCATGGGCCGCGAATCAGCCTATAGCGGACAGAAGATCACTTGGGATATGATCTTGAATTCCAAACAGGATCTGATGCCCAAGGAAGACCAGTGGAAATATGATGGGAAGCCGGAAATCCCGGATTTCCCTGTTCCCGGCAAGTACAAGTTCATCTAGAATTGTTTGAAAGAAGTAAGGCCGGGCAGAGCGCCCTGAAATCCCGCTATCAGGGAGCGCTGCCCGGCCTTGCTGCGTCTGGAGGCCTCGTTGAGCGGGTAGGATGAAGACACATGCGACTTTCTTCCTATGGGCAGGCGTCGACTAGTCCGGCGCCGGTGAGCCGGATGATGGCCGAGTTCTCCCACGACTTCCGCGACGGTGTCGACATCAACCTAGGCATCGGGTATGTGAACGAGCAGACCATCCCGGTGGCGGGACTGCGTGAGGCGATGGAGGCTGTCGCCGCGGACGGACGGAAATACCGCCAGGCGTTCAACTACGGGAGCCCTGCCGGCTCCGCTAACCTGATCGCATCGTTGCGCAACTTCCTGATCGGTCATGGCGTGGGAGGGCTGACGGAATCCAGCCTTGCAGGCAAGCGGCTGGCGATTGGCGCTTGCGGAGCCACCAGCATCCTGGATGCCCTTGGCGATGTGCTGCCGCAAGGGATCGTCATCACCTCGGACCCGATGTACTACATCTACGCCGAAGCGATGGAGCGGCGCGGGTTTGAGATCCTCGCTGTGCCGGAAGATGCGGAAGGACCGTCGCTGGAGGTGCTCCGCGAGAAGCTGAACGGCTTGGGCCCCAGGGCGGACCGGATCTCGTTCTTTTACTTTGTTACGGTCAACAACCCGTCGTGCACTCTACTCTCCAACCGCAGGCGGCGCGCCCTGCTGGAAGTCGCGGAGGAGGTATCGCAGGCACAGCACCGCAAAATTCCGATCATCTACGACCTGGCGTATGAACTGCTGCTGCACGATCCGGCAGTGGAACCCTTCAAGTCCGTTTTGCCGTTGGACAGCTCCGGCATCGCCTTCGAGATAGGGACGTTGTCGAAGATCCTGGCTCCCGCCCTGAGGATCGGCTACATCCTGGGTCCGGATGGGCCTCTGATGAATGCGCTCGTGCAGAAAACGAGTGACACCGGCTTCAGCGCTCCGTTGTTTGTACAGGAGATGGCGAGCTACCTGTTGGGTCATAAGATCGAAGAGCAGTTGAGCCAGGTGAACGCGGGCTATCGCCAGAAGGCGCGGGCAGTTCTGGCGGGCATCGCGGAGCACCTGGGCCCCTCGATCGAGGAGTGCCGCGGCGGCAGCGCCGGCTTCTACTTTTACCTCACGTTCCACGAGGTGGAGACTCATCCGAAGTCCGCCTTCTTCCAGTTCCTCACCAGGACGACGGGTGAGCCGGAGGTGGATCAACTCGCGGGCTCGAAACGGCCGCGCGTCCTGTACATTCCGGGCGAGTATTGTGTACACTCCCGCGGCGATCTCGCCGTGAAGGGACGGCGGCAGCTGAGGCTGTCGTATGGTTTCGAGGACGCCCCTCGGATCGTGGAAGCGCTGAGCCTGATGCGGGCAGCAGTGGAGTATGCGAAGAGCTCGCGGCAGGTGGTTTGCCCCGGTTAGGATAGGAAACTGTGCTCAATTTATTCCTGTGTTGCGCCCCCGGGGATCGGGCGATTGCGCAGACGCTTGCGCGTAGGCTGGAAGGCGGAGCGGAGTGCCGGATCACCCTGGAAGAACTGGGGCCGGCCGTTGGATCAACCGTCGCGGAGGCATGGGATGGCGGCGTCGGAAACGACGCGATTCTGCTGCTGCTTTCGAAGGAAGCTGTACCCGAGCGAGCCTCCCGTTCCGACTGGGCCGCTCTGCTGGCGCACGTCGAGAGTAACGAAGATCCGCCGGTGGCTTGCGTCATCGTCGAAGACTGCCCTCATCCGGCAATCCTGGAGCGGAGGCGCTTCTTCCGCTGGAGCGAGGACCCCCTGGAGATGCTGCGCGCCCTGGAGCGATGGGTGGTCAGCCTGCACCCGCGCGACGCGGCGACCCCGTTCTCGCTGGCGCCGCTGCCCGGGTTCAGCGGCCAGGATGAAGAACTGGAAAAGCTCCGGCATGCGCTGGTGGATTGTCGCGGAACAACGGTCATTGGCGGCAAGGCGGCCGGCAGTGGGAAGACCTGGCTGGCGCACGAGTTCGCCCGGCGCCACGGAGCGCACTTCCGCGATGTCCTGTGGATCAACTGCGGAGACCGGCCGTCGTCGATGATTGCCGGGGAAATCGCATGGCAGTTAGGGATCGCCGCGGAAGGAACTCCGGAGAGCCTGCTGGCCACAGTCGGAGTGACCGTGCGGTCGCACCGCGTCTTGGTCGTTCTGGACGACGTGCGTGGCCCTGCACCCTTCGACGCTCCGCCGGAAGGACTGGGTTCCTTGCTGATCACAACCCGGATTAGCGGTCCGTGCCTGGTTGATTTAAAGGCCCGCAAAGATGCCAAACGGGCACCTTTGATGGAAGAAGAGGCGGAGAGGCTGTGGAGGGCGATCTCGCTGTGCCGGGGCGACGGTTTTTCGCTGGAATTGGCCGGCAGAGTGGCGGGCTTGCCGGGTCCGGTTGCGCTGGAATCGGCCGGATGGCTGGTGAAACAGGGCCTGCTCGACTCGCTGGATTCCGGTGGGACCGTGTTCCGCCTCGCCGGCGGAGTGTCGTTGCAACCGGAAGAGGCGTTGCGCTGGCGGCACGCTGAGGCGCTGAACGAGTTCTTCCTCGATTGGCGGGACCAACCGCTGCTGGTTCGCAAAATGATCGCTGAACTCGAGGCAGCACTCAATTGGGCGGTGCTGCAGGACTGGGCCGTGGCGGTCCAGCTCACACGGCGCGCATTTCTGTTCCTCTCGTCAGAACGGCGAAGGATGGAGTCCGCGCTCTTGATGAACCGGTTGTTGGGAATCGCCAGGGAGCGGCGTGACCAGCAAGTGGTGAAGGACTGCGAATGGGAGTTGTCCTGGTTTCAGGACGGCCGGGGCGACATCTACCGGCCGGCCGAGGGCGGAGAGCAGATGTCGCTGTTCTGACAACAACTTAGGCCGGGGATTGCTCGGGGGCCGGTGCGGGGAAACGCTGCGAGAACCAGAAGGAGTGCTGGGTGGCGCCAAGGCGCTGGTAGTGTTCCAGGCGCGCCCTGCCCTCGGCGACGCCGGGCACTTGTCCTGCCGGAACCCACCATAGGCAGTAATGCGGCAACTCCATTCTTTCGAACCACTTGGCGCGGTCGCGAAAGACCTCCACGTGGCGTGAAGAGTAGGTATAGTCACGCAATGCTTCGACTGAGGTCCAAACGGACATGTTGACGATGAGGAACGGGTCGTCGGAGTAGGCAATGTCTGTGGCATTGCCGGAGTCCGATTTCAGCCGCCAGACAAATCTGGGCGAAGATTCGGCGAGGGCGTTGATTTCGTCCAACTGGCGAACGAAACCGGAGATACGGGGATCATCGATCGGGGCGACCAGACGAGCGATGTTGATCTGCGCGAGGTGGAAGTCCATCCAGGGATTATGGGGGCAACCCGGGGAAATCCGTCCTCCTGAGGTAAGGATTTACCGTTCCGCCACTGTCCTGCTATACTAGTTTGGTCTGACTGCGCCTGCCCGGTCATCGTGTGCGCCCGGTCTGTATAGGCTTGGCCTGTCCGGATTGACACACTTCTACTGGG
Source organism: Paludibaculum fermentans (assembly GCF_015277775.1). NCBI lineage: Bacteria > Pseudomonadati > Acidobacteriota > Terriglobia > Bryobacterales > Bryobacteraceae > Paludibaculum > Paludibaculum fermentans. Next base: position 4,382,634 of record NZ_CP063849.1, read on the forward strand.
ATCCGTAGACTAAAGTTTTGTAGTTCGCAAACGGAGATCGTCTGTCTATGAAGACCGAATTTCCGTCCAAGAGCGAAATCATGCGCTGCTGGTTCGTGCTCGATGCCAGCGAGGCAGCTCTGGGACGGGTCGCCAGCAAGGCCGCCAAAATCCTGATGGGGAAGCATAAGCCGACTTATGTTCCATTCCTGGACACTGGCGACCACGTCATTGTTATCAACGCCGATAAGGCCATCCTGACCGGCAACAAGGAATCACAGAAGCTCTACCGTCGTCACTCGGGCTACCCGGGCGGTCTGACGGAGACCCGCGCCGACAAGGTGCGCGCCACACGGCCAATCCGGCTGGTGGAAGATGCCATCAAGGGCATGCTGCCGAAGACGAAGATGGGCAAGCAGATGTACCGCAAGCTCAAGGTCTATGCCGGCGAAAAGCACCCCCATGAGGCTCAGCAGCCCACCGCACTTGCCGCCGGCAAGTAGGCTCAACCGACGGAGAACAGATTAGAATGGCACTGCTTCAGTATCTTGGAACCGGCCGGCGGAAACGCGCCGTGGCCCGCGTCTTCCTGCGTCCCGGCACGGGCAAAATGACCGTGAATGGCAAGCCTTTGGACGAGTACTTCACCACCTACACCAGCCGCTCGCTGGTGCGCCAGCCGATGGCAACCACTGAGACCGCCGACAAGTTCGACGTTCTCGTGAATGCGACCGGCGGCGGTGTGATCGGCCAGGCGGGCGCGGTCCGTTTGGGCATCGCGCGCGCTTTGATCGAATTCAACCTCGAACTGCGCGGCAAGCTCAAGGGTGCTGGCTACCTCACCCGCGATGCTCGCGAGCACGAGCGTGGCAAGTACGGTTTGAAGGGCGCCCGGGCCCGCTTCCAGTTCTCCAAACGCTAATCCGCTCATTCTTTGGGCGGCTGCGTTCGGACTGCTGTACGAATTTCTGTCATCTGGCCAGCCGCTCCTCCACCGGCAAATTTCGCTTTGGGCGCCGGTGGGTAAGGAGCGGCTGGTCTTGCGTCAACCCCCCGGAAACCCGACCGGATAGCACGGTTCATTTCGGATGAACCTATGAAGGAGCAACCTTGCCCTCAATTTCAATGAAAGAATTGCTCGAAGCGGGCGTTCACTTCGGGCACCAGACCAAGCGCTGGAATCCGAAGATGAAAGAATATATCTTCGGCGAACGCAACGGGATCTACATCATCGACCTCCAGAAGACCTTGAAGCTGTTCAAAGACGCGATGCGCTTTGTCGGCGAGCAGGCGGCCATGGGGAAGACGATCCTTTTCGTCGGAACCAAGCGTCAGGCGCAGGAAGCAATTCTGGAAGAAGCCACCCGCTGTGGCATGTATTACGTGAACAACCGCTGGCTGGGCGGCCTGCTGACGAACTTCGTCACGGTCAAGCAGTCGATTAAGCGGCTCAAGGAACTCGAAGCGATCCTCGACGAAGGCAGCGGAGAGCGGCGCACCAAGAAGGAACTCATCCAGATGGAGCGCGAGCGCAAGAACCTGATGTCGAACCTCGCCGGCATCAAGGACATGGACGGCCTGCCGGACATGCTCTTCGTCATCGACTCGAACAAAGAAGACATCGCCGTCAAGGAAGCCCGCAAGCTCGGCATTCCCGTCGTCGCCGTTGTGGACACGAATTGCGATCCCGACATGGTGGATCACCCGATTCCCGGCAATGACGATGCCCTGCGCGCGATCCGCCTGTTCGCGAACAAGATCGCGGATGCGATGGTGGAAGGCCGGTCCCTGGCCAGCGAACAGGACTTCACGCCGAAGGAAATCGTGACCGAGGACGGCCCGGTGGAAGATATGTCGCAGTTTGCGCACTATGTCGACCCCAGGCTGAACGAGGATGTGCTCACGGAAGGCATCTCGGATTTGGATCTGCCCAGCACTTCCCTTCCGAAGAAGTCGGCCGAGCCCGCCGCCGAAGTCGCAGCCGAAACTCCGGCCGCCAACTAACCCATTCATTCCGGACGTGGCCCGCATCAGCCGGGCCGCGTCCAATCATCCGTCCCCAGCCTGAACTGATCTGAAAGATATATCCCCATGGCAGAAATCACTGCGCAACTAGTCAAACAGCTCCGCGAAATGACCGGCGCGGGCATGATGGAATGCAAGAAGGCCCTGGTCGAAGCCAACGGCGACTTTAACGAGGCACAGGTGATCCTGCGCAAGCGCGGCCTAGCCACCGCCGCCAAGAAGGCGTCGCGCACGGCGAAGGAAGGCCTGATTGGCCTCCATATCAGCCCCGAAGTGAATCTCGGACTGCTGGTGGAAGTGAACTGCGAAACCGACTTCGTTGCCAAAACCGACGATTTCAAGAGCCTGGTTGAGGAAGTCAAGCAGATCATCCTCACGCACAAACCGGTGGACGCGGAAGCCCTGAAGGGGCTGCCTTCGGTTTCGAGCCCCGCCCTGAACGTCGAATCGCTGTTGAAGGAAAAGATCGCCAAGGTCGGCGAGAACATGAACGTTCCGCGCTTCGTGCTGCATCCGGCAGCAGGCGCGCTGGGCAGCTACACTCACCCCGGCTCAAAGCTGGTGGTGCTGGTGGACGTGACGGCGAAGAACCCCGCCACGCTGGAGCGCCCCGAGTTCAAGGAACTGATTCAGGATGTAGCCATGCAGGTGGCAGCCGCCGATCCGAAGTTCCTGACCCGTGACGATGTAACCGCAGAGTACATCGCCAAGGAGAAGGAAATTCAACGTGCGCGCGCCCTGGCGGAAGGCAAACCGGAAAAGATCGTCGACAAGGTGGTCGAAGGCCGCATGTCGAAGTTCTACGAGGAAGTCTGCCTGCTCGATCAGCCCTTCATCAAGGAAAACTCAGTCACCATCTCACAACTGCTCGCCGACAAGGGCAAGCAACTGGGTGACGAGATCGGCGTGGCCTCTTATGTCCGGTTCAAGGTAGGCGAAACCGCTGCGGCGGAAGAGCCTGCCGCCGAATAAGCCCGCCGGCATCATGGAGCAAACAAAGATGGCGCCCCGGTATAAGCGAATCCTGCTCAAATTAAGCGGAGAGGTGCTGGCCGGCGGCGCCAGCTTTGGTATAGACGCCGAGCGCGTACGCGCGCTGGCTGCAGAAGTAGCGGAAGTGGCACATACCGGCGTTCAGCTGGGCATCGTGTTGGGTGGCGGCAACTTCTTCCGCGGGGTCGCCGCCGCGGCCCGCCAGATGGACCGTGTCACGGCGGACTCCATGGGCATGCTGGCCACTGTCATCAATTGCCTCGCGCTGCAGGACGCCCTGGAGAAGCAAGGCATGCCCACCCGGGTGATGACCGCGATCCAGATGCCGCAGGTGGCCGAGCCCTACATCCGGCGCCGGGCGATCCGCCATATGGAGAAGGGGCGCATCGTCGTGTTCGGCGGCGGCACCTCAAATCCTTTCTTTTCCACAGATTCCGCAGGCTCACTGCGGGCATTGGAGATTGGGGCGGAGATTCTCGCCAAGGCGACAGGTGTGGATGGGGTCTACGACAAGGATCCCCGCAAGCACCCGGATGCGGTGCGATACGACCGCGTCACCTACAGTGAAATGCTGGCGAAGAACCTGGCGGTGATGGATGCGTCGGCTGTGGCCATGTGCCGGGACAACAACATGCCGATTGTGGTCTTCAACCTGACCACGCATGGCAATATAATGCGAATGTCGATGGGAGAGCCCGTCGGCACTATTATTGGGAACGCTCTATGAAACCTGGACAACAAACCTCAGTTCCGTCTGGCCAGTTCCAGAACGTGAAAGAAGTGGAAGCTTCCGCCAAGGCGAAGATGGAGAAAGTCATCGCCGGCCTGCAGCACGAGATGACGAGCATGCGCACCGGGCGAGCCTCGGTGAACCTGTTCGACGGCATCACGGTGGAAGCCTATGGCTCGCAAATGCCCATCAACCACGTGGCGACGTTGCACGTGCCCGAGCCCACTCTCATCACGATCCAACCGTATGACGTTTCTCAGATGGGCCTCATCGAAAAGGCCATCCGAAGCTCGGACCTCGGCCTCAACCCGTCTAACGACGGCAAGCAGATCCGCGTGCCCATTCCAACGCTGACGGAAGAGCGCCGGAAGGATATGGTGAAGCATCTTCATCATGTCGCAGAGGAACATCGCGTCCGCCTGCGCAACGTTCGCCGCGATTCCAACGAAGCCATCAAGAAGCTGGTCAAGGACAAGCTGATCAGCGAGGACGAAGACCGCCGCGGCCATGAAGAAACACAGAAGTTGACCGACGCCTACATCACCAAGATCGATCAACTCGCCAAGGGCAAGGAAAAAGACATCCTCGAAGTCAAGTAGCGGCCGGCAGGCTGCTAACGCCGGGCGGTGATCACCGCCTCCCCGCACCAGTCTTTCAGGGGCGGGCAGATGGTGATCACCGCCCGGTCTGTTTTTTCCAGCACGGACACCGCGGCCCTCGCCCAGGATTTCTCGAACTTACCGCGCAGTAGCCGCTTGCCCATCGCCAGCAGGTTCAGATGCTGCACCCGGATGTCGCCGAAGTGCGCCTCCAGCAGCTTCAATTCTTTACTCGAGAGAATGATATCTTCGCCTTGCTCCTCGAGTTCGCCTTCCACGCGTGCCCGCCATTGCCGGGCCGCCTCCAGCAAGGGATTCCCGCCCCACGTCTCACAGAGCACCAGGCGCGCACCCGGCCGCATGATCCGGGCCAACTCCTCCATCGCGCCCGGGTACTTCAGCGTGTGATGGAGCGAGGCACAGGCGAACACCAGGTCGAAGGCATTATCGGCGAACATGTCGAGCGAGGAGGCGTCGGCGGCCACGCCTTTCACCCTACGCGCCGCCCCGCTCGCCCTTGCCCGCTTAAGGCCAAGTTCCACAGCCAGGGGCGAGAGGTCCAGCAGGGTGACTTCGGCGCTCTCCGTAGCCATCCAAACCCCGAAATCGGCCGGTCCGCAGCCGTAATCCAACACGCGTTTGCCTGGAAACGGCTCCGTCTCCAGGGCTTGCATCGACGCCAGGTAGAGGCGGCGGCGCTCATAGAACGGATGCGCGGGGTTGTTGCAATTCCCCACCAGAATCGACCGGTCGATGCGCAAAGCGTGATCGGGCAACTCGAGAAACTGGCGATATTGACGGTCGTAAAACTCGCGTTCCTGATCGGCCGTGATCATTGCTTCACCGCCGGCCCGTACAAAGGCCGCCCCCCCAGTGCACCGGTCATCTTTCCTTGCCGCATGGCTGCCACTCCATTCACCCAGACCGAGTCTACCCCCACTGAGTACTGGTGCGGGTGGAGGTAGTCTGACCTGTCCGAGACCAACGCGGGGTCAAACAGAACCAGATCGGCCTTCATCCCAGGCCCAATCAATCCTCGATCCTGCAAACCAAAACGCCGGGCGGGGAGTCCGCTCATGCGATGGACCGCGTCCTCCAGTGTCAAGACCTTCTTCTCCCTGACGTAGCGGCCCAGCACACGGGCAAAGGTGCCGTAGTTACGCGGATGCGGCATCTCCTTGCCATACGCGGGAATACCTCCATCTGAGACGATCATCGTAAACGGATAGCGGAGGATGCGCTCGACGTCCTCCTCGCTGATGGCATGGTAGATCGCCGAGCAACTGCCCTTCTGCTGCAACTCGATGGCAACTTCAGCAGCGGATTCGGGAGTGGCGTCGCGGCCTTGGGCCCGGGCGATGTCAGCCAGGCTCTTGCCCGCCAGTGACGAATCGAACCCACAACTGGCGATTACTACATTCGCGGGATCTCCGGCCCCGCGATCGTTCAGGATCCTGTCCACAATTTCGGCTTTGATCCTGGCGTGCGATTCGGGAGCGGCCAGTCGCTCCACTAGTGCTTTGCTGCCGCCGGCGAGGGACCACTGGGGAAAGAGCGCTCCGATTCCAGTGGAGGAGGCGGTGTAGGGATAGGCATCGACCGTGACATCCACTCCCCTGCTGCGCGCCTCTTCGACCAGGCGGAGCGTATCCCGGCTCAGCCCCCAATTCTGTTTGCCGATGATCTTGTGGTGAGTGACCTGGGTGGGGAGGTGTCCGTCCTCACCGATGCGGATTGTTTCCCTGACACTGTCGAGAACGAGGGCCCCCTCGTTCCGCATGTGGGAGGTGTGCAGGCCGCCCAGCCTTCCGACGACTTTGCCCAACTCTATGACTTCTTCGGTAGAGGCATAATTCCCGGGGACGTAAAAAAGACCGGTGGACAGTCCGAACGCGCCGTCAAGCATGGCTTGGCGCGCCAAGGCTTTCATCTGGTCCAGTTCGGCCGGTGTCGCCTTTCGGTTCTGGCTGCCCATCACCTTGGACCGGATGGTACCGTGCCCTACCAGCAGACCGAAGTTCACGCCCACATGGCCGGTGATCCCATCCAGAAACGAGCGAATAGGTAACGGCGAGCTGCCGTCGGGACCTTCGATGATGGTGGTCACACCCTGGCGAATCAGATTTTCGGCGGTGGGCGTGGCTTGAATCCCGCGCAGTCCGTGGCTGTGCGTGTCGATAAAACCAGGCGCGAGCGTCAACCCCGTGGCATCAACTGTAAACTTCGCGGACACATCCCGAAGCTGGCCCACCGCTGCGATGCGGTCTCCCTCCACCCCAACGTCACCCAGAAACCAGGGATCTCCGGCGCCGTCCACGATATGGGCGTTCCGTATCAGCAGATCGTACGTCTGTGCGAACGAAGGGAAAGCGAGAAGGTACCAAAGGATGAGCCCGCGAACCATGCAGGCTATTGTAGCGGGACTTTGTGTCCCAAACGGTCACTGGGTGTTTCTTAAACGGCCAACCGGCGACAGAACAGGACTAGCGCTCGCTGCGTGGCGACGAACCAAGCATTGAGAAGAACAGCCCCAGAATCAGCAACGCTGTGATCACTCCTCCGACCAACATAGGCACCCCCGATAAATTGATCATGACGCTTACAGTGCAATTGACGAGCCAAACCGGATTCGGTTCCAGGAATCGGCACTCAAAGGGGAAGTGAATCCATGTTGTGATACGTTGCACATATGCGAACGGATTTCGCCTTCGGCAAGACGGGCCTCAGCGTGGACCTGCCGGAAGGCCCTCAATACCGTGTATTGGAGACCCGCTGGGCAGAGGCCTCAACTGACGAAGCCTCGATGCTGGCAGACGCGCTGGATCATCCGATCGGCTGTCCGCCGCTCGTGGAATTGGCGGCCGGCCGGCACAGCGCGGCGATTTCCGTCTGTGATATCACCAGGCCGGCGCCGAACAGGCGCACACTGCCGCCACTGCTGGCGCGTTTGGAGCAAGCAGGTATCCCCAAGATCCGGACGACCATTCTGATTGCGACCGGCCTGCACCGTCAGGCGACGGAATCAGAGATCGTCGAGATCCTCGGGGCTGAGATCGCGGCCAATTATCCGATCGTGAATCACAATGCGCGCGAACTCGCGGATCACCGCGAGCTGGGCGTGACGAAGTCCGGCACGCCAGTCTTCGTCGATCGTCGTTTCGTGGACGCCGAGTTGCGCATCACGTTGGGCTTCATCGAGCAGCACCTGATGGCCGGTTTCTCCGGCGGCCGGAAGCTGATCGCCCCGGGGTTGGCCTACCAGGAGACGATCAAGAACCTGCATAGTCCCCGGTTCATGCGAGACGCGAGAGCCGTCGAGGGGTCGGTCGAGCAGAACCCTCTGCACCAGGAACTTCTGGAAATCGCTCAAATGGCGGGGCATGATTTCGTGTTCGACGTAGTGCTTTCCGAGGGACGGAAGATCGCAGCGGCCTTTGCCGGCGAACCGCGGCAGGCCCACGCCGAGGGCATCGCCTTCGTCAGGGCAAGTACCACTCAGTGGATTCCAGGGAGGGTCGACGCGGCTATTACTTCGGCGGCCGGTTATCCGCTGGATCTGACCTTTTACCAGGGTGTGAAAGGGGTGACGGCAGCGTCGCATATTGTGAAACCAGGCGGGATCATCCTATTGATGGCAGCCTGTGACGAGGGTGCCGGTGCTCCTGAGTTCTCCCGTCTAATGAAGGAGTTCCCCGACCCGCAGGCGTTTCTCGAAACAATTTCGAATACTCCTGTGACTATCGACCAGTGGCAGTTGGAGAAACTAGCCATGGTAGTGGCCTCTCACCGGGTCTGGTGGTACACGCCTGGATTGCCGCCGGAATACCACGCAAACATCTGGGGCAAACTGTTCCCCAGCGCTGCCAGCGCGTTTCAGGCGCTCCGTTCCGAAGTAGGTTCCGGAGCAGAGGTCGCCGTCCTGCCGGAGGGTCCGTATGTCCTCGCCCGGCCGCAGTCCACGCTGCCGGAACCGGCGCTCGTCTGAATCCTGGACGGCCAAAGCGGTGAGAGAAATAGAAAATCGACGGCCGGAGCGCGGTTGACAAGCATTCCAGGCTCGGCTATAGTTCTGAAGTGTCGCACTTTCAACGGTTTGTGTGGAAGCCGGGGGGTGCACACGCACCTGTGGCGAGTTCGATCCGGAAGATTCGCCGAAATCCGAGGGGCCAACACGCTGACTGCGCGGTTGGACTATCGAATTGCGGCTCGCTTCCCTGGACGATGATCGTCGCAGACTGCGGAATTGAGGCGGTTTTGGAGACTGGGGCATGACCAGCAACCAGGACGACCGTCCGGCGGAGATTCCCGCCGGCGGCGAGGAAAGCTACGAGCAACTGCTCGACGACTACAGCCATCTCGCACCACCCGCCGAGGGTGAGGTACTGATGGGGCACGTCCTGCAGATCACCCCTCAGGGCGTCATCGTTGACGTCGGGCTGAAGCAGGAGGGGTGTGTCCCGCTTGAGCAGGTTTCCACACCAGACGGCCAGATTGTGGTTCAACCGGGTGACACCATCGAAGTGATGGTGGATCGCCGCCGTGAGATGGAAGGCTATATAGCCCTCTCCCACGAGCGAGCCAGCCGGATTCGAGCCTGGGACACACTGGAGAAGGCATTCCGCGAGAGTCTCATGATGTCCGGCCGCGTACTCGGCCGGGTCAAAGGCGGACTTAGCGTGGATGTCGGCGTAGTGGCCTTCATGCCCAGCACCCAGGTGGATGTGCGTCCAATGCACAATCTGGATGCGTTCATCGGACAGGACATTGTCGTCAAGGTCGTCAAGTTAAACCGTCGCCGAAACAATGTGGTGGTTTCGCGCAAGGCGGCAATGGAAGACGAGCTCACCGTCCGCAAGACCTCCCTGCTCGACCACATCCATGAGGGAGACCTGATCACGGGCGTCGTCAAGAATCTCACGGATTACGGCGCTTTCGTCGATCTGGGTGGTATTGACGGGCTGCTGCACGTCAGCGACATGTCCCACGGCCGCGTGGCCCATCCTTCCAGCGTGCTGCAGGTAGGCCAGGAGATCACTGTCAAGGTCCTGAAGTTCGACAACGACAAGGAACGGATCTCACTCGGGCTAAAACAGGTTCAGCCGGACCCCTGGGAGACCATTCACGACCGCTATGCCGATGGCATGAAAGTGGTTGGGCGCGTCGTGAGCGTCACCGACTACGGCTCGTTCGTGGAACTGGAACCGGGCGTGGAAGGGTTGATCCACATCTCTGAGATGACCTGGTCGCGGCGCATGAAGCACCCGTCCAAGGTAGTCCGGGTTGGAGATAACGTTGAGAGCGTCGTCCTGGAGGTGAAGCCCAAGGAACGGCGCATCTCACTGGGCATCAAACAACTGGAACCCGACCCCTGGACCACTGTCGATACACGCTATGCGATCGGCAGCGTGGTCGAAGGACGTGTCCGGAAGCTATCAGATTTTGGCGCTTTTATTGAGATTGAGGAAGGCATCGACGGGCTGGTGCATATCTCCGACCTGTCTTGGACGAAGCGTGTACAACACCCGTCCGAACTGTTGAAGAAGGGCCAGGTGGTGCAGGCGGTGATCCTGAACATCGATTCAGGCAATCGGCGGCTCTCCCTGGGTATCAAGCAGTTGCAGCCCGATGCTTGGGAAACGTTCTTCCAATCTCACGTGGTTGGCGATATCGTGAAAGGTAAGCCTTCGCGCGCGGTCAACTTCGGAGTGTTCGTCGAGTTGGCACCAGGCGTGGAAGGACTTTGCCACAATACAGAGATTCCCCCCGAATTGCGGGAACAGAATCCGCCGCTTCCTTTGAATGAGGAACTCAGCTTCAAGATCATCAAGATGAATGAGGCGGAGAAGCGGATTGGGCTGACTGTGGTCAGTCTGGAAGCAGAGAAGGAACGCCAGCGGCTGGAAGATTACCAGCGGCAAGCGACCGAGGCGACGCACCAGATTGAAGAGGCCCTCACTCCGGCCGAGCCGGAAGTGGAAGCTCCGGCGGAGTCCGAGACGACGCCCAAGAGCGAGGGCGCGTCACAGGAATAGGAGCGATTTGAGCGCGGGAAGAGGACAGGATCACTGACACATGACGAAAGCGGATCTCATTGAAGAAGTTTCCAGGGTGGTGGAATTCACCCGCAAGGAATCAGAAGTAATTGTCGAGGCGATTTTCGACAGCGTGGTGAAGGCTTTGCGCGAAGGCGACAAAATCGAGATCCGGGGATTTGGCAGTTTTCGCACTCGGCAACGCCAGTCGCGGGTAGGCCGCAACCCGAAGACCGGTGCCCGGGTGGATGTGCCGGCCAAGCGGATTCCGTATTTTAAGCCCAGCAAAGAGCTGAAAGACCTGGTGAACGACGAGGGCACGGAAACGCCCGCCGCCACGCCGGCTCCGGAACTGTAGAGCCGGGTCCCCTAGGCGATGGATCGTTTGTGGAGTCCCTGGCGTTATCGCTACGTGAGTAAGGCTTCTCAATCCGACGCTTGCATCTTCTGTGTGAAGTCCGGCGAGCAGCGTGACGAAGAGAATCTCATCCTCCATCGTGGACTGCACAACTTCGTACTGTTGAATCTTTACCCTTACACAACGGGCCACCTGATGGTGGCCCCTTATGCTCATATTGCCAGCCTGGAGGACCTCCCCGAGGAGACTTCCGCCGAGTTGATGCAACTCACCCGTGCGGCCGTGCACCATTTGCGTGCTGTCTACAGGCCACAGGGTCTCAACGCGGGCATGAATCTCGGTGAGTGCGCCGGAGCAGGCGTGGCTGGCCATCTGCATATGCACGTCCTGCCAAGATGGGCAGGCGACGCCAACTTTATGACCACCATCGGGGAAACGCGGATCATGCCGGAAGAGCTCCCGGAAACCTGGCGGAAGCTGACTGCCGCGTTTCGCGGCGAGTAGCCATTCCGGTGGACCGGCGGTCCCATTGGCATGATCATCTCCGCCAGCTATCGCACCGACATTCCAGCGTTCTATAGTGACTGGTTCTTCGCCAGGCTGGAAGCAGGATACTGCCGCGTCAAGAATCCTTACTCGGGCCGTGCGCAGCGGATCGACCTTCGTCCCGAGAGAGTCACTGGCTTCGTTTTCTGGACGCGGAACTTCGGGCCTTGCCTGAACAGGCTGGCCGAGATCCAAAGCTTTGGCCGTCCGTTTGTGGTCCAGTTCACCGTAACGAACTACCCGAAATCACTAGAAGCCGCGGTGATTGACCCACGCAAGGCAGTTGAGCAGATCCGCCGCCTGAGCGCGGAGGTCCACCCGAAGTGCCCGGTCTGGCGGTACGACCCGATTGTGTGCACGGATGTGACCTCGTTGGAGTTCCACCGCAGGAACTTCGCTGAACTCGCATCATCGCTCCAGGGGGCCGTCGATGAAGTCACCGTGAGCTTCGCCACGATCTACAAGAAGAGCGAGAGGAATCTGGACGCCGCGGGCGAGCGACATGGGTTCGAATGGTCCGATCCGGACCATTCCAGGAAGACGGAATTGCTGGAAGAACTCGCCGGCACCGCCCGGGCCCATGGCATGTCGCTAACTATTTGTACACAGCCTCAGTTTTTGTCCAGCAGTGTGGAGGAGGCACGGTGTGTGGATGCCCGGCGTCTGAGTGCGATCGCGGGACTGAATCTGGACATTCCTCTAAAGGGCAACCGCCCGGGTTGCGCCTGCCACGAATCCAGGGATATCGGCGCGTATGACACCTGCCCGCACGGCTGCGCCTACTGCTACGCGGTGCGCCGCCGGGACATCGCTCTGGCCAGATACAAAGCTCATGACCCGAACGCCGACGCACTGATCCCGCTGGAACCGGAACAACCGCCGATCCTGCCGCTCTTCGGTGAATAGTACGGACTAGATACCCTCGGCCAAAGGCTCGGGAGTGGCCTTGGAGTCGAGATACCGCTGGCGCGCCTCGACGATGCAGCGGCGGGCTTCGCGCGGACCGCCCCAGCCGTGAGTGGTCGCGACTCTCCCCTCCAACTCCTTGTAAATACTAAAGAAGTGCTCAAGCTCGCGACGCACGTGCGGGAAAACCTGGTCCATCGTATGGATCTGGTCGTAGCGCGGATTCCTGGTCGGGACCGCAATGATCTTCTGGTCCTGCTCCTCCCGGTCGACCATATCCAGGACGCCGACGGGCCGGACCTCAATCAGGCAACCGGTGAAGCTTGGCTCATTGACGAGGGTCAGAACGTCCAGCGGGTCACCGTCCTCGGCCAGCGTTCCGGGGATGAACCCGTAATCGCCGGGATAGTGCATGGGGGAGTAGAGGGTCCGGTCCAACCGGAACAGCCCGAGGTTCCCGTCATACTCCACCTTGTTAGCGGAGTTCTTCGGGATTTCAACGATCATTCGGACCAGTTCGGGCGTTTCCGGACCGGGGTCGAGGTCGTAGAGCTTTATTGACACAAGAGTCAGACTAGCAAATCCGGGAGGCCCCCTCCAACAACACCACCTATATGAGGAGGTGGGATTCACACACAGGCCCTTAAAGCGAAGAAAAGGAGAAGCTTAAAGTTCCGCTTGAAGGTTCAAAAAGGGCTTGCGCGGCACAGTACGAGGGTTTAGGATACGTCTATGGTCCGATTCGGACCAGAAAAGTCGTATTCGGACCAAAATGGCTCAAGCCGAAGCAGTTTTGACACCTCGCAACCCTCGTGGCTTCCACGCCGCCCGGGTAGACGGGGCGGGGCGCTTGAAGCTGCCAGCGAAGTACCAGGAATACCTGAAAGCGCTGATAGATAAGACGTTGTTCGCCACGATGTACGAGGGCATGGCTCGAATTTACTGCAATGGCAGCTTTGAACGCAATCTCGAACTGCTGAGTGAGGAACCCGCCCTGCTGGAAACGATGGCGAAGTACGGGGACATGTTCGGCGCCGATGTGGACCTGGATCCGCAGGGCCGCATCACGATTCCCCAGTCGTTGAGGAAGTTGTTGGGCCTGGAAGACAAGTCGGTTTACCTGCGGTTTGACGGAGACGTGATCAGTATCTACTCCGAAGAGCAGCACAAGACCGAGCAGGCTCGCCTGATGGCGGAGATCGAAGAAAGCTTGAAGGCGGCGAAGGCGAAAGGTTTCCGGTTGTGAGACGGCATGGGACATTTTCCAGTCATGCTTGGCGAATCGCTGGAGTTCCTGGCGATACGCCCCGAGGGAACCTATGCGGATTTGACATGCGGTTTGGGCGGGCATACCGGGGCGATCGCGCGCCAGTTGACCACCGGCCGGGTGATTTCGCTGGATCGCGACGCGGAGTCGCTGGAGCTGGCGAAACAGAACTGCGAAGACTGCCTGGACAGGATTACCTTCCGGCAGAGCGCATTCTCGCAGTTGACGGAGACGCTCCGCGCAATAGGGATAGAGAAGGTGGATGGAATTCTTGCGGACCTTGGTGTGAGCCGTATGCAGCTGACTTCCCCGCACAGGGGATTCACCTTTATGCAGGCAGCTCCCTTGGATATGCGCATGGACAGGCAGCAGGAAATCACAGCTGCCGACGTGTTGAACCGGACTTCCGAACGAGAACTTGCCCAGCTGTTCATGAGCCTGGGCGAAGAAAGGAGGCACCCGGCAGAGAGAATTGCCAGAGCTCTGGTCCGAGCACGGCCGATCAGGGACACCGGCCAGTTGGCGGATGTCGTTCAATCGGTCGTGCCACGGTCCGGAAAACTGCATCCGGCCACGCGGGTGTTTCAAGCGTTACGGATGGCTGTCAACGACGAACCGGGCGAGTTGGACGCGATGCTGCAGCAGGCGCCTGGGTGTTTGGCGCCAGGCGGGCGTTGGGTAGTGATTGCCTTCCAGTCAATTGATGACCGAAAGGTAAAGACCGTATTTCGGGATCTAGGCCGACAGAGCCGGGCCCGAATCCTGACCAAGCACGTGGTCAGGCCGAGTGATGCAGAGACAAGAAAGAATTCAGCTTCACGGAGTGCTGTCCTCCGGGCGCTGGAAATGAACTAGCTGTTTTTGGTTTAGGAGAGGGAGATTCAATTCCATGACAAGCCTCGCGGCATTGTTTGATTGGCTGGCGGCGGGGAAGGCTATGAGCAGCGCCGCTGCCCGGAGGGGAAACGCAACGGACTTTCGGCTGCGCCGACTGCCGAAAGAAGAGATCCACCTGTACGTAAAGTCGATCGATAACACGACGGTTGTCCGTCTGGTGGACAAAAAGGACTGGTTGGCGAGTGTCGGGATGGCCGGTGGTGTGCTCACCGCAAGCCTGCTGCTGATTGCCATGCTGCTGCCCGGGGGATACACGCTGCTGGCAAGCCACCGAATGGAACAGTTGAAGCACGACCGTGACCGGATGACGAACGAATTGCGCGTGCTGCGCAGCCGCCAGGCGGCGCTCGTCAGCCCCAGCCAACTGGAGCAGTATGCCGGACACAATTTCACGACCCCCGCGGCGGCGGCGGTAATCTTCGCACCTCCATCGAAAGGCGCTGTTGCGTCACTGGGCACCCGCCATTAAGCGGCCTGCCCCCACCCGCACGAGGCAGCTATGGAGAATCCGGTAGGCGACCGCGCGTCCAAACGTGTCATCCTGGTTGGCCGAATTGTGTTCATCTGGGCCGTGTTCATTGTGGGGCGCCTCGGCTACCTGCAGGTCCTGAAGCACGACGAGTTCGTCAGAGCGGCCAAAGCCCAACACCAGCATAGGATCCAGATCCCGGCGGATCGAGGCGAGATCCTCGACCGTACGGGCATTCCCCTGGCCATCAGCGTCAGGACGGAATCGGTAGTGGTCAACCCGCAGCGGGTGGCCGATCCTCAGTTTTTCAGCGCGATCGTAGCCCCGGCCCTGAACCTGAACTCCACGGAATTGGCGAATAAGATTGCGGAATACCAGGACAGAGGCGCGAAGAAGGCCCGTGGACGCGGGTTCCTCGTCATCAAACGGCATTTGACGGAAGACGAGAAGTACCGACTGCAGCCGTTGCGCCGCACGCTGCCCATCGAGATTCTGCCGGACCACCAGCGGGAATACCCCAACGGCCTCACCGGCGCCCATGTGATCGGAAGTTTGGATTCGGAAGGCAACGGCAACGCCGGCCTGGAGCAGAAACTGAACAACGAGATGCAGGGCAAGCCCGGCAAGATGATGGTGCTGACCGGCTCGCGCCAGGACAGCTATGTCAGCTGGGTGAGTGAAGAGAGCGTCCAGGGGACGAACTTGACCCTCTCCATCGACCGCGTCATCCAGCACGATGCCGAGGAGTTCCTGGCCGAAGGCGTCAAAGAGGCGGCGGCGTCCAGCGGAACGGTCATCGTGATGGATCCTCAAACCGGTGAAGTGCTGGCACTGGCCAACTACCCGACATTTGACCCCAGGCACGAGCAGCCCACGCCGGAGGAAGCCGAGGCGCGCCACAAGAACATCGCCGTACAGATCCCCTGTGAGCCCGGCAGCGTGATGAAGATGATCACGGTCACCATGGGCATCGATTCGGGGCGGTTCACGCCGTCATCGGGCATCTTCTGTGAGAACGGTTCGTTCGCACGCCCGGGGCGCCGGGCGATTCACGACTTGCACCGCATGGGCAACATGGACGTGGCTGGGATTCTGATCAAGAGCTCGAACATCGGTGTCGCCAAGATCTCAATCGCCTCCGGCCCAAAGACGCTCTACGACTATCTGAAGCGCTTCGGAATCGGGGAAAAGACCGGCATCGAACTCCCGGCGGAATCGCGCGGCCTGCTGCGCCATCTGGAGTGCAAAGACTCGAAGGACCGCTGGTGCTGGTCACCGGCTTCCCACGAGTACATTGCATTTGGACACGAAGTAGGCGCCACGGCAATCCAGCTTGCGCGCGCGGTTTCCGTCATTGCCAACGGCGGCTTGCTGGTGAATCCGCACATTGTCCTGAAGAAGTCGCGACCGACCGATGATGGCCATATCCAGAACGTCCCGATTGAGTTCAAGAACCCGATTCGTGTGATTCGCCCTGAGACGGCCTTCACAATCCGCCGCATCATGGAGAGCGTCGTGGAAGAAGGCACTGGCCGGCGCGCAGCAATCCCCGGCTACTCGTCGGGCGGCAAGACGGGCTCGGCCGAGATCTTCGAGAATGGCGCCTGGCAGAACCGCCACAACTCATCGTTCATTGGATTCGCACCTGTCACGAATCCCAGGGTGGTCGTAGTTGTCACCTTGAACCGGACGCCGAAACAGGGCGGCATCGCGGCCGCGCCAATCTTCTCGAAGGTGACGGAAACCGCACTGCGAGTGCTCCAGGTCCCCAAGGACCGCCCCGAATCCGATATTCAGCCCAAGCCCCTGACCCCGGCGGAAACAGACGAATTGCCTGAGAACCGCG
This sequence comes from Paludibaculum fermentans, assembly GCF_015277775.1. NCBI lineage: Bacteria > Pseudomonadati > Acidobacteriota > Terriglobia > Bryobacterales > Bryobacteraceae > Paludibaculum > Paludibaculum fermentans. Next base: position 4,399,281 of record NZ_CP063849.1, read on the forward strand.
TGGCCAAGGCCGAGGCGCTCAAGAAGGAAAAGGAGAAGGAGAAGGAAGAGCTGGAGAAGAAGAAGCTCCAGGCTGCTGACCAGGAACCCGAAGCCAAGCCGTTCTCCCCCTTGCTGGTGGGCCCCAAGGTCCCAGATTTTCGCGGTATGGCAGTGGTTGCGGTCCTACGGCAATCAGCAACGCTCGGACTGCCGGTGGAGATTGTAGGCCGGGGCAAGGCCCGAGTCCAGAAGCCGGCACCCGGGACGATTTTGTCCAGCGGTGAACGCATCCAGGTTGAATTCTCGGCCGCGCAATGAAGCTATCTGACCTCATCTCTGGTGTTCCGCTTGGCGCCGCCCTCGCACTCGAAGCCTACGGGCTTGACGTTGCCGGGCTGGAGTACGACTCCCGCCGGGTGAAGCCCGGCTACCTCTTCTTCGCCTTTCCCGGCGCCAAGGCAGACGGCCGTGCGTTCGCAGCGCAAGCGCTGCTGGCAGGAGCATTGGGGGTTGTTTCGGAACTGGCGAAGCCGGACGATTTCGACGGGCTCTGGATCCAAGTCCAACACGGCCGAGCCGCCCTGGCGGCGATGAGCCGGCGCTTCTATGGCGCTCCGGACGAGAGCCTCGCGCTGGTTGGAGTGACGGGCACGAATGGCAAGACAACGACGGTCTACTGCGTTGATGCCATGCTGCGACACGCAGGCCGGACAACAGGAATGGTTGGGACCATCCTGTACCGGGTTGCAGGGGAAGAGCGGCCCGCCGTTAATACAACACCTGATTCGCTCGATCTGATGCGCCTCATGGACGAGGTAAGACGGGCCGGCGGCACCAACTTCACTTTCGAGGTTTCGTCCCACGCACTGGCCCTCCGGCGCGTCGCCGGCCTGACATTCCACACGGTTCTGTTCACCAACCTGACCCGGGACCACCTGGACTTCCACGGCACGATGGAAGAGTACTTCGCGGCGAAGGTACTACTGTTCCAGGGCAGCGGTGGCCCGGCTCCCAAATTCGCGGTCATCAACGCGGACGACTCCTGGGGCAAGCAAATCCCCCTGCAGCCGGAGACCAAGCGGCTGACCTATGGCCTCAAGAACAATGCCGATGTGAAGGCCGAGAACATTGACGCGGGCTTCCACGGTCTGCGGTTCGACGTGCGCTTTCCCGGTGGCCGGCAGCATATCGCGTCCAAGCTTTGCGGGCTGATCAACGTCTACAACCTGCTGGGCGCATTTGCCGTGGGGCTGAGCCTGGGCCTGACGGCGCAGCAGATCGCCGAGGGCCTGGAGTCCTGCACGGCGGTGCCCGGACGATTTGAGCGCGTGGATGCCGGGCAGCCGTTCCTGGTCGTAGTGGACTACGCCCACACCGACGATGCCCTGCGAAACACTATCGCCACCGCGCGGGCGCTGAATCCCAAGCGCGTAATCACGCTGTTCGGCTGCGGCGGCGACAGGGACCGGGCCAAGCGTCCACTGATGGGCCAGGCCGCGGCTGAGATGAGCGACTATGTGGTGGTCACAAGCGACAACCCGCGGAGCGAGGATCCTCTCAGCATCATCAACGACGCCCTGGTCGGCGTACGGCGCTTTGACACCAAACACGTCGTGGAACCCGACCGCGAGAAAGCGATCCGGCTGGCCATTTCCGAGGCCCGCCCGGGTGATATTGTCCTGCTGGCCGGCAAGGGACACGAAACCTACCAGGTGCTGCGCGACCGGACGATCGATTTTGACGACCGCGTGGCAGCCCGCCGGGTGTTGGAAGGCTTTGGGTATGTACCGAAGAGCGAGGCGCGCGCATGAACCTCCTCGTCGCCGGCGCACACTGTACTTCCGTCAGTACCGATACTCGCGCGATTGAGCCTGGAGCCCTGTTTGTTGCCCTCCAAGGCCCCAATCACGACGGCCACGATCACGTTTTGACCGCTTTCGAACGCGGCGCCGCGGCAGCCGTGGTAGAGCGCTTCATTGAGGGCGGCGGACCGCAGCTAGTTGTTTCCGACTCGTTGGCCTGGCTTCAACAGACGGCCGCAACGGAGCGCGAACGCTGGGGTGGCGTGGTGGTGGCGATCACCGGCAGCGCAGGGAAGACGACCACGAAGGACGCGACGGCCGCAGTGGTGTCCACCCTGTACCGCGTAGGCAAGACGGCGGGCAATTACAACAACCACATCGGGTTGCCGCTCTCCATCCTGAATCTCGCCGGCGATACAGAAGTCGCCGTGCTGGAGATCGGCATGAACCACGCGGGCGAGATCGCGGAACTGGCCCGCATCGCCAAGCCGGATATCGCGGTGGTGATCAATGTGGGCTCCGCTCACATCGAGAATTTGGGTTCGATTGAGCAGATTGCGCTGGCCAAGCGCGAGCTTATTGAGAGTCTCGGCCCGGATGGCATTGCCGTGTTGAATGGCGATGACGAGCGCGTGCGCGCTTTCGCCGCACAGCACCCCGGCCGGACGATCTTCTACGGCACCAGTGAGTTTTCTTCCATCGAGGCAGCCCACGTCCGGGCCTCAAACCTTGAGTTCCTCCCTGAGGGCTCGAAGTTTGATGTCGCGGACGTGGGCTCATTTTTTTGTCCCCTGCCTGCACGCGGCGGCCTGATGGCTGCGCTGGCGGCATTGGCTGCGGCAAAAGCACTCAAGATGGATCTGACCGGATTGAAGGATGCCATCGCCTCGCTGCAGGCTCCGAAGATGCGCCTGGCGCGCATCGAGAGCCGCGGCATGGTGATCTGGGACGACTGTTATAACTCGAATCCAGAGGCCGCCAAAATGATGCTGGACCTGCTGGCCGATACTCCGGCCAAACGGCGCATCGCGGTTCTGGGCGAGATGCTGGAGCTTGGACGCTGGTCCGAGGACCTGCACCGGGAAGTTGGTACGTACGCGGCCCGGCGCGGGATTTCTGTGCTTGTAGGGATTCGCGGCGCCGCAAGGCATCTGGTCGACGCAGGACTTGACGCCGGGTTAGCGCCCGGCGCCGCGCATTTTTTCCCGGAGCCCTCGGCAGCGGGCCGTTTCGTCAAGACGCTGGCGGAGAGCGGTGATGCTCTCTTGTTCAAAGGCTCACGCGGCACCCGCGTCGAGCTGGCGTTACAGGAGTTTCTCAACTAAAAATGCTGTACTGGCTGCTGTACGAGCAACTGTTTCCGCAGTTCACGCCGTTTCGCATCTTCGGATACGTGACGTTTCGTACACTTGCGGCCAGCATTACGGCCCTGCTGCTCTCGATTCTGCTTGGGCCATGGTTCATCCGGCGCCTGCAGTCGCTTCAGATCGGCCAGCACATTCGGGAAGAGGGGCCTGAGAGCCATCAGAAGAAGGCAGGCACTCCGACCATGGGCGGGCTGCTGATTCTGACCTCGGTCATCATCCCAACCTTACTTTTCACGAATCTGCGAAACCCATACGTGTGGGTGGCTTTGTTCGGATTGGTCAGCTACGGGATCATCGGTTTCCTCGACGACTACGCAAAGGTGAAAAAGGCCCGCAACCTGGGATTAACGGCAAGGCAGAAGCTGCTGCTGCAGATTCTCATGATGGTCTGCCTTGGGGTCTGGCTGCTGGTCCTGCATTCCAAGGGGCTGTACGACACAGCCATGAACGTGCCGTTTCTCAAGAACGTGAAGCCCAATCTGCTGATTCCAGGGCTGCTGGGCAATCCCTGGACCTATCCGCTGGCGTTCATCTTCTTCTTCGGCTTCCTATTCTTCGTCATTGTGGGCTCGTCGAACGCCGTGAACCTCACGGATGGGCTGGACGGGCTGGCGGCGGGCCTGATGATTGTAGCCAGCGGGGCAATGACAATCCTGAGCTATGTCAGCGGCCATGCTCAGTTCGCGCACTATCTCGGCCTGACACGGCTTTCGGGCACGGCCGAGTTGACTATCTTCTGCGCTTCTCTGACAGGTGCGTCGCTCGGCTTCCTTTGGTACAACGCTCATCCAGCGGAAGTATTCATGGGGGACGTCGGCTCCCTTGCCCTGGGCGGCAGCCTGGGCATCGTTTCGGTGCTGATCAAGCAGGAGATTCTCCTGATCTTCATCGGCGGTGTGTATGTCATTGAGTTGTTGAGCGTGGTCATCCAGGTAGTGAGCTTCAAGACCAGAGGGAAGCGAGTGTTCCTGATGGCACCGATCCATCACCATTTTGAGAAGAAGGGTTGGGACGAAACGAAGGTGGTCGTCCGTTTCTGGATCGCCGGGCTCGTGATGGCCTTGTTCGCACTCACGACACTGAAACTGCGGTAAGGAATCATGAACATTGAAGGAGCTCGCGTAACAGTCTTCGGCATGGGCAAGTCCGGTCTGGCGACGATCGGATTACTGCACGCCCACGGAGCCGTGGTGCGGGCATCAGATGTGAAGGCTCCGGCGGACCTGCCGGACCTCGGAGTGGAGTTTGTCCCCCAGGGACCCGAAGCCCTCGCCGGCTGCGATCTGGCCGTGCTCTCTCCGGGTGTAACGCCCAATCGTCCGCTATTTGAAGAAGCAGCAGCTCGTGGCGTCAAGGTGGTTGGCGACGTCGAGGCGGCATCCTGGTTTCTGCGCGGCCCGATCATCGGCATCACCGGCGCCAATGGCAAGACTACGACTACGGCGCTGGTCGGACATCTCCTCGAAACGGCCGGTATTCCCTGCCAGGTAGGCGGCAACATCGGCACCCCGCTGGCGTCCATGGTGAACGATTCCAGCGACGGAAAGTGGAACGTCCTGGAACTCTCCAGCTTCCAGTTGGAGACGACGGACACGCTGCATGTGAAGATCGCCGCTGCATTGAACGTGACGCCGGACCACCTGGACCGGCACGGGTCCTTTGAGAACTACGCCGCGGCCAAGGCACGGATCTTCCGCAATCAAACCGGCTCTGATTTCGCCGTCCTCAATGCGGAGAACGAACCCACCGTAGCCTACGCGAAGCTGACGGCGGCTCAGGTTCGCTGGTTCCACGCGGGTGGGGCCGTGAAGCCAGGCTTCTATCGCGAGGGTGACCAGTTGACGGCTGACGGAGTTCCCTTCATGGCGGTCTCTGAAGTGAAGCTGCGTGGACGCCACAACCTCGAAAACGTTCTGGCCGGCGCGTGCGCGGCCCATCTGGCAGGAGCACCACTGGCCTCGATCCGCGAAGGGGTCATGACGTTTCCAGGTGTCGAACACCGGATTGAGTATGTCCGGACCGTCAACGGCGCCGCCTATTTCAACGACTCCAAGGCGACCAATGTGGATGCCACGGTGAAGGCGCTGGAATCGTTCGACCACGGCCTGTGGGTCATTCTCGGCGGCAAAGACAAGAACAGCGACTACACTACGCTACGCGACCTCCTACACAACCGGGCAAAGGCAGCGCTCTTGATTGGGGCCGCGGCTGAGAAAATCGCGGCACACCTGGGCGATGCGGTACGTCTGGAGCGCTGTGGGGATCTTGCCCATGCCGTGGCGCTCGCACATCGGGAAGCCCAACCGGGCGACACAGTTTTACTGGCGCCGGCCTGTGCCAGCTTTGATCAGTTTTCTGGCTATGAAGAACGAGGCAGAGTCTTCAAACACTTAGTAAAAGAGTTGGAGAACTAGACGATGTCCACCTGCATCCGAACCGATTGGAAGTTGTTTGGCGCAACGATGCTGATTCTGCTGTTCGGCCTCATGATGGTCTACAGTGCATCTTCGGTAGTGGCCGAGGTGAACTACAACAAGCAGACCTGGGAGTTTGCGGCACGGCAACTGGTGGCCGCGCTCATCGGCGTGTCGGCCATGCTGGTGTTGAAGCGGATGGATTACCGGAAACTGCAGCACCCTCTCTGGATCCTGATTCCCCTGGGCATCACCATCATGCTGCTGGTTGGAGTAATTGTCGCCGATCCGAGGGCGCACCGCTGGTACAGGCTTCCCGGGCTGGGCCAGTTCCAGCCAAGTGAGATCGCGAAGCCGGTGCTGATCCTGTTTCTCGCCTGGTTTGTCTCGCGTCAAGGCGACATCATCAATAGCCGCTACACGATCATCCCAACGGCTCTCGTAGTCGGCGGGCTGACACTTCTGATCGGCTACGGCGACCTAGGCACAGCGGCCATCATCCTGGCGCCGGCTGTGATCATCTTCTACGTAGCCGGCATCGAGCGCCGCTACTTCTACCTCACACTTTGCCTTGTGGCCCTGCTGGGCGTCGGCTTCATCATCCAGAAGCCTTACCGGCTGATTCGCGTGACCTCCTTCTTCGGCCTGACGGAAGAGGTGATCAACACCAATCCGCGTTACCACTGGCTGGCGGTAAGGCTGGCCTCCACGAAGGCGGCTCGCGATGCGGATCACCAGCCCCGGCAGTCCAAGCTTGCGGTCGGCAGCGGCGGTCTGACCGGAGTAGGGCTGGGTCAATCGAATCAGAAGCTCGGCTTCCTTCCCGAAGCGCACACTGACTTCATCTTTGGTGTAGTGGGCGAGGAAACGGGGCTGGTGGGCTGCCTGTTGCTCTTATCCGGTTACCTATACGTCTTCTGGCGCGGCCTGCGTCTTTTCTGGCTCACACCGGATCCCTTCGGGCGCTACATCGCCCTCGGTTGTGTGTCGGTGTTGACGGTGCAGGCCCTGTGCAACATGAGTGTGGTCCTGGACATGGCGCCGACAAAGGGCATCCCGCTGCCGTTGATCAGTTACGGCGGCACGGCGCTGATCTGCACGCTGGCCACCATCGGCCTGTTGATGAGCGTGGGCGACCGAGCGACGGCGGAATAGGGAGGATTCGAACCTGCTGTTCGTGATGACAGGCGGAGGTACGGGCGGCCACGTGATTCCAGCCGTGGCAGTAGCGTCCGAACTGCGCCGCCTGGGCCACGACGCGATGTTTATCGGGACGAGGCGTGGCCTGGAAGCGACAATTGTGCCGCGGGCGGGCTTCGACATTGAGTGGATCGAGATCGGCGGCCTGCAGCGTGTCGGCGTTTGGCAGACGCTTAAGACCATCGCGCAACTGCCGCTCAGCATCTGGAAGAGCTGGCGGATTCTAAAATCGCGCCGCGCGGCAGCGGTCTTCTCGATGGGCGGCTATGTGGCCGCACCGGTCATGCTCGCGGCAAGCCTGAGTGGGACGCCAGTGGTCGTGATGGAGCCGAATGCCATGCCGGGCCTGGTCTCGCGCAAGCTGGCCGGCACCGTGCACCGGGCGTTGATCGGCTTCGAGGAATCGAAGAAGTACTTCCCCCAGGGGCGGACGGAAATCACGGGCCTGCCAGTGCGGCAGGAGTTCTTCGACATCCAGCCACGCGAACCGGGCGAGGTCTTCAGCGTATTGGTGACAGGCGGCAGCCGCGGATCCCGCGCGCTGAACCGAGCAGCGAGGGAGAGCTGGCCTCTGTTTCGGAACAGCGGCCGCAGGGTGCGATTCGTGTTGCAGTGCGGCGCGGACGAGCACCACGCACTCGCCAAAGAGTTCAATGAATATGGCTTGGAGGGCGAGGTGATCCCCTTCATTCACGACATGGCGGCAGCGTACTCCGCGGCCGACCTGGTAGTCAGCCGCTCAGGAGCAGGCGCTGTGAATGAATTGACTGCGGCTGGCAGGCCGGCGGTGCTGGTTCCCTTCCCTGCCGCGGCCGACGACCACCAGAGGCACAACGCAGAAGCGTTGGAACGGGCCTGCGCCGCTCGTGTGGTGCTTGAGAATGCGTGGACAGGCAAGTGCCTGTTCGAAACGGTAATCGGGCTGATGGATCATCCCGAGGATCTGTCGGCGCTGTCGCGGGCTGCCCGCGGGCTTCGACGGCCGGGCGCGGCATTGCGGGCCGCGGAAGTCTTGGTGGAAGCCGGCCGCAAACGGCAAAAGGACGGGGAAAGCCACTCAAATTAGTGGTTCCGGCGGCTAACCGCCGGCTCTCCGCGCATTGACACAGCGCGGGAGGCCCGAAACAATAGGGTATCCGGATGTTTTCTGAATCTCAGCCCCTGCATTTTGCGGGTATCGGCGGCATCGGCATGAGCGGGCTGGCCGAGATCTATCACGCCCGCGGGTGCACAGTCACCGGGTCGGACGTGAAGCTCTCCGCCATCACAGCGCGGCTGGAGCGGCTGGGGATTCGTGTGTGTGAAGGGCATGCGGCGGCGAACCTGCCCAGCAACACAGCGGCCCTGATCGTGACGTCCGCCCTGCGCCCGGACAATCCCGAGATGGTGGAAGCACGCAGGCGCGGCCTGCCCGTGGTATTGCGCGGAGAATTGCTGGCGGACCTGATGTCGGGCCGCAAGGGCGTGGCCGTCGGCGGGAGCCACGGCAAGACGACCACCACGTCGATGCTGGCCTGCATTGCCCTGGAAGCGGGGGTCGATCCCACGGTATTCATCGGAACACTCGTCCCCTTCCTCGACGGCTCCAATGTCCGCCTCGGCGGCGATCTCATGATCACCGAGTGTGATGAGAGTGACGGATCGTTTCTGGAACTGGCACCGGCCTACAGCATCGTCACCAACATCGACAGGGAGCATCTCGACCACTACGGCACGTTTGAGAATGCCAAACAGGCGTTCGTCCGGTTCGCCAACCGGGTTTCGTTCCGGGGCGCGGCGATCCTGTGCGTGGACGACCCCGAAGTACGCAGCGTGCTGCCGGCGATCCGGCGCAGGGTCGTTACGTATGGCATATCTTCCGACGCGCATCTCAGGCTATCAGAGGTGATCACCGGCACGGCCGGCAGCCACTTCCACCTCACAGTCGGCGGCGAAGCCCTCGGTACATTCGAGTTGAACGTCCTTGGCCGCCACAATGTACTCAATGCCACAGCGGCCATCGCCGCGGCATTGGAACTGGGCATTCCGCTGGAACAGATTCGAGCCGGCCTGGCGGCCTACCGGGGCACCGGACGGCGCATGGAGCTCAAAGGCACCGAGCGCGGCATTACTGTGATGGATGACTATGGCCACCATCCCACCGAAGTGCGGGCCACGCTGGCAGCCTTGCGGCTCACACAGCCGGGCCGCTTAGTCGTCTTGTTCCAGCCGCACCGGTACACGCGCACCAAGGCGTTGATGCCCGAGTTCGCTTCGGCTTTCGGCGATGCGGACGTGGTGCGGATCGTTGAGCTGTACGAGGCGAGCGAGTCGCCGATCGAGGGCGTGAATTCGGAGGCGCTGGCGAAAGCAGTACGGCAGCAGGGCCATCCGGATTGCCGGTTCGCAGGCTCGTTGGCGCAGTCTGTGGAGGCGATCGCAGGCGAGTTGAGAGCAGGTGATCTCGTGTTGACATTGGGCGCGGGCAGCGTCACACAGGCAGGGCCAATGCTCCTGGCCAAGCTGAGAAAGGAATCTTCCGATGGCTAGACGGAAGAAACAGGAAGAAGAGATTGAGGAGCAGAAGCCTGCTTCCGAACGCAACGTCGTCTCGCGAGATACGATTCGTACCGCCCTGCGGTTTACGTTTTGGACCTTGTCGCTGGTCGTCAGCGTCTTTGCTGTCGCGTGGATTACCTTGCAGGGGGAGCAGTTCCTCACCAACGACCCGCGTTTCCACCTTCCAGCGCGCGGCGCCAGCGCCCGCGATGAAGGCGTGGAAGTGCGCGGATTGAAAAATGCATCCAAGAGCGCCGTCATGCGTGTCTTTGAAAACGACCGGGGCCGCAGTCTGGCCGACGTCGACCCGGATCGCCGCCGGATGCAGTTGCGGGCAGTGGACTGGGTGCGGGACGCCAGCGTGCGCCGCATCTGGCCGAACCACCTCGATGTGGAAGTGACCGAACGGGAACCGGTGGCCTTCGTGCAGGTCGCCTCCGGATTCACCGGCAATTTCGAAAATCCGGTCACCTACAAGCCCATGCTGATCGATGCCGACGGCGTCATCCTGCGCCTGCGCGGCAGCGTCCCCGCCAATCTGCCGCTGTTGACGGGCGTGCGCGTTAGCGAGGACGTGGAAGTGCGCCGGGCGCGGGTATTGCGGATGATGCGCATGCTGGATGAGCTTCGCGACTTCCGCGACCGCATCCCGGAGATCGACGTGAGCGACCCGGAGAGCATCCGCATCACCTACCAGATGCAGGACCAGCAGGTGATCCTGATTCTCGGCAACGAGCGGTTCCTGGAACGGCTGAACATCTTTATCCGCCACTATGACGGGATTCGCGACCGCTTGCCCCCCAGGGCAATTCTCGATGTGAGCCTGGAAGGCCGCATCACGGCGATCGAACCCGCGGACGGGGCCCACAAGAAATAAGTGTCAAAGAAACCACAACTCGCCGTCGGACTCGACATTGGCAGCGCCTGGACGCGCGTCGTCGTGCTGTCTCTCGTCGACAATTGCCTGCACTACCGCGGGCATTCGGCGGTCATTTCGCGCGGCTGGCATCGCGGCCAGATTGCCGATCAGTCGGCCGTAGCGGAAACAGTTCGGCAGGCGGTGCAGCAGGCCGAACTCAGTTCCGGAGAGCAGATCGGCTCCGTCGTGGTGGGCGTCGGCGGCCCGTCGACCCGCTCGCAGCAGGGCCGCGGGTTGTACGAATTCGGCCACCGCAGGCCAATTGAAAGAGGAGATCTCGTTTACGCCGTGGAACTGGCGGCCCGGGCGCGTCTCGACGAGGACCGCTTCCTGTTGCAGGTGATGCCGCAGGACTTCACCGTGGACGGACGACCGCCCATCCCCCATCCGCTCAACATTGAGTGCCAACGGCTGGAAGCCCACGCGTTGCTGATCACCACCTCGATGCAGGAACACCAGGCACTGATCAGTGCTGTGCATCAGGCGCATCTGCGGGTGGAAGAGACTGTATTCGAGGCAATGGCGGCCTCCTACGCCAGCATCCTGCCCGAAGAGCGCGCGGGCGGGGTTGCCCTGGTGGATATCGGGGCCCACTCCACACACATCGTGTACTATGATGGCGATGCCCTGCTGTACGCGATGGGCATTCCGATCTCGGGCGATCATTTCACACGCGACCTGGGCGAACTCAAGGCCCTATCGTTTGATGAGGCGGAGCGGGTGAAGTTCGCGCACGGCTGTGCCCTGCTAGGGCTGACGGCGGATAATATTGTCATAGAGCTGCCCGCCGAAACGGGCCGTCCTGGCCGGGAGATCAATCGCCGCGACCTGATCGAGATTCTGGAAGCGCGTGCCGTCCAGTTGTTCGATATCGTGGAACGTTGCCGCATACGCTATGCGCGGGAAACGCCGCTGCGCGAAGGGGTTGTCCTTTGCGGAGGCGGATCGCAGTTGGAAGGAATGGTAGAGGTGACCGAAAAGGTTCTGGGGTGCCCGGCGCGACTGGGATTCCCCCGGGGCATCATCGACTGGCCCGAAGATTTGTCCAGTTCAGTCTGGACTACTTCGGCCGGATTGGCCATGTACTCCGCCCGTTTGCAGACCCGCAAAGACAAAAAAGGCGGCGGGCCGAGCATCTGGAGCCTGTTTACGGGAAAATGAAAGGAACTCATGCCTGACCTCGACGCTTTAAAATTCGAAATCCAAGACGAGACGCTCGGCGGCACGCGCATCAAAGTGGTCGGCGTGGGCGGCGGCGGGTCCAATGCCGTGAACCGTATGGTGGCCTCAGGTGTGGGCGGCGTCGAGTTCTTTGTCATGAACACAGACGCGCAGGCACTGCGTACATCCAAGATCGTCAACAAGATAGCGCTCGGCACACGCATCACCCACGGCCTGGGCGCGGGCTCCGATCCCGAGATCGGCCGTCAGGCTGCTCTGGAAGATACCGACAGAATCATCGAGGTTCTCGAAGGCGCCGACATGGTTTTTGTGGCGGCCGGACTGGGCGGCGGCACCGGCACCGGGGCGGCTCCTGTCATCGCAGCGCTCGCTAAAGAGTTGAATGCATTGACGATCGCCGTCGTCACCAAGCCGTTCAGTTTTGAAGGTCCACGGCGCATGAACCAGGCCGAACGCGGCCTGGCGGAACTCCACGCGACTGTCGACTGCGTCATCTCGATCCCCAACGACCGGCTGGTGGACCTTGTCCCGGCGGGAACCAGCTTCTTCGAAGCCTTCCGCATGGCCGACGACGTACTCCGCCAGGGCGTTCAGGGCATCAGCGATATCATCACGACACCCGGCCTGATCAACCGCGACTTTGCCGACGTCCGGGCCATCATGCTGGGCATGGGCTTTGCCATGATGGGCACGGCCTCGGCCAAAGGCCCGAACGCGGCCGTCGAAGCCGCCAAAGCCGCCATCCAGTGCCCGCTGCTGGAAGAGGGCGGACTCAAGGGCGCCCGCGCCATCCTGCTCAACATCACGTCTTCCGGCAACCTGTCGCTGCACGAGATGCACGACGCCTGCAAACTCATCCGGGAGGCCACCGGCAACCCAGACGTCCAGATTAACTTCGGGCTGGTTCCTGACGACACCCTGGATGATGAAGTGAAGATCACGGTGATCGCCACCGGCTTCCAGCGCGAGAATATGCAGCACGTGGAACCGCCGCATGTGTCCGCGGTCCGCAGCGGTGCCCCCAAGGTGCTCACCCCCGCGGCAGTGCCCAGCAGCACCCTGATGCCGGTCACGCAGCAGCCGTTCCCTTCCATGCAGTTCCCGCCCGGGACTGAGCCGATGTTCACTTCGGTGGAAATGCCGGGCCAGGAACAGTATTCCGACGTGACGCTCGATGTGGAAGCCGAGCCAGAGACCGAGGCGCAGCCTCAGGCCGCTGAAGCGGAACTGCCGCCCCAGTTGCCTCCGAAGCCGGCTCCGCAGGGCGACGACGACGCGTTTTCCCTGGATGATCTCGACACCCCCGCGTTCCTGAGGCGGGAGCGGAAGCTGTTCCAATAATGTCGGCCTCGGCGACTGCACGTGGGACGGATCAGATGATACTACGCGGAGGCAAGCCTCTCTCGGGAGAGGTGGCTCTCAAAGGCGCCAAGAACGCCTTGCCCAAGATCATGGTTGCGGCTTTGCTGACGGCAGAGCGGTGCACCTTGAGAAACGTCTCGCGCATCGTGGATGTGGCGATCGTCAGTGACCTCATCACCGCCCTGGGCGGCGAGGTCACCTACACTTCCCCCGATGTCCTCGAGATCTGCGCTGCCAACCTCCATCCCATGGAGCGCAGTGTCCTCAAGGAATTCACCGGCAAGAGCCGCATTCCCATCCTGACCTGCGGGCCCCTGCTGGCCCGTTTTGGCGAGGCGCCCGTTCCCTCTCTCGGCGGCTGCCGCATCGGGACCCGCCCGGTGGACTTCCACATCCGCGCCCTGCAGGACATGGGCGCCCAACTGCACGACGAGTCGGGCAACGCGCTGCTGACCTGCGAGCGGCTCTATGGCAACAAGATCCGCCTGGACTACCCCAGTGTCGGCGCGACGGAGCAGGTGATTCTCGCCGCCGTGCGGGCCGAAGGCGTCACGGAGCTCTCCAACGCCGCCATGGAGCCCGAGATCATGGACCTGATCATGGTGCTCCAAAAGATGGGCGCTGTCATCAGCGTGGACGTCGACCGGGTCATAACCATCATCGGCGTGAAAGTTCTGCGGGGTTTTGACCACACCCCCATCCCCGACCGGCTTGAGGCCGCCTCCTGGGCTTCCGCCGCCATCGCCACCAACGGCCGAATCTTCGTCCGCAACGCGCGCCAGGTGGACATGATGACCTTCCTCAACCGCTACAGGCAAATCGGCGGTGATTTCCGGGTAACCAACGAGGGCATAGAATTCTGGCGAGCTGGCGCGAAACTGCGCTCTTCCGCCTTGGAGACCGACGTTCACCCCGGGTTCACGACCGATTATCAGCAGCCGTTCGTCATCGCTCTCACCCAGGCCGAAGGCGTTTCCATCGTTCATGAGACCGTCTACGAACAGCGCTTCGGCTATATTGATGCGCTCAACCGCATGGGCGCCCAGATCCAACTCTATCGGGAATGCCTGGGAGGCCTCCGCTGCCGCTTTGGGCAGCGCAACTACAAGCACAGCGCGGTGATCGTGGGGCCAACGCCGCTGCGCGGCGCCGAGATCAATATTCCTGACCTGCGCGCCGGTTTCAGCTATGTGATTGCGGCCTTGGTGGCGGAAGGCGAGTCGACGCTCTCCAATACGGGCCTGATCGAACGCGGCTACGAGGACCTCGTGGGCAAGCTGCTGCGGCTAGGAGCCCAGATCGTCGACGCCTGAGGCATCCCGGCGTACGCCGTGGACGTGGTAAGGAACGTAATAGCGTGGGTCCTCGTCCCTGGTAATGAGTTCAAATCCGCAGTCCGTCAGGAACTCCCGCACAAAGCCCAGCGTGCGGAAATCTTCGCCCTCGCCTCGCCCCGCCCGGAAATCGTGAGCGGCGATACACACGTGGGCGGTTCGCATCATGGCGTTCCGGCAACCAGGTAACGCCTGACGCTCCGCGCCCTCGATGTTCATTTTGAGGAAGTCGATGTGGTCGAGCCCCATCTCGGCGGCTAGGCTGTCAAACGTCACCCCCTCCACCGGGAAACTCGTGGGCGTCGCGTCGCCGCTCCGCACAAAGTTGGACTCCCACACGGGCAGGGTCTCAATATGCAGCCGCGCGGGCACATCCACGCAGGCTACATTGAGCGTCTGAACGTTAGCCAACCCATTCAGCTCACAGAACCGGTTCAGAACACGGTAGTTCGTCGGATGCGCCTCGATGGCCCAAACATGCCCTTCTGAACCCACTTTCTGGGAAAAGGCGAAGACATCCTCACCGCGGCCGGCGCCGATGTCGACGATCACATCGCCAAGCTTCGGCTTGTAGACGTGAAACCAATAGTCGTCAGCATCGCACACGTATTTCGTCGCCATGTGACACCAGCGGTCCCAGCGAGGCTGTGCGGTCTGGAATAGCTCGGGATCCGGGAATGAAATCCCTTCCGCCCGCCGAATCCACATTCCGTCCCAAAGGATCTCTATCGGCTCGCCGCTGGCGGCGCGTGCGGCCCTGGTCGCCACACGTGCCAATTCGTCTCTCGACCCCGGCCGGTCCAGTTCGCGGACCGTCTCTTCAGCAATCCACATGATCTGCAAAGAAATGATCGATGGATGCCCTCATCTGGGCTGAGACGCTCTTCGGCAGGGAGTTCATCTCCTCGGAGCTGAGCGGCTTGAAGTTCTTCGCCACGTTCGTATTAAAGTCGATGTGCTCCAATTGGGGCATGCCCACCGTGGTGGCGGTTACCGGCAGCGACATCGCATACCGCAACAGCATCTCGGGTGCCGCCTTACCCAGCAGCTTCTCCTGGGCGAACACTTTCATCGCCGTGAGGCCCATCTTCTTTTTCAGGGCCACCGGCATCGCTACGGATTCGAATCCGGAGGCGCCGGTCTGCCCCTGTCCCGCTTTGTCCGAGGGCGCCGCGTTCCCGATCTGGGCGATATTCAATGCCATCTGCGTCGAATCGAAATCGTTGTGCTCCAGCGCAGCCTTCAGCACCTGAGGATTCTGGTGGCAGGTGATACCGATGAAGCGCGCAACCTTCTGCTCGCGCAGCTGATACATCGCCTTCAGCTGGCCGTTCGGCCCTTCGATCTTTGCCAGGTCGTCTTCATTGCCCAATGCGTGAATGTGCATGAGGTCCACCTGGCTGACTCCAAAATTCTTCAGCGAGCGATCGACAATGCGCATTGTGTCGTCGAAAGACCGGTCGCCGCCGATCTTGGTGACCAGGAAGAAGTTCTTCTTGTGGGACTTGAGATACTCACCCACCCATTGCTCGCTCTGCCCGTCGCCATAGCTGGCAGCCGAGTCGACGTATGTCACTCCGGCCTTAAGCGCACGATCGAGGGCGGGCAGGCCTTTGTCTGGAGTCTTGTAAGCCAGCCAGCGGCTGCCGGCCCCGAACGCCAACAAACTGACCTTCTCGCCGGTGCGGCCTAGAGTTCGCATCGGCATTCCGGTTTGGGCGTCAATTTCAGTGGCGAGCGCCGCAAGCGCGGCGGTTGTCAAAAAGGACCTTCGGGAAATGCTCATGGTGACTCCTTCTCGCAAATGGCATTGTATCAGTTAGGGTGTAGGCGAGAGGGGCCGCGGATCACTCGATCCGCCGCGCGGCTCGCACATGCTCCTAATTGTCGCGCTGGGAAACTGCCCCGTCCGGGCAGCTCAACGCATCGAGCAACTTGGGTGCGCTGGGACACGTTTTGTGGACGGCCACGGCCAGGCCAATTGTCGTCACCAGGATGAGAAGCAGGGGAATCCAGGTCACGCCAAGAACGCTGCGGAGCCAGCCCTTGGCTTCCGCCTTTTTCGCCGCACCCGTCAGGCACGAGGCCAGCAGGGCATTCAATGCGATGTCGGGCAGAATTTGCGGGGCGGCGTAGATCAGATAGCCGCCGGCGCCGAAAAGCACCAGAACGAGAAGCGCCAGGAGCGCGAGAATCCAGATTCCATCGTCCAGATCGATGTCGAGGTCTAGGCTGGGAAAGCTGAATCCATGCCCGCCGCCTCCTCCACCGGAGCTCACCGGTGCCACCCTGGTGTCTGCCACGCCCCAGACATCCGAAGCACCTCCGCCGCCGGAGTCGCCGCCCCCAAACGACATGGCCGATCCACCACCCAACGAGGGGCCGCCGCCGCTGGAGGACCCGCCCCAGAATGGGAAGTCGATGTTACCTGGATCCAGCCCGGACCCTAACCCGGAGCCGGTTGGTTTCCGCGATGGTACATCCAGCAGCACGTAAGCCACCCAGATACGCATCAACCCCACAAAAACGAAATAGGCGAGGAGCACCGCCAGCGGGTACCGCACCAGCACCGAGGTGAGGCCGGCCATCAGCAGCAACTTGCTGGCCAGCACTCCGCTCGACGTTGTGGCAAGCAGCAGCAGGCTCATGTGGAACCGCACGAAATACTGGCGCAATACGCGCTGCCGGAACTTCTGGCCCAGCGTCGCGCTGTCCAGCCGCCGGAAACCCTGCCTCGCCTTCAAAGGACCCTCCTCCTGAAACTGCTCACAGCGCTTACTCACCCAGAAGGTGAGCGGCCACGCTGCGGTGGTGGGACGACGTGCGGTGTTCGAAAAGGTAAATCCCCTGCCAGGTGCCCAAAGCCAGGCGGCCACCGATCAGGGGAATTGTGAGCTGGCCCCCCGTCAGCACACTTCGGATGTGGGCCGGCATATCGTCGGCCCCCTCCATGGTGTGTACATACAGGCGGTTGTCTTCAGGAACAATCCGCTCGAAATAGCGGATCAAGTCTGCCTGCACATCCGGATCGGCGTTCTCCTGAATGATCAGGGACGCCGAAGTATGGCGGCAGAACAAAGTCAGCACGCCGGTTCGGAGCGAGCAGCTCCGCACCCAGGCTTCCACATCCGATGTGAATTCGTACAGACCCTTGCCACGCGTGCGGACGATGAACTCCTGTACAGCCTGCCGCATCTCGTGACCCGGGGACTACTCGACGGTGACGCTCTTCGCCAGGTTGCGAGGCTGGTCCACGTCGCAACCACGCCGAACGGCGATGTGATACGCCAGCAACTGCAGCGGAACCACCTCCAGAATAGGCAATAGCAACTCGCGCGTGGGAGGCACCCATATCACGTGATCGGCCGACCGCGTCACGTCGGTCATACCTTCCGTCGCCACCGCGACCACCTTCCCCCCGCGCGCCTTCACTTCCTGGATGTTCGAGAGCGTCTTCTCATACCGCAGCACGCTCGCTTCGTCCTCGGGATCCGCCGTCGCCAGCACCACTGTAGGTAGCGACTCGTCAATCAGCGCATTCGGCCCATGCTTCATCTCCCCGGCGGGATAGCCTTCCGCGTGGATGTAGGATATCTCCTTCAGCTTCAGTGCGCCTTCCAGGGCGATAGGATAGTGAATGCCACGGCCCAGGTACAGGAAGTCGGTGGCTTTGAACAACCACTTCACCAGATCTTCATAGTGCGCGTCGGCCGAAAGCACATGCTCCAGTTTGGCGGGAATCCGAAGCAACTCCTGCGCCAGATCCTGAGACTGCTCAGGAGTCTGCCGGCCCCGCGCCTGCCCTAGGTACATGGCCAGGATGAACAACGCCGTCAACTGGGCTGTGAACGCCTTGGTGGAGGCCACGCCGATCTCGGGTCCGGCATGCGTCAACAGGGTGCCCGCCGCCTCACGCGAGATCATGGATCCCATTACATTGCAGATCGAAAGCGTCCGCGAGCCCTTGCTCTTCGCTTCCCGCTGAGCCGCCAGCGTGTCGGCAGTTTCGCCGGACTGCGAAATCAGCACGGTGAGCGAGTTCGGATTGACGATCGGATCCCGGTAGCGGAATTCACTGCCGTAATCCACCTCAACCGGAATGCGCGCCAGCCGTTCGATCATGAACTTGCCGGCCAGTGCCGCGTGCCACGACGTACCGCAAGCCACAATCCGCACGTTCTGGAACTCCGCGAACTCCTTGGGCTGGATCTGCATCTCATCCAGGAAGACCCGGCCGCTCTCCTGGCCTACACGGCCCAGAATCGTGTCGCGGACGGCGCGCGGCTGCTCATAGATCTCCTTGAGCATGAAGTGCTTGTAGCCGCCCTTTTCCGCCATGATCGGATCCCACAGGATGTGCGATACCTGCCGCTTCACCGGCCGGCCATCCAGATCCATCAGGCGGACTCCGTCAGCAGTCAGCACGGCGATGTCGCCGTCGTGCAGGAAGAAGACGTCGCGGGTGTGGCTGAGAATTGCGGGCACATCGGAAGCAACGAAATACTCGCCTTCCCCCAAACCCACCACCACGGGAGGACCATTTCGCGCGGCGACAATCTTCCCCGGATCCAATCGCGAAATCGCGGCAATGGCGAACACACCCCGCAAGCGGCCTACCGCCAGGCGCACTGCCTCTTCCAGGCTGCCCTGGAAGTACTTCTCCACCAGGTGAGGGATGATCTCGGTGTCTGTTTCCGTCTGGAACGCGTGGCCCTCAGCTTCGAGTTCCTGCTTCAGCGCCAGGTAGTTTTCCACGATGCCGTTGTGAACCA
This sequence comes from Paludibaculum fermentans, assembly GCF_015277775.1. Taxonomy (NCBI): domain Bacteria; kingdom Pseudomonadati; phylum Acidobacteriota; class Terriglobia; order Bryobacterales; family Bryobacteraceae; genus Paludibaculum; species Paludibaculum fermentans. The sequence goes on from NZ_CP063849.1 coordinate 4,418,152, forward strand.
CCACGATGTCGCCCTTGGAGTCGCGGTGAGGATGTGCGTTCTCTTCGGTCGGGCGTCCGTGCGTGGCCCAGCGGGTGTGGCCGATGCCATACCAGCCGTCCACGGGAGATAGGCGCACAGCTTCTTCCAGGTTGTGGAGTTTGCCCGACACGCGCCGCAAATGGAGGTTCAGGTCTTCGTCGACCACGGCCAGGCCGGCCGAATCATACCCTCGATATTCCAGCCGCCGCAACCCTTCCAGCAGGATGGGTACAGGTTTCTTATTGCCGACGTAACCGATGATTCCGCACATAGCTATCCTCCGAGTTTCGCCGCGCGGAGCGGCGGTCTAGCTGATTAACTCCAACCGGTACTCTTCGATGACGGGGTTCGACAGTACCTCTGAGGCAATCTGATCGAGCTCCGCCTTGGCCGCTTCCAGGCTGATTCCTTCGGCGAGTTCGATCTCAAAATACTTACCTTGGCGCACTGCGGCAATGCCGGTGTGGCCCATGCCGTTGAGGGCGCGAGCGATCGTCTGACCCTGCGGATCGAGAACGGTCTTCTTCATGGTGACGTAGACGTGGGCTTTCATTGGGCTTCTCTAGAGTTTAGCGGACATGGCAAGTCCTGTGGAGGAATCCCCCGAAAGTACCAGGACTTTGACCTGACCCGCGATTCTCGCTATATTGCGCTGAGTCCGATCAAGTCTGGGGACGGACGACACTTCTATTCCACTGGAGGAACCTCTATGTCCAACAACGTGCCCACTGGGGCTGAATTCAAAGAACAATTGCGGGCCGGCGCCCCCAAGATGGGGCTTTTTCTCAATTCACACAGTCCGACGGTAGCCGAACAACTCGCCCACAGCGGCTACGACTGGCTTCTCGTCGATACCCAACACGGTCCGATGGACCACGAAAAGCTCTCCAACATGCTGTGTGCCATCGCCAGCGGCGGAGCCAAGTCGATGGTTCGCGTGGCCGGCTATCACGACCGCGGCGGCATCCAGCAGGCCCTCGACCTGGGCGCCGATGGCGTGCTCGTCCCCTACATCAATACGGCGGAGGAGGCCCGGCAGGCGGTAAGCTGCACCCGGTACCCCACGGCCGGGACCCGCTCAGTCTACTTCCCCCAGCGCAGCATGAACAAGGCCGGCCTGCTGGGCTACGCGGGTAATGCGAATAAGAATGTCATCGTCGCCCTCCAGGTGGAAACGGCGGCCTGCATCGAGAACATGGCGGAAATCGCCGCGGTGCCGGGCGTCGATATGCTCTTCCTCGGCCAGAACGACCTGTGCATGTCCATGGGGCTCTATGAGAAGTACGAATTCCCCCACATGTACACGTCCCCGGAACTCCAGGCGGCCACCGAGACCCTCATCTCCGAAGCGCGTAAGAATAACGTGATCCTCGGCTTGTTCCTCTTCGGAACCACCCGTGTCGCGGAGTTCCTTGCCAAGGGCTTCAGCTTCATCAGCGTCGGCAACGACCTGCATCACGTCCTCACCCAGTCCGCCGCCTACGTGCAGGATCTGGAGAAGATCGCCGCCACCGAAGGCAAACTCTGGACCCGCCGGCCCACTGCGCTGTTCTAAACCTTCCGCAGCGCCGGCTCGGCCGCCAAAATTAGGCACAACCCACGGAATTTCGCAAGTGATTTAACCGTTAGACAGGGGCGGCCCATCTCCAATCAGGAGAAGGGCCGCCTTCGTTTTTCTGAAACCCAAACAAGAGCCGGATAGTCTATAATAATAAGTAAGTCGGCCAAGTAGTCCTTCCTTATTTCTCCCTCACGTTCGGGAAAAACCAAACGGAGAAACCAATTGATCAATCTAAACGCTACTCGTGTGTCCCTGCTGGCCATCCTCGCGTTGGCCCCGGCATCCCTGCTTTCCGCTGCGAACGCCAAAGAGGCATCGCTCAAGGAGAGCATCGCGCTCATGCAGGACATTGCGGGCGCGACGATGGGTATTCGGGAAACGGCCGCCCGCATCGAGTCCTTCAACCGGACTCCGATGCAGCTCAGCCGTATGTCCCATTCTTATCAGCTAAATGAACTGCGTGAACAGGTGAATGCCATCGCTCCGGCAGTCAACCGCCTGGAAGAACTGAGCGCCTCCCTCGGGGCGCCGGAACAGCAGACCATCGCACGCGCCGGCATCGCGGCCCGCGCGCTGGCTGCCGAGGTCAACGCCACGATCCTCAAACAGAATGAGGTCGATGGCAACCCCAGCCTGAATGTCGATTACTGCCGTCTCATCAAGGCTGTATACAGCAAGGCGAGTGCGCTCAACAAGAGCCTCGACGCCGCCGCGGATTACTCCAAGGCACGCGGCCGGGCAGAGCAGAATGGCATCATTCCGGCTCCTGCCGAATAGACCCGCCAACAAACTGGGACAAATGCGGAAAGTCAAAAACCCGCATTTGTCCCAGGACTTTTACTTAGTTAATTTGAAAGCACCATCGATCAGACTTCCAGTCCGATCGATCGCATCAATTCAAGCGCATTGCTCTTGGCGACAACACCCGGCCGAATCGTATAGTCGAACCGCATCTGTCCGTCTTCCATACGGTCTTCGAAGTGCATATTGATGCCCCGCGGCTCCACCTGCTCCGCGATCTGCGTCAACGCCAAGTCGTGCGTCGTCACCAGCCCGATCGCCCCACGCTTCACCAGCCCCTGAATCACCCCCGCCGCGCCAATGCGCCGGTCGTGTGAGTTCGTGCCGCTCAACACCTCATCCAACAGGAACAACAGCGGCGGACCCTGCTTGGTCAGCTCCACGATGCGCCGCAGCAGTACGATCTCAGCGAAAAACCGCGAATTCCCCTCCTGCAGCGAATCCACCACCCGGATCGACGCCCCTATGGCAACCGGCGACAACGCCATACGCTTAGCCCGGACCGGCGCCCCCGCCAAGGCCATCACCACGCTGGTGCCCACCGTCCGCAGCATTGTACTCTTGCCGGACATGTTCGATCCGCTGATCACAATCAGGGGCTGTGTCCCGTCCAGCCGGATGCTATTCGCCACCACGCGGTCCGGAGGCAGCAACGGGTGCGCAAGATCCTCTCCGTCGAGGACTGGCCCGCCTTCCACGACCTCTGGAAAGCGATCGTCCGGATGTTCCCAGGCGTACCCGGCCAAGGCCAGCAGCGCTTCCATTTCGCCCAACGTTCGGAGCCATTCCGGAATGGACGGACCGTGCACCCGGCGCCACCACTCTATCGCCCACGAGCAGTTCAGCCCCCACATCAGGATCAACCCGATCGGCGCAAACAGCTGATTGCGGCGCAGGTCCAACAGGCCTACCAGCCGAGCCAGGCCCGCCACCTGCTTCGAAGGCCTGACTCCGCCCTCCTCCAGGCTGCCCCTCAGCTCCAACAGCTTCGCCGAGGAAAAGTCCTCCTGCTCCAATCGGGCCAGCAGTGACGCAATCAGGCCAAGCTCCCGCGAAGGCTCTTCCAGGCCGTTCAACACCGCGAATACCTTCGGCCGCATGAGGAAGGAACAGGTGATCTGCGCGATCAGAGCCAGTAGGAACGGGATCCGAATGCCTGTCACGGCCATTACCCCGAATGAGGCCAAAGTACACGCGGGCAACAGCAAGGCGGCGGCACGATGCCCCGCTGTCAACCCCACCGGCGGAGCGGTCCCCCAGCGCATCAGCGTATCTGGATGCACGGCCGCGCGCACATCCTCGCCCATCAGCGCCAACTGTTCCCGCAACTCCAATCGGGGCTGCAGATCCCTAACGGCGCCCTGCCGCGCCTCGACATCGGACTTGCGAGCTCCGCGCAATAGCCATTGCGCCAGCGTCTCCTCCCCGCCCCGGGTACGCGCCGTGCAAAGCAATTCAAACAGCGAACCCCGTCCGAAGAGATCCAGCGAAGCCGCGTAGGGATGATCCGCCGGTTCGAACTCCGCGCCACTTACCCCTCGGCCCGGCCACGAGCCATCCAGGCGCGCCAGCCCGTCCTGATAGAGCTTCATTGCCCGCTGCGCCACCCTCTGGGCTCGCAAGGCCGCGTCGTGCCGGATCATTAGCACCACGAACACAACAATCGGCAACGGCAGCCACCAGGGCGAAGCTCCGCGATGCACAAACACCAGCCAAAAGAGGAAGACACCCGCCAAAGCAACGGCCAACCGGGCATTCCCGATCCCGCTCGCCAGTGCCGAATGACGTTGCGCTGCCGCCTGGTATTCGTCCAGCCGGCGTTGATATTCAGACAGTGGAGTCACGCTTGCTTCATTGTAGGCAATGCGGCCTTCTCCCCCAGGCCCATTGCAATTTCGTTGACAATTCGTTTACCTATCCGTAAAGTAATTCAAAGTCGTTGTGGGACTTGTACTCACTCCGCGCTGAGTCGCTAAAAGGCGAGATCCCTCTATGCCGAGGCGTGCGTCACGTCGCACGGGAAGTCCACTTGCATAGGGGTCACAATGCGCCTGCGCTCGCTTCTTCTGCCTCTCTTCACAACTTGCCTGTTCGCTGCCGATACGGCCGCACCGCTGCCGGAAGTTGCACAACTCCTCGTCGACATCATCCGCGTCGACACCAGCAATCCGCCGGGCAATGAGGACAAGCTGGCGCAACTCCTGGCCGCGAAGTTCAAGCCCTACGGCTTTGAGATCGACATCATCCCCACCCCTCAACCCGGCAAGAGCCACTTCATCGCGAGACTCCGAGGCAATGGCAGCCGCAAGCCGGTCCTCCTCGCTGCTCATGCCGACGTCGTAGGTGTAGAGCGCGAAAAATGGACCGTTGACCCCTTTGAAGGCGTAGTGAAAGACGGAGCCGTCTGGGGCCGTGGCGCCATCGACTTCAAAGGCGGCCTGGCCGTCTTTGCGCAGGCAGCCATCGACATCGCCCGCCGCAAGATCCCCCTCGACCGCGACATCATCTTCCTCTCCGAAGCCGACGAGGAAGGTGGCCAGTACAACACCCGCTACCTCTCCACGAAGGCCTGGGACAAGATCGACTGCGAATTCGCCCTGAACGAAGGCGGCTGGATCATCAAGGACGACAAGGGCAAAGTCCTCTATGTCAGCATCTCCACCGCCGACAAATCCGGCGTCAGCCTGAAGCTCACCGCGCGCGGCACCTCCACCCATTCCTCCATGCCGCGGCCCGACAACGCCATCTACACCCTCGCCCGCGCCTTGGCCAAAGTCTCTGAGTACGACACGAAACCCAAACTCACCAGTTCCACCCGCGAGTTCTTCATGGCCCTCTCCCAGGTCAGCGCGGAGCCGATGAAATCGCACTTCCGCAATCTCTCCGAAGGCAAGGACCCTCAGCTCGTCGCCGCCGCCGACAAGGCCATCAGCGAGAACACCCTCCTGCACGCCATCATGCGCGACACCATTGCGCCCGTCCTCATGAACGCCGGCTTCCGCGGCAACGTCATTCCAGGCTCGGCCGAAGTCACGCTCAACTTCCGCACCATCCCCGGCACCTCCAACCAGGAACTCATCGATGAGATGACCAGGGTGATCAACGACCCCCGAGTCGAAATCACCGTCGCCCAACCCGGCATCGGCCGCACTCCGCTTACGCCCGAGCAGTTGAAGGACTACGAGCGGCTCCGCAACATGCCCGAGTCTTCGAAGGAGACCGACCTCTATCGCGCGCTCGTCGCCAGTTCAAAAAAGACCTACCCCGGAGCCGTCGTCACGCCCTACCTCTTCCAGGCCGGCACCGATGCCTTCGCCTGGCGCTCGCGCAATATTCCCGTGTACGGCATCTACCCTTACCCCATCGATGCCGCCGACCTCAGCCGTATGCACGGCAACGATGAACGTGTGCCCATCTCCTCGCTGCAGACGGGCGTTGCTTTGATCACCGACACCTTGCTGGATGTCGCCGCCGCCAAAAAGTAGTCGCTCTGGATAGTCGAGACAGAGGGGAGTACAAGCATGAAGTGTGTCTGGACACTCGTAGTGTCTCTATTCATACTGCCGGCACTGTGGGCACAGCAAACCGGCATTCAGGGGGCCGTCACGGATTCGACAGGAGCCGTGGTCCCAAACGCAATCGTCCGCTTGCTTCCGGCCGGAGGCGGAGCAGCCTCCACTACACTGACGGGGAACGAAGGACAATTCATCTTTCCCGCCCTGCAGGCCGCCGAGTACAAGGTGCGCGTCGAAGCAGCCGGATTCACGCCGGCCGAACGCACCATCAATCTGCTCGTTGGCCAAAGCCTGGTCGCCGAGTTCCAGCTCAAACCCGCGGCCCAGGCCAGCACAGTCGACGTGCTGGCTGACGCTGTCACCATCGACGTCTCTTCCTCGCAGGTCGGCGGCAACGTGGACACCAGCCGCATGAAGGACACTCCTTTGAATGGCCGCAACTGGATGGAGCTCTCGCTGCTCGTCCCGGGCGTCACCGTCAACGCAGTCTCCAATACGCCTCTTGGCACGGTCAGCGGCGGACGCTTCCAGATCAATGTCGACGGCCAGCAGGTGACTCAGAATGCGGCGGGCGCCGGCTTCGGCCAGCCCCAGTTCAGCCGCGAAACCATGTCCCAGTTCCAGGTCATCACCAACCGCTTCGACGCCACAATGGGCCGCTCCGCCCAGATCCAGGTGAACGCTCAGACGAAGTCCGGCAGCAACGAGTTCCATGGCTCCGCCTATGGCTACTTCCGAAGCGACAAATTCAACGCCGCCGATCCCATCGGCCAGCGCGTTCTCCCTTTCTCCAACAAGCAGTTCGGCGTCACCGGCGGCGGCCGCATCCTCCGCGACAAACTCTTCTTCTTCGGAGCTTATGAGGGCGAATCCCAGCCCTCCACGGTGCTCGTCACCCCCCAGGGCTTCGGCGGGCAGAGCTTCAGCTTCGCCAACGACTTCCAGACCAAAACCTGGATCGGCCGCGTCGATTGGGTAGTCAATGAGAAACATCGCCTCAGCGGCCGCTACAACGGCTCCCAGTGGCGCAATCCCTTCGGCAACGTATCCGGCACCAGCCATCCTTCCCAGGCGGCACAACAGACCCGCGATGGCGAAACGACGATGCTCGATTGGACGTGGGTCATCAGCCCCACCACCACCAACGACGTCCGCTATGGCTTCAACTACTTCCAGTGGAAGAACAACCCTTACGTGCTCAGCCAGGAGTACCGCCTGCCCGGCGGCATCACCGTCGGCGGCCCGTACAACTACCCCCAGGAGTTCAACCAGTTCACCAACCAGGTGCGCGATGATCTCTACTTGCTGAAGGGCGCCCACAGCATCAAGCTTGGCGGCGAGTACCTCTCCAACAACCACACCGGGTTGTTCCCGCAGAACTCACGCGGCACCGTCAATCCGTTCACCGCCGCCCCCGCCAACCTGCCGTCGATCTTCCCTGTCTGGAACGACCCCACCTCGTGGAACATCGACGCCCTCTCACCCCTGGCCTCCACCTATACGCAGGGCTTCGGCAACTTCAACATCGACATCCCCCGCAACGTCATCGCTGGCTGGGTCCAGGACGATTGGAAGATCAACAAACGCCTCACCGTGAATCTGGGCCTGCGCTACGACAACGACATCGGCATCTGGAGCACCCCCACCCTCAAGAGCAATGTCGTGCCTCCTCGCGGCGGTCAGAACCTGAACTTCTCGCCCCGCGTCGGCTTCGCCTACGACCTGCTGGGTGACCGCAAGACCGTCATCCGCGGTGGCGGCGGCCTCTACTTCGCCGACATCCAGGCCAATCAGGTCATCAACCAGTCCATCTTCAACGGCGAATCGTCGCTCCAGGTCGGCGCCAGCCGCACCTCCACTACATCCATCAATCTCCGCGATCCCTTCAACGGCGTCACTGGAGCCGACTTCCTCTCCGGCAAGGTCCCCGTACCCGCCCAGAATGTCCAGCTGTTGAATACCAATGCCGTCACACCCTACTCCGCGCAAGCCTCCATCGGCGCTGAACGGCAACTCGGCCAGTCCTGGACCGTCTCCGGCGACTTCGTCTACTGGCGCGTCTACCACGAGTGGATCCGCCAGGATCGCAACATCGGCTTCAACCCCGTCACCGGCTTCGGCACCAACCCCTCCGTCAGCGGCCGCCCCGACACCCGCTTCGGCCAGATCCTCGAATTCACGACGCCCAATGCCTCCGGAGCCATCTACTACGGCGGCCAGTTCCAGGTCACCCGGCGCTTCGCCAAACGCTTCTCCGCTGGAGCCGCCTACACGGTCTCCAAATTGAAAGACTCCTCCTCCGGCCCCTTCGGCTACCCCAACAATCAGTTCGACCTCGCCGACGAATGGGGACCCTCCGTCGACGACCAGCGTCACACGTTGAACTTCGACGGCAGCATCCAACTCCCCTGGGGCTTCCAGAGCAGCATGTTCTACCACTACGGCTCCGGCGCGGCCTTCGCCTCCATCGGGCCAGGCAACCCCTTCAACTACGCCGGCACCTCCAACCGCACGTTCCTCACCGGTACGGCGACCTTCATCGATCCGTCGTACCTCTATCCCTCCCTCGCCCCCGGCTACACCAACGTGAAGCGCAACTCTCTCCGCGGCCAACCCATCAACCGCATCGACTGGCGCCTCACCAAGACAGTCGCCATCAAGGATCGCTGGCGCGCCACGGGCATCTTCGAAGTCTTCAACGTCATCAACGCCCAGAACTACGGCACCTACCAGTCCAACATCGGCCTCGCGACCTTCGGACGCCCGGCCTACAACTCCAACCTGGCCTACGCGGCCCGCATGCTGCAGTTCGCCGTACGCTTCGACTACTAAGCCCCATGCGACTCCCCCCCATGCGACTCCCTTGGATACTCCTCTTCGTCCCAGCATTGGCTCTCGCAGCCGACCCCTGGCTGCAGCGCGTGGAACCCATCATGAACTCCGCCGAGCGCAGGCTCTATGTCGGACTACATGACGACTCCGCCCGGCAGGCCTTCCGTCACAGCTTCTGGGACGGCAAGGCGGTGAGCGAAGAGGAGTACCTCCAGCGGATCGAATGGGCCGACGCTCAATTCGGCGGCGCCAAACCGGGCTCAGGCGCGAACACGGATCAGGGCCGTGTCTACCTGAGCCTCGGCGCCCCCACTTCCATCAGCCGGCTGCCCTCCAGCCGCGTCTTTGTCCAATGTGAGATCTGGTACTACAACAGCCTGCCCCGGCTCGGCCTCGGCACCCAGGCCCGCTTCCTCTTCTACCGCAAGGAAGGCGCCGGCCCCCTGCAACTCTACTCGCCCCAACTGAACAGCCTGCGGACCCTGCTCATCCCGAACAGCGGCACCCGCGGCCTCTTCGCCGTCAACGACATCATCCGCGCCTCCGACGTGCCCAACTCGCTCAACCTCCCGCCCGCCGAAGCCGAAGTCGTCGACGCCGCCTCCTCAGTAGCCCGCGGCATCACCGGTTCCGGCAACAGCGACATCGTGAACATGGCCGCTGCCCCGGCCTGGGCACTCCGCCGCGACCCCAAGGAACGCGTCCAGTCCCGCCTGCTCCTCTCAGAACGGCCAGTGCTCGAATCTTTCCAAAGCTGGACCCCTGACCGCCTGCCGGTCATCGACATCCAGGTCAAAGCCTCCGTCCGCGCCAGCATCGGTCTCTCTGTCCAGGTCTCCGGCGTGCCGCTCGACGAGTGGCAGACCCAGCTCGAATTCATAACCTGGACACCCGTTGCCTACGTCCACCGCCTCTTCCTGCTACCCGGCGACTACACACTCGTTGTCGATACGGACGGCGTCAGGACCCCCTATCCCCTTCAGGTCACGAAACCCTCCGCCGCCACGCAGATCCTGCTAGGGTCCACAGGGGAAACAGCAGGCTCCGCCCCGTTCCAGTTCGGCGCGCTCCGCCTCTTACCCTCTGCGGCTCCTCGCATGGCCATGCTCCAGTTCGCCGCGCCCGGCCGTGTCCAGTGGCGCATCGTCCGCGGTGTCGAGATCCTCTCTGTCGCCTCCACGGAAACAGAGACGACCGGCTTTGCGGGCTATACTCTCCCGGCGCAGTTACCGGCCGGCCCGCTCACCCTCCAGGCTCGCTCCACCAATGAGGTCGTCGACCTGAAGCTCCCCACGCCTGAACCCGAGCGCCTCGACAGCCGTGTCGTCATCTCTCACAATGCGAACCTCGGACCGGCGGCGGCGCTACTCTCCATCGGCCGCCAGTTCCTGCTCAATGGGAATCGTCCGCAGGCCAGGCTCTGCTTCACCCGCGCTCTGGGGCAGAGCCGGACGGCGAACACGCTCAGCGCCCTGGGCCGCCTGGAGGCCCTGGATGCCCATCTGGACCAGGCCCGGACGCTCTTGCAGGAAGCCTTAATCCTCGACTCGCATCACTTCGACGCACTCACCGCCATGGGTTTCGTCGAGACGGAATTCCAGGATTATACGGTCGCCGCCGCCTACCTGGAGCGCGCCCTGCAGGTGCGCAGTCTGCCAGCCTTGGAACAGGCGCTCTCCGAGGTGAAAGGCAAACTCCGGGCTGGACGCTGACCTACAGCTCGTACGTCGCTTCGCCGCCCGTGATCCGCAAATCCGGCAACCCCAGGGCCCTCAGCTCCTCCGCCACCCGGTCCCGGAATCGATGCTTCAAATGGACAGCCAGGATACTCGTCTCCGGTGGCATCTTGGCCACCTCCACCCCAAAGCTCTCCGGAGTCAGGTGCGCGCTGATGCCCGCCAGCCCGGTCAGCTCATCCGGAAACGTGCACTCCAGGAATACCGAACGCGGAGCAGGCATGTCCATCATCAGCGCCCACATCCGCTCGGTGGGGCCGGAATCCGCTCCAAACGCGACGGTCGACCGCCCGTCGGTCACCAGATACCCCGCCGTGGGCACGATATGATTCATCGCCACCGGCACGACCCGCAAACCCTCCACCTCAATCGGCTCCTCCAACCGAACCCGGTTGGGCAGGAAAAACGGCCGCCCCGGAGGCGAGAGGTGGATGAAATCCGGCCAGATTTCGCCATTGAAGATATGCCGCTGCAGTGTCTCCATCGTCTCCGGCAGGGCATGAACGGTCACCGCCGGAACCTCAGGATCGTAAGCGTTCTCGAGAAACACCGGCAGGCTGGAAATATGATCCATGTGCGAGTGGGTCAGGAAGACGTGCCGCACCTCCGCCTGCTCTTCCGGAGTCCCGGAAAACCCCAATGTGCCCGCGTCGATCGCCACTCGATCGTTAATCAGGTAAGAACTGGCGTAGTGCCTGTCGCGAGGCGCGTCAGGCGAGGAACCGATCAGGCGGACTTTCATGTCATTTTCCCAGCGGCTGGCGCTCCCAAGGCTTCGACCAATATTGCATGGACAGCCGCACCAGACAAGCAACTAGCGGTACACTCTACCAGATGACCCAGGCCGATAGGATCTCCCGCGTGATCTTTGAATACGCGGCCCAGATCGGTGGAGCACCCGATACAGACGCTCTTCTGGAACTCAACGCAAACATGGCGCGCGACCTCGCCGGCGCCGATCGCTGCAGCATTTGGCTGGTCGATTCCGCCAGTCGGGAGATCTGGACCAAGGTCGCACACGGCACCTCTGAAATTCGCATCCCCTTCGGCCACGGCCTTGTCGGCGCCTGCATCGCCGCCAACGAACCCATCGTCGTCAACGACACATCTTCCGATCCCCGCTTCCTGGGCCGCGTCGACGAGAAAAGCGGTTATGCCACCCGCTCGGTGTTAGTCCTCCCTCTCCGTGGCTCCGACAATCGCGTGATCGGCGCGCTCCAGGCCCTCAACAAACCCGGCGGCTTCGACACCTCCGACGTCGATCTCCTCTCCCTCGCCGCCAGCTATTCCGCCTCCGCCCTGGAAGGCCAGCAACTGCGCGCCGAGGCCGAGAAGGCCCGCCTCCTCCTCAAAGAACTCGAGATCGCCCGCAGCGTCCAGCAACGACTTCTCCCCCAGACCCTCCCCGCCCTGCCCGGTCTCGAATTCGACGCCTACTGCCGTCCCGCCAAATTTGTCGGCGGCGACTACTACGACTTCATCGCCCTCCCCGGTGACCGGCTCTTCTTCACCCTCGGCGACGTCTCCGGCAAAGGCATAGCCGCCGCCGTCCTCATGGCCAGCATCCAGGCCGCGATCCGTTCCCAGATGCTGCACCCGCCGGATTCCCTCTCCGAACTCGTCAACGACTTCAACAAGGCCGTCTACTCCTTCTCCACCTCCGACAAGTACTCCACCCTGTTCTGCGCAATGCTCGACGCCAAGACCCGCCGCATGGTCTTTGTGAATGCCGGCGGCTGCCCGCCCATGCTCCTTCGCGCCGCCACCGGCCAGGTCGAACGCCTCGATGCCGGCGGTTGCCCCATCGGCCTCCTGGGCTTCTCTCGCTACCAACAGGCGGAGGTTCAGTTGGAGCCAGGCGACGTCCTGTTCGCCTTCTCCGACGGCATCAGCGAGGCCACCAACTCCGCCGAGGAGATCTGGGAGGAGGCCGACCTCGAGAAAGTTCTCCGCTCCGCCGGCCGCAGCCCCGCCGCCCGGATTGTCGAGACCGCCGTGGCCGCCGCCGACGCCTTCACGGGCGACGCCGAACAGGCCGACGACATGACCGTGGTCGCCATGAAGGCCCTCTAGAAGACCTCTCCGGGATGGCGCCTGCGCCCCGCTTCCTTTACGATAAAAAGGCAGGGAGGCTCCGCATCGTCAAGGCTTGTGTGCTCGCATCGTCCAGTGCGGGCAATTCCACCTTCATCGGGACCGACACCACGCGCATCCTGATCGACGCGGGGCTCAATCGTAAAGAAACTTTCGCCAGGCTGGCCGCCATCGGTGAGGATCCGGCCAGGCTCGACGCAATCTTCATTACCCACGAGCACTCTGATCACATTCTTGGCCTTCCTGTGATGATTCGCGCGCTGGCCAGCATGGGCCGCCGCATCCCGGTCTTCCTCACTCATCTCACTGCGCCCACTATCGACTGGGGCAACGCAGTCCCCGTGGTCGAAACCTTCCAGGCCGGCTCCGGCATCGAGATCGGCGACCTTTCCATCTCTTCCTTCACCATCCCGCACGACGCGGTCGATCCAGTCGGCTACACCATCAAATCGCAGGGCATCAAGATCTCCATCGCCACGGATTTGGGTTATATGCCCGATAGTGTGAAGGTCCACCTGCAGCGGTCGCATTTTCTACTACTAGAGTCGAACCACCACCCGGAACTGCTCAAGCTCGGCCCCTACCCCTGGCACGTCAAACAGCGTATTCTGTCTCGCAAAGGCCATCTCTCCAACGACGCGGCTTGCGAGTACATCGCCAACGATCTGCCCTCCGAGGTCCAAACCCTCATCCTCGGCCACTTGAGCGAACACAACAACACGATTTGGGAAACTGAGCTTAGCGCCAAACAGGCGCTGGAAACCCGCGGCTTATCGCCCCGCCTGATCGTGGCGGAACCGCGCAAGCTCAGCGATATTTTTCAATTGTAGGAGCAAGTATGATCCAGCGTTACACCCGCCCTGAAATGGGCCGCATCTGGAGCGACGAGAACAAATATGCCCAGTGGCTCGCTGTCGAACTCGCCAACTGCGACGTTCAAGCTGAGCGCGGCCACATTCCCGTCGAGTCCGCGAAGTTCCTCCGCGAGTACGCCGCCATCTCCGTCGACCGCATCCTCGAAATCGAAGCCGAGATCCGCCACGACGTGATTGCTTTCACTACATGCGTAGCAGAATCCATGGCTTCCGCCGGCCACAGCGACGCCTCCCGCTGGTTTCACTATGGACTTACTTCAAATGACGTAGTTGATACCGCGCAGGCACTCCAACTCAAAGAATCCGCGGAGTTGATCCTCAAGCGGGTGGACATCCTTATCGAGGTCCTCAAGACCCGTGCCCATGAGTTCAAACACGCCATCGCCATCGGACGCACTCACGGCGTCCATGCTGAGCCCATCACCTTCGGTTTGAAGATCGCCAACTGGTACGACGAAGCCCTCCGCGCCAAACGCCGCCTCAAAGAAGCAGCCGAGGATCTCCGCTACGGCAAACTCTCCGGGGCCGTCGGTACGCTCGCCCACATGGAGCCCGCCACCGAGGCCGCCATCTGCGAAAAGCTCGGGCTGAAGGTCGCGCCCATCGCCAGCCAGGTGATCGCCCGCGACCGCCACGCCGCCTTCGTCTCCGCCCTCGCGCTCATCTGCGCGCTCTGCGAAAAGTGCGCTCTGGAAGTTCGCCACCTGCAGCGGACCGAAGTCCGCGAAGCCGAGGAGCCGTTCGCTGAGGGCGCGCAAAAGGGCTCCAGCGCCATGCCCCACAAGCGCAACCCCATCGTCAGCGAGCAGATCTGCGGTCTCGCCCGCGTGGTCCGCTCCAACGTCCAGGCGGCCTTCGAGGACATCGCCCTCTGGCATGAACGGGATATCTCCCACTCCAGCGTCGAGCGCGTCATCCTGCCCGACTCCTGCATTCTCACCGACTATCTTCTGGCGAAGACCATCTGGCTCATCGGCGGCATGCGCGTCTACCCCGAACGCATGAAGCGTAATCTGGAGTCAACCAAGGGCTTAGTCTTCTCAGGACAGGTCCTGCTCGATCTCGCGGCCGCCGGAATGCTGCGCGAGCAGGCATACAAAATTGTGCAGTCTGAAGCGATGCGCGCCTGGCACGAAGAGGGTGACTTCCGGGCCGTGATCGAGCACCATCCCGAGATCCGCAAACACCTTTCCCCTGAGCAGATTAGCCACTGCTTCTCGGTCGAGCGGCAGCTCCGCAGCGTCGACGCAATTTTTGACCGCGTGTTCGGGGAATGAAACGCCCAGTTCATTCCTTGATGTTAGTAGTCATTAAATTGAGGGGTCGAAACTGACGTGTTTCGGGTTACACTGATCGCGGAACAGGATTCATCTCGGACCTGTGAGCAGACCTCGTGATCCGGTATTCAGATACATTGTCGAAGAAGCGGCGGGGGCGTAACCTCCGCATGGCAAGGGTCTTACTTGCCGATGACAACCCAACCTCGCGGCTCACCCTGCAAACCGTCCTCGAAGCGGGCGGCTACCGGGTAGATTCTGCGGCTTCAGCGGCCGAGGCCGTTGGCTTGCTCGATCAGGCCGAGTATCAGTTGGTCTTGTCTGAACTGGCGATGGAATCCCCGGAAGCCGGGCTCAAAGTGCTGGCGCATGCCCGCATGAAGGACTACCGTCCGGCCACCGCTCTGGTGACCGCCTGGCACGCCGGCCCGGAAAGCAAGCCCAGCCAGGAAACGGACGTGCTCATTGAGCCGGAAGACCTGCCGGAATTGCTCGGTAAGATCGCCATGCTCATCAGCACCCGCGCTTCCCGCCGGGCAACCCGTCCGGTCAAGTAGCCAACGGCCCAATTCCTACAACTGTCTTTTCAAACTCCGCAAGCGCGCCCGCGAAAAAGTGGTCCTGCGCCTCCACCCAGTGCAGAGCTTTGGCGCCCCACAACCGGTCGAACACCGGCTGCAGCTCGTGGCGTGGTCCATATTCGTCATTTGTAGATTGAATGAAGATCCGCTCGACTGGGCAGCGCTCCAGGATCTCAAACTGCCGGTACACCGTCGGAAATCCAACCAGGACCACCCGCCGGACCCCGGGGTAGACCTGCACCGCCACCCTCGACCCGAAGCTGAACCCGCTCACCGTGAGCGGCAACTGCGGATAGCGGGCGCGCAAAACGGCCAGAACCGCCCGTGCATCCTCCACCTCGCCCACTCCGTTGTCGTGGGTACCCTCGCTGAGGTTGACACCCCGGAAGTTGAACCGCAGCGTCACGGCGCCAATCTGGCGCAGGCCGCGGGCCAGCCTGTGAACGACTTTGTTGTGCATCGTCCCGCCGCCCAGTGGGTGGGGGTGGCAGACAAGCGCTGCCTCGGTGGGCGCGCCGGAGTCCGGCTCTTCCAGCATCGCTTCCAGCCGCCCGGCCGGACCGTCGATGAACAGCGTTTCGATGCGCCGCATGAGCTGGAAGGGATCAGTTCGAACGGTAGTTCGTGAACTGCATGTCGATGCCGAAGTCCTTTGACTTCAACAACGCAATGACTTCCTGCAGCGTGTCGCGATCTTTTGCGGAGACGCGCACCAAATCCCCCTGGATGGCCGCCTGCGCCTTCTTCTTCGAGTCCTTGATCACCTTCACGATCTCTTTGGCCTTTTCCGAGGCGATCCCCTGCTGCATGGTGATCTCCTGCCGCACGCGCGTGCCGGCCGTCGGCTGGATGTTGCCGTAAGTAAAGGCCTTCAACGGCACCTGCCGCTTCACCAGCTTCGACTGCAGAATCTCCAGGACAGCTTTGATCTGGAAGTCGCCGGAGGACGTCAGCGTGATCGTGAGCTCTTTCTCGTTGAGCTCGATCGTGCTCTTCGAATCCTTCAGGTCATACCGCTGGATCACTTCCTTGGTCGCCTGCTGGATCGCGTTCATAACCTCGGGAATCTCCACTTTGGAGACGATGTCAAATGAATTGTCGGGCATAGGGCTTTGGATTCGCTGGCCTAGTGTCCCAGAGCGATCAGGATTTTTCCAGTGATTTCTTCCACGATCGCCGGGAGACTACGGTCCAATGCAATTGTAACAGCGGCGCGAATCGCTTCGGGATCCAGCTCCGGACGCGGTGGCATCACCACCACGGCCGCGGGCTCTTCCGGCGGCGGAGGCGGCGGCACCGTGTCGCTGAACAGCCCTCGCGCAAACCGCGCCTTGTCGATCAGCGGTTTGATCGTCTCCAGCACCACGGAAGCCTCAAACGGCTTCTTCAGCACGGCGTCGCACCCGGCCCGCCGTGCCTCTTCCTCGTCCACCGGCTCCAACAGGCCGGCGATCAGTACAACACCGGCATGCCGGTGCTTCTCGCTGCTCTTAATATACCGGCAAATCTCGTACCCCGACTTTTGCGGCAGGAATACGTCCGCCAGCACCAGATCCGGGTCCACATCCGCCAGGCGCACCAGCACCGTGTCGCCCTCTGTAATGGTGACGACCTCGTACCCTTCCTCGCGGAGAATCCGCTCCCCCATGCGCTGGGCATGCGGGCTGTCGTCAGCGAGTAGAACGCGAACTGGTGAAGACAAAGGGGGTTACTTCTTTTCCTCGGTGGCCGCCGGAGTCGTCGTCGCGGCGGCCTTCTTCTTGTCCTGCTTCGGAGCCTTCTTAGCCTTCCCCTTCTTCTGGGCCGGCATCTGATGGTTCGTCGGAATCATCTCGTTCGGATTCGCGGCGGCAGGAGCAGCCGCCTGCGGCGTAGTCGGCGTCTGCGCAGCCGCTGGCTGAGTCGCACGGGCATCCGGCTGCGTATCCAGTTGCGAAGTGCCGCCCGTCGGATTCGTGCTGATGGTGATGTCGGTATTGCCGCCGACTGCACCCGCGGGCACCGGCACGCTGGCCGGGATCGAGGGCCGCAGGTTGGTCATGGCGGGCTGGCCCGACTTGGCGGCCATCGTCACGTCAGGATCCTTCGAGAAAGGAGCCCACGCCTTGCTCATCATGCCCTTCTTGGCCTGATTCTCCAACTCGTACTTCATCCGGGCGTAAGCCACCGGATCCGGCTCGGGAATCTCCGCTTCCATCTCCTTGAGCTTGTCCTTGGCTTGATCCGCCATCGGGCTCAGGGGGTAATCGCGGACAATCTTCTGGTACGACGCGATGCTCTTCTGCTTGAAGCGCGGCCCCATGTGGCTGTAGCTGTCGCCCGAGAGCCAAAGTGCCTGGTCCGACCCGCTGTAGAGCGGGTAGTGGTCCGTCACCGTCTGCAGGCGGTTGGCCGCCGCCGGGAACGACCCCTTGTGATGGTAGAACGCGCCCACCCGGAACTCACCCTCGCTCGACACTTCCTGGATGTCGCGCAGCCGCTGCGCCGCTTCCGGCGCGTAGCGCGAATTCGGGAAGTTCGTCAGCAGCGTCCGGCACTCTTCCTCGGCCCGCATCACGTGCGTCGGATCGCGGTCCGGCTTCTCCATCTGTTTGTAGTGGATGTCGCAGACCTTCATCTGCGCTTCGGCCGACTCTTCCAGGGTCGGGTAGAACAGAATGAAGTCCTTGTACTCAGCTTCCGCCTGGGCAAAAGCGTGCGTACCGCCTTCCCTCATCCACGAATCGGCGATCGCCAGCTTGGACTTGGCCAGAAACTCGCTGGTGTCGTACGTATTCATCAACGTGTTCAGGGTCAGGCGGGCCACTTCATAACGGCCCCGCTCAATGTCCTTCACGGCCTTGTCGAACAAAACCTTATCGGGTTGCTCGGTGTCTTTCGTGATCGGGTTTTCGTACTTCTTCCCACGGCAGCCTGCGCCAAACACGGCAAACAGGCAGACGAGTACGGCGGCGATCCATTGCGCCGAGCGGTTCCTGGAGAAGATCATCAGTCGCATCACCTTATTTGCGGGGTTCCGTAGGGAGTCACACCCTGCGGGCCACGGCGTCCATGGCCGCCTGCCGCATGGCAGTAACGGCATGGGCCGGATTCGGAGCGCCAAAAACACTGGAACCGGCAACAACCCAGTCCACTCCTGCTTCGGCGACCCTACCTACATTGTCCACTGAGACACCTCCGTCGATCTCAATGGAAAAACTCAGTCCCAGCCGTTCCCGTTGCTCGCGCAGCGCGCGAACCTTCTCCAGAACGTAGGGGATAAACGATTGCCCCCCAAACCCGGGATTCACACTCATCAGCAGAATGTAGTCCACCAGGGGCAGGACATTCTCCACTGTCACGAGCGGAGTCGCCGGATTCAGCACCACCCCGGCGCGCGCCCCTTCGCTTTGGATCATCCGGATCGTTCTGTCCAGATGTGGGCACGCTTCCTGGTGAACCGATACGCAGTCCGCGCCGGCCGCAACGAACATCGGCGCGTAAGTATCTGCGTCTTCAATCATTAAGTGGACATCAATGGCCAGCTTCGTGCTCTTCCGCAACGACTGCAGCACCGGCACGCCAAACGAAATGTTGGGCACAAAATGCCCGTCCATCACGTCGAAATGCAGAAAATTCACCCCCGCTTCGGTCACCTGGGCGATCTGTTCGCCAAGGCGAGCGAAGTCCGCGGCCAGAAGGGACGGCAGGATTTCGATCATCGGGAGGATCCCTCCATCTTAACCTTTCGTGCGGCAGCCGCGCGCGTTCGAAGTCGTCATTCCTACTCCGGCTGTACCAGGACTGCGGCGAAGAATCCGTCACCCGGATCCCGCCCCGGCAGTCTCTGTACCACGCGTTGGACGCGCGCCGCCGCCACCCGGTTAACCACTTCTTTGTTTTCTTCCGGTTCCAGTGAACAGGTGGAGTAGACCAGGCGCCCACCCGGACGCAGGCACGCTAATGCATTGCGCAGGATACGGATCTGCCGCTCCGCCTGGCGCGTGATCTCTTCCGGAGCCAGCCGCCACCGGATCTCCGGATTCCGCGCCAGCGTCCCCGTCCCCGAACACGGCGCATCCACCAGGATCCTGTCGAACACCCGCCCGAACGGCAGCGCCTTCTCCGCATCCAGTTGAACCCGCGGACATTGCGCCATGAACGCCCTCAGACGCGCCGCGCTGGAATCGCACGCCACCACCTTCACCGGCGTCTCCATGGCCTGCAGCGTCTTGTTGCCCGGAGCCGCGCACAGATCCAGAAATCGTTGACCCTCTTGCAGTTGCAGGTAGGGCACAATCGACTGCGACCCCACGTCCATTACCCGTGAACCCTCCGGCACCGGCCCCTCCAGGGTGTCGCCGGCAACGGTTTCGCCACTCGCGGTACGCAGCCAGGTCTCCGGCTCGTGCAGTCCCGCTTCGGCCACCAGCACAGCCGCCGCGCCGCCCAGGTTCTTGCGCCAGCGCGCCCACAGCCACTCCGGCATGGAGTACCGGACTTCATCCGACGGCCACTCCGCCGGAATCTCCGGCAGCCGCCGCAGCACCGCATTCGCAAAGCCCGCGGCCGACTGCTTCCCCGCCATCTTGACCAGGTCCACACTCTCGCCCACAGCGGCATGCGGCGGAATCTTCGACAGAAAGCGCAGTTGGAACGCGCCCATGCGCAGGGCGCGCACGACGGAAGAGTCCATTTTCGACACCGGCCGCGAGGCGGCTTGGGTGATCAGGTAGTCCAACTGGGCGCGGCGGCGGAGGACGCCAAATACAATCTGAGTGACCAACCCCGCGTCGCGGGCGTCCAGGCGCACAATGCGCTCATCCAACAGATCGGCGGCAAATCCCCCTCTGTCCACCGCGCCAAGGATCTCGAAAGCGATACGGCGCGCAGGGGTCACACTTTATAATAGGGATTTGGAACTCCAGAAAGTCATCCTCCGCAAAGTCGGCGAAGCCATCACCCGGTTCAAGATGATCCGGGAAGGCGACCGCGTGGCCGTCGGCTTCTCCGGCGGCAAAGACTCCCTCACCCTGCTCGAAGCGTTGTTGCTCCTGCGCGACCGCGCTCCCATCAATTTCTCCGTCTGCGCGTTTACCATCGACCAGGGTAAGTTCCTCAAACCCATCGAGCCCTTTCGCGAGTACCTCACCAGCCGCGGCGTCGACTGGACCCTGCGCGTCGACGGCCCCTCCGTGCGCCTGATCACTGAACAGCCCGAGCATGGCTGTGACGTCTGCAGCCGCTTCCGCCGCCGCGCCGTTTACCAGATCGGCCGCGAACTCGACGCCAACGTCATCGCCTTCGGCCACACCGCCGACGATTTCTGCGAATCGTTCCTGCGTAACGCCATGTTCACCGGCCGCATCAGTGCCCTGCCCCCCGTAACTTACTCCAGCAAAAAGGACTTCCGGCTCATCCGCCCGCTCCTCTACGTCACTGAGGACCTCACCCGCGCCTTTGCCGGTGAAACAGGAGCCCCGGTCATTCCCTGCGGCTGTTCGCTGAAAACAGGCACCGTCCGGCGCTCGATTCGTGATATCTTTGCGGACCTGGAGAAAGACTACCCGCACTTAAAGCACACTCTTCTTTCCGCCATGGGAAACATCAATCCCAGCCGTCTGTTAGACCTCCGTTACCTGGACCTGGACAACGCCACCGACGAGGCCGAATCCAGCCTCCTGCCGGTGCTGCAGGACGAAGTATTCACCAAATCGTAACCCTGCACAAGTTGACCCGGCCCCCGCTCCCTCTGAGATAATCTTGTTTCCGCCCCGAACTGTAGATAGGCCTTCCGGCCGACCCTCCCAGGACGGATGAGTTTGCATTGAGGCTGTATGAGGCTTCTTCCTCGCGAAGAAAAATTCTTCCACTACTTTGTTGAACAGGCACGGCTGATCGCACAGGCATCCCAGGTGCTTCGCCAAGCCGCGGAAAAGGGCCCCAGCGCGCTGCGCGAGGCCGAAGTCGCTATTGCTCGCCTGGAACAGAAGGGCGATGAAATCATCCACGAGATCTTCACCCGCCTGAACCAGACGTTCATCACCCCCCTGGATCCCGAGGATATCCACTCCCTCGGCTCCCACATGGACGACGTGCTGGACGGTATCGAAGACTCGGTGCACCGCCTGGTCGCCTACAAGATCGATCCCATCCCGCAGCCCATGATCGAGGTCTGCCGCGTCATCGAGGGCTGCGCCCTCATGCTCGAGAAAGCCTTCGAGGCGCTCAACGCCGAGAAGCCCCTGCTCGACCACTGCATTGAGATCAACAGGCTGGAGGATACCGCGGACCACATCGTGCGCGCCGCCATCGCCGACCTGTTCGATAAGGAGAAGGACCCCTTCTCCCTCATCAAGCAGAAAGAGATTTACGAGTTCCTCGAAATGACCACCGACTACTGCGAAGACGTCGCCGACGCCCTGCAGAACGTCATCGTCAAGAACGGGTAGCACCACGGTGGCGATCGACTCAACTTTGATTCTGGTGACGCTGATCGTGGTGGTCGCCTTGGTGTTCGACTACATCAACGGCTTCCACGATGCCGCCAATTCCGTGGCCACCGTCGTGGCCACCCGCGTTCTTACACCTTTTCAGGCCGTCCTTTGGGCGGCCTTTTTTAATTTCACGGCCGCCATCCCGCTGCTCTTCTGGGACGAAGCCGGCGTCGCCAAAACCGTCGGCCAGGGCATGGTCAAGATGGAAGTCGTCTCCGAGTACGTCCTGCTCGCGGGCCTCATCGGCGCCATCTTCTGGAACCTCTTCACCTGGTACTATGGCATCCCCTCCAGCTCGTCGCACGCCCTCATCGGCGGCTACGCGGGCGCGGCCATGGTGAAGGTTGGACTCACGCAAGGCTTCGGCCACTGCATGGAAGCCATCGTGGTCTCCGGCTGGATCACGACCATGACGTTCATCGTCGTGGCTCCGCTGCTGGGCCTCGTCCTGGGGTACGCCCTCATGGTGGCGATCTACTGGATGTTCCGGCACTCCTCGCCCAAAAAGATGGACCGCTGGTTCCGCCGTCTGCAGTTGGTCTCCTCGGGCCTGTTCAGCTACTCCCACGGCTCCAACGACGCCCAGAAGACCATCGGCATCATCACGGGCGTGCTGCTCACCGCCGGCTACATCAAGACCTTCCACGTGCAGTGGTGGGTCGTCCTCGCCGCCTTCTCGGCCATCGCCCTGGGCACCATGAGCGGCGGCTGGCGCATCGTCCACACCATGGGCGGCAAACTCACCCGCCTGAAGCCCCGTGGCGGCTTCTGCGCGGAAACCGCCGGCGCCATCGCAATCCTGTTCCCCACTTACCTCAAGATCCCGGTGTCCACGACACACGTGATCACGGGCGCCATCGCCGGAGTCGGCTCCATCCAGCGCATGAAAGCGGTGCGCTGGGGCCTGGCCAAGAATATCCTCTGGGCCTGGATCCTCACGCTCCCGCTCTCCGCCGCTGTCGGTGGACTGGCCTTCGCCTTCATCCACATGGTGTCGGGCAAACAGTAACTGCCGTTCCGAAGTCGTAAGTGACGGGCTGGGCCCGTCCTTACGGCAGCGTCTCCGCCAGAATCTTCTCCGTCTGCGACGCCCGGAACTCATCCAGCTTCGCCGCCAGTCCGGCATCGGCCAGCCCCAGCGTCGCCACAGCAAACAGCGCCGCATTGATCGCCCCGGCCTTGCCGATCGCAAACGTCGCCACGGGAATACCGCCCGGCATCTGCACAGTGGACAGCAGCGAATCCAGGCCGTCCAAAGCCCAGCCCTTCATCGGAACGCCCAGCACCGGCAGAGGAGTGTGCGCCGCCACGACGCCCGCCAGGTGGGCCGCTCCGCCCGCCGCCGCGATAATAATCTTCACGCCGCGTTCCTTCGCGGTGCGTGCAAACTCGGTCGCCGCCTCCGGAGTCCGGTGCGCCGAACAGACCCGCTTATCGTGCGCGATCCCAAACTGCGCCAGCGTATCGCAGGCGTGCTTCATCGTCTCCCAGTCGGACTTACTGCCCATAATTACGGATACAAGTGGAGTGCTGCTCATAGTGGTGTCTTGGTTGTGGTCAGGAACGAGGTGGGGGCGCGAGGCCCTCTTCTCTAGTATCCGATAGCTTTGCGCCGCGCGCAGCCCACAAATGAGTCAGGAACAATCCCGCCCGCACCTGGTGTCTATCCAGGCATCATGGCCTTCACCAACAGCAGTGCCCGCGGAGCTGAACTGAATGTCACGCCCCTCATCGACATCCTGCTCGTGCTCCTGATCATCTTCATGGTGATCACACCGCCCAAAACCCTGGGCCTCTCCGCCGCCCTGCCGCAGCCCGGTGGCGACCCGCCCACCAACAGCCCGGCCGACCGCTCCGTCGTCATCCAGCTCGATGGCGATTCCAACCTGCGCATCAACACCGAACCCATCCGCCTACCCGACCTCGGAGCCCGCCTCCTCGACATCTTCAAGACCCGAGCCGAGCGTGTCGTCTTCGTCCAGGCCAGAGCCGACACCGAGTTCCAGTACGTCGCCCAGGTCGTGGACATCGCCAAAGGCGCCTCCATCGACCATGTCGGCCTGCTCACGGCCCGCCTCGACGACGGACGCTGAAACGCGAAAGAGGGCCGGCATGCACCGGCCCCCTTTCATCCTCAAGCTGACAACTGCTTCTAGAACTCGATCCGCGCGCTCACCTGTCCCGTACGGCTGCCGCCAAATTCGGAAGCCCGCGCGGAAGTGATCTTGCCGAAACTGCTGCTGTCGATCGACAGATTCGGATCAGCCAGATTCGTGTGATTCAGCACGTTGGTGAACGTACCCTCCACCTTCAGCTTGAACCGCTCCGTCAGGTTCACCGTCTTGGCCAGGCCGGCCGACAGGTTGATGGTGCTGGGACCGTGGATGATGCCCACCCCCGAGTTCCCAAACCGCCCGATCGGAGCCGGATCCGACGTTGGGCTGATACCCGTCCGGCAAGGCTTCGTCGCCTGCCAGTTCGGCGATCCGGGACACACGAACGCCCCGATATCGGCCCACTTGTCCCGAGTCGGATTCGACAGGTTCCCGTCGCCCACCCGATCCGGGTGCTGCGTCCGGCCGATGCGGCCCGAGCCCGTACCCGAAGGATCACCGCCGCTGAACGTCGGCGTCATGTACGGCCCGCTCTGCGCCAGGAAGCTCGAGCTCAGCCGCCATCCGCCGATCACCGCGTCCGCCGCCTTGTTCATGTGCGAGCCATACGTCCGCCCGCGCCCGAAGGGCAGCTCGTACACCGCCGTCGTGATCCAGCGATGCCGCCGCGTCGCATACACCGGACCATGCTCCGACGCCCGGTTGTACGTATCCATGCTGCGCCCGCCGCCCGTCTCGCCCGCGAAACCCGTCGAACTCGGCCCCTGGTTGTCCGCCAGGTTGCTGGCAAACGTGTAGGTCGAATTCAGTTGCAG
Source organism: Paludibaculum fermentans (assembly GCF_015277775.1). Lineage (NCBI taxonomy): Bacteria > Pseudomonadati > Acidobacteriota > Terriglobia > Bryobacterales > Bryobacteraceae > Paludibaculum > Paludibaculum fermentans. The sequence continues at coordinate 4,442,850 of NZ_CP063849.1, forward strand.
CGTGCTGCTCAGGTGATGGTTCAGCTCCACCTGGCCGGCATGGTAGATGGCGCTCGCGCCCGTGGCGCGCGTATTCACCACACCCCAGTTCGGGAACGGCCGCCGGCTCAAGGGCTGCGCCGCATAGAACTGCGTCGAGTAGTACGACTGGTTCAGGTCCGGAGCCCACACCAGCGACAACGTCCGCTGGCCGATGTACGACACACGCAAGCCGGTCGACCGCGCAATCTCCCGGTCCACCGAGAAGTTCCACTGGTACGACTTCGGATCCTTGAAGTCGATCGAGTTCGCCGTGCCGAAGTACGCATTGCCAAACGAGTCGCTGACAATGCCGCTGCCGCCCGCGTTGATGTTCGGCCAGGCAAACGTCGGCTTGCCCTGCAGGTCCGGATTCAGGAACTGCCGCGCATCCGACTGGAGCGTCCCGGTCAGCGAGTAGAACACGCTGCCCAGCACGACCACGTTATACAGGCCCGCACCGCCGCGGATCACCGTCTTGCCGTTCGTAAACGGCCGGTAGGCGAAGCCAAAGCGCGGCAGGAACCGCAGCTTGGGCACGAATCGCAGACCTTCCGGAAGACCCGCCGCCGACGCCGAGAACACCGGTGTACACGGAGCCCCGTTCGCCGACGGACCCGCCGTACTGTTGAACGCCGGGCAGGCATTGAACGACGCCAGGTACCCCGGAGCCAGGTTCGCCTCCGTCCCCGTCGGATACACTACCCGGCCCGACTTCGGCACGCTGGGATCGAAGTTCCCGATATTGCCGCCCGAGTCCTTGTACGACGGGTGGTACTCATACCGCAGCCCGAACTCCAGCGTCAGCTTCGGACTCACCCGGTAGCTGTCCTGCGCATACACCGCATAGTGGTTAGTGCGCCCGTCATTGTCGTTCTTCACAATCGCGAACGCCGTGCCCACCGGCAGCCCCAGCAGGAAATCACCCACCGCGTTCTGCGAAAAAGTGCCGTCAAACGAGTAGTTGCCGTAGTTGTCGCCACCGATAAAGCCCAGGTCCGACCCCGCCCGCATGTGCCGGATGTCGCCGCCGAACTTCATCGTGTGCCGCCCCTTGATCCAGGTCAGGTTGTCCGTGTACTGGAAGGTGTGCGACTTCCCAAACCCGTCCACGCGGTCGACGTCCAGCGACTGGACCTGCCCGTCGATGTCGATGTCCGGCAGGCCGTTGTAGGGGAACTTCGGCCCAATGCCCACCAGCCCCAGCGAGTTCGTGAACCTCGGCCCGTCGAAGGGCATCGCGTTGGCGTTGTCGAATAGCGAGAACCCGAAACGGAACTCGTTCAACAGATTCGGCTTCAGCGTGTAGTTGTGCGAGACCACGAACATCTTGCTGTTCTCGTCCGCGGTGCCGGAAGGCAAAGCCAGCGGCTTCGGCGTGTTGGTGGTCGTCTTGAGCCACGTCCAGCGCGCGTACACCGACTGCTTCGACGTCAGGTAGTGGTCCACCCGGATGTCGTACTGGTTCGAGTTGTAGCTGTTGTCGCGATTGGCGATGAAGTTGGCATCGTGGATCTTCGTCAGGTCGCCCGCGTTCGGCAGCGGGTACAACGACAGCAGCTTCTTCGACACATCGCTGATGCGATTGGCCGGTATCACATTGTTGGCGAACGGCTGGCCCGTCGTCGGGTCGTACACCGTCACACCTTCATTGCGGAAGTCGCCGTTGCGTACCGCTTCGGTCGGCACGCGATTCTGGATCGTCGCGCCGCGCGGGAAGGTGAACCGCTCGAAGTCGGCAAAGAAGAATGTCTTGTTCTTGCCGTTGTAGACGTGCGGGATCGTCACCGGACCGCCGCCGCTGCCCCCAACATCGTTCGCGACCTTCTGCGGCTTGGTCAGCGCGCCATAGCGGTTCGCGTCCAGCGCGCGATTCTGGTGATACCAGAAGGCCGCGCCATGGAAGTCGTTCGTCCCACTCTTCGAGATCGTCGTGACGTCGCCGGACTGGCCATACTCAGCCGTATTGCCCACGCCCTGCACCTTGATCTCGGCGATCATCTCCATCGACGTGAAGCTCTTCCGCGACGGCCCGTTGCCCGTCACCTGCGTCGTCGAAATGCCGTCCACCGAATACTGCGTCTGCGACGGCAGGTTGCCCTGGATCGTGAAGTTGCCGCTGTTGTCAGACTGCACGCCCGGCAGCAGTGCAATCAGGTTGTACGGACTCGTGCTGTCCGCCGCGCGCACATTGCCCGGCAGCGTCGCCAGCTTCTCCGCATTGATGGCCGTGGCGACCATCTGCGTGTCAGTCGTGATCACGCCGGTCGACCCTTCCACGTTCACCACTTCACTCACATCGCCCACCTTCAGCGCCATATCGACGCGCAGCGTCTGGCGGGAAGTCAGCGTCAACTCGGACGCCGTGGACAATTGAAAGCCCTTTGCCGAAGCCTCCACTTTGTAATGCCCCGGCTTCGAATTCACGGCTTCAAATGAGCCGCTTTCGTTGGTCGTCAGTTCGCGGACGGTATTTTCATCTGTGTTTGTAATCCGGATCACGGCGCCGGCGACCGCCGCACCCGAAACGTCCGTCACCGTTCCGAGTATCACGCCGAAAGTCGACTGTGCTATCGACACAGCCGACAACACTGAACACACGACAAGCGCGCGCAGCCAGTGGTTGCGAATTCCCATGTTGCTTACTCCCTTGGTTACGTTCGTCCACCCCTCAGGCGAACGACTCAGCGGCGAGGATAGCAACGGAGCATTGACCAGCCGTGAATAGAATATTTCTATTCCATGAAAGGAACTAAATCAAGAGATTCCGCTACCACCGGATCTTCGCCGGGAAATACTCGGCGATCAGTTCCTGGTAATAGGGGGTCAGCTTCTCGGCGTCAGGCTTGGTGTTGCCCTTGGAGTACAGATCGTACGGGTTGAACTTCCGCACCCAGTCGAACATGGCTTTGTCATGCTCATTCATGAGGTATTCGTACTCCCCCTCACGGTGGATCGGGTAGCAGGAGTGATACCGGATCATGTAGAGCGCCTCTTCCGGCATGTAATTCTTCACTACATGGTAGAGATACTCGTCATGGCCGAAAGAGAGGTTCACCTGGTCCAGCCCGCAGTTTTCGGAATAGACGCCCAGCCGCGTCTGGTACTCCGGCACCGCCGCATCGGAATTGGCCTGAAAGTACTCGGGGAAGACGATCTTGTTCGACCACGCGCAGCCCACCGGGAAGGTGTCGCCCACCACGGCCCACTGCGGTTCGCCCCACAGCCATAGAACCTTGCCCAGGTCGTGGATCAACCCGGTCAGTTGGAACCAGCGAGGATGCCCGTCCGCCCGGATGGCTTCCGCCGTCTGCAGGTTGTGCTCGATCTGGGAGAGGTCAGTGTCGGGATCGGAGTCGTCCACCAGCTTGTTCAACTCGACCATCAGGTCCCACACGCTCATCTCAGCATGGTCGAGATTCAACCACTTACGACGCATCTGCTGATTGAACGCGACCGTCTGGTTAGTGTGGTTGAGCCGGTAAAACTCACGCACGACGGGCGGCGTGGCATCGTCGTATTGACGGTACTCTTCGGTCTTTCGGCCCTCTTGATAACGCGCGGCGAGTGTCGACATGGCATCCCCTCCTGACTGCTCTCAGCATATCAGGAGGGGTGCCTCGTTGTAAGCCGTACTCTTTGGGCTAGATTGCCCAGCGCCAGAGATTGGCGCCTACGGTAAAGCCTGCTCCAACGGCCGCGAACAGCACCAGATCGCCCTTCTGCAGACGGCCCGTGTCGATCGCTTCCCGCGTGGCGATCGGGATCGTCCCGGAAGTCGTATTGCCGTAACGCTCGATGTTGATCAGCACCTTGTCGTGCGGAATGCCGAGGCGGTCAGCGCAGGCCAGAATGATCCGGCGGTTCGCCTGGTGCGGAATCATCAGCTTCACATCCGAAGGCTTCAGGTTGTGGGCCGCCAGCAGCTCAGAGCTGATCTCGCCCATGCGGCGCACCGCGAACTTGAAAACGGCCTGCCCTTCCTGGTGAACGAAGTGCAGCCGCTGGTCGATGGTCTCGTGCGTAGGGGGCATTCTGGAGCCGCCGGCGGGCATCTTCAGCGCTTCCCCGCCCGATCCGTCCAGTTCATTCCGGAACCCGATGAATCCCGGGCCGCCCTCTTCCCCGGGCTCAATCAGGAACGCGCCCGCGCCATCGCCGAAGAGCACGCAGGTCGAACGGTCCGTGTAGTCGATGATCCGGCTCATCGTGTCCGAGCCGATCACCAGTACCTTCTTGTGAGACCCACTACCCACCAGGTGGGCAGCGGTGGTCAACCCGTAAACAAAACTGGAACACGCGGCCACTAGATCGAATCCCCACGCATGCTTCGCCCCGAGCTTGTGCTGGATGATGCAGGCCGTGGACGGGAACATGTGGTCTGGCGTTACCGTGCAAAGGATGATCGCATCGACATCCTCCGCCGTCGTGCCACGCTCTTCCAGCGCGATCCGCGCCGCATTCAGGGCCATGTCCGACGTGGCGATCTCAGGATCGGCAATGTGCCGCTCCCGAATTCCGGTTCGCTCCAGAATCCACTCATTCGTGGTATCGACCATCTTCTCCAGGTCTGCATTGGTGAGTACGCGCGGCGGCACCCACGCGCCAACCGCACTGATCTTAACGTTCCGCAAAATGCCTCCCGTCCGTGCAATGCCGCCGGGCTGGCAGAGCCAAGGCTCCGCGGCCGGCGACGTGGCGACCGGTTCCGGATAAAGTTGTGTGAATCAGACGCAAAACTCCATTGATATGCTATTCAGAAGAGGGATGCAAGTCCTGGGCGATTATCCTACCGAATCCACCGAGCAGATCTTTGCCCGCGTGTACTCCGACATAGCACGCGGAAAGTCCGTGGGTGCAGTGGTTTGCATCGTCCGGCCCTACGTCAACACAATGGGTAAAATCCATTTGAAGGGCGATGATCTGGAAGTGCGCCTCAGCGAGCTCATTGCGGGCGCGCCCGGCACCGTGCGCGAAGCTTTGGCCTGGATCCTGATCTCCAAACTCTTCCGCCGCCAGGTCCCCCAGCACTGGCTGCTCCACTACCGCCGCTACATGAACCGCCGCGAGGTCCGGCGGACCCACCAGGTGGTCCGGCAGTTGCGTGGCCGCAAGTACGTCTCCGGGCCAAGCGGCGATCACCACGACCTGGATCCGCTTTTCGATGCGATAAATCTGAAATACTTCGGCGGCTTGATGCAAAAACCCCAACTGGGTTGGAGTCGTAAACCCTCCCGCTGGCTGCTGGGTCACTTCGATTCAGTGCACAACGCCATCATCATCAGCCGTATCCTCGACCAGGAGAATATCCCTAGTCTCGCGGTGGAGTACGTGCTCTATCACGAGATGCTGCACCTGAAGCATCCCGTGGAACACAAGGGCTCCCGGCGGTGTGTCCATTCACGAGAGTTCCATCTGGACGAGAAGCTGTTCGACGGGCTGAAGGAAGCGAAAGCAATCTTAAAGCATCTCTGACGGTCGCTCGCTGACCCGCCTGCTCGTGGATACAAACCCAATGCGCAGCCCGGAATATCGGCCGCCAATCTTCCGATATAAGAGAATTTGTGAGCCGAAAAACCTGAAGAATTTCCTAAGGTCCCCGACTGCGGGCGGCTCAGGATTGACTCAATTGAGTAGCGAAAATTTGGACAACTGCGCCGCATGCCCCGGCCCAACGGCAGCAACGGCAGCAACGGCTAACCGTAGCATCCACCACGGGTTGCTAGGCTGCGGTAGGTGCAAACATTGGTTCCGGAACGAACAGCTTGGCCGCACCCTGGAAGGTCTGGACCAGCTTGGCCGGATCCACTTCGCAGATACCGAACTGGTACAAAGCGAGTTCGGCCCGCACCATCCACCACGAGCGGAGGAATTCCAGCCGCAGCCGGAAAAGCTGGTCCTGCAGGCCCGGCGTGTGGTGGCCAGAGATCAGTAACGCTTGTCCTACCGAGTGCAGCCGGTCAAAGTCCTGCCGCATGCCCAGGAGATAGGCGGAGAAAATGGCAATCCGGCGGGAGCGAAGCCGTTTCTCCAGGCCAGGCCGGTAGCCGGCCAGTGTCTGGACAAACTCGAAATCTTCCTTCGCCAACAACCGTGTCAGGGGGGCGTACCGGTCCGGCGAAAACTCCTGCCACCACTGCTCACTGACACCTTCGCCAGAGCGCGAGACCGAGATGCGCCTGTAGATCCACCCGAGGACAAGGATGAATGCGGCAGAGCTCAGAATGGTGATGACGAACGGTGACATGGCTTCTCCAGCTCTATACGATTCGCACTATCGTACTCCCGATCCACTCCAAGGGCAATAAAAATGTTCCACTATTAAGAAAGTTTTTCCACGAATCAGGCGGATTTCCTGACGCTGAGAATTGCCCGATTCATCGACTCCAACCGCTGTAATACCTGCACTTGATGTGCACTGCTCACCGCAAATACCACCCCCGTCGACTTCTCCTCCCATTCGCGCCGGAAGAGGAATACCCAGCAGCCCAGGCAGGCCGTGTCGATGCCCATGCGCAAGGTGCTGCCCAGGCGGGCGCCCATTCCGCCCGGCGATTTCCGCCCCATGTAGATTCCGACGGAACTGGCGGCGAAGAAAACAGAAAACACGAAAATGTAGTGCAACAGGTTCTTCCGCAGCGGCCCCGGATACCAGAAGAGGAACAGGCCCAGCGCCGCCAGAAAACCCAGCAGCATGACATAAAGCGCGCTCTCACCCGCCAGGTACAGGCTCAGGATCTTCTGGGGGCTGGATTGCACACCGAACTCGGTCACGTGGATCCACAGCGATGCGGTAATGCTCACCGCGAATACGGCCACCACAAAACCGCGCCCTAGAAAGGAAATGCCCTGATAGGCCTCGAACACCTGGCCGTATATCTCCAGCGCCACGAAGAGGTAAGCCAGCAGCAGCAAAGGCTGGGAAAGCAGGTACACATACGCGTAAGGCAGTGAGTTCACCTTCAGGGGTAGCAATACCAGCGTGCGCGCCGTCGCCAGGATCATCGCAATGCACAGGGCCTTGTACCGCGGAGCCAACCCAATGGCGAAAAGCTTCCATAGCAGGACGACCTTCAGGATCAGATTCGCGTACCAGAAAAATTGCTCAATCGGGAGGATTTTCACCATTCAATACGTCACCTGGATCCGGCATCCTACGCAGTCCAGAATATCAAATGCCTTGGCCAGGGATGACGTAGACCCTACTGTTGGCACGGCCCAGGCCGTGCATGGATCTGGCTCCGGGCGGAACCCCGTTTCCGGCCGCCCCGCCCGGACACCGAACTAGAGCGGGTTCACCGCGGACGCTGCGGCACTCGACGTGACTTCAGGCCCAATTGGGCACGACGGGAAGCAACCGGGCATAGGGTCGCTCCGGAGGTCGGAATTGGCGGTACCCACCACCGGCAGAAGCAAGAAAACAAGGAGAAGAAGGCGTTTCATCTGGGGTCTCTTTGGGTGGAAAAGTGTTTCCGAACAAAGCGTACCCAGGGTTTGGCGCGATCTTGATCTTTTGGTTTACATTTTCGGAAATCGGAACAGGCTGCCGTTTCACCGCAGCCGGCACGTCAGGCGCGCCGGCGCGCAGTTCCTCTGAAATATCGATTGACGACAGGATATGGATTCTGAATAAGATGGAGTTCGAGAGAGGTGGCTTGACCAGCGAAGGCAGGATGGAAACCGGACGGCGGCCCGCCGAGGACCTGTGGCGCAGGACGCTGTCACAGCTACCGACAATTTACGGCCGGCTGGTCTACCTGTCGACCCTGCGCAATTCAGACAGCGGCCGCTATGAACACCACGGCCTCAGTGTCTTGTTCGGGGAGGATCAGGCCGATCAGGCCATGCGCGAAAGCCATTTGGCTAGTTTTCGTGAATGGCTGAAATTGAATCTCGAACAGCAGAAAGCCGACCTGGATCTGTACCTGTGCGGCCTGCCCACCGATCGCCGGACCCTCGTCGAAAGCTGGTCCCGCCTCGCGCCTTACCGCAATCTCTCGCCCGCTGCAGCCTCAGATCCGGAAAGAATGTTGTTTCTCGAAGACCTCGAGATTCTTCTCGAAACCCTCAGGAACGAGTACGCCTCGGCGGCCCGGCGTCCAGACGATTCGCGACGCCAGTAACCTGGCCGATCACATCCACCTCGGACGGGTACTGAAACACAACAGGTGCGCACCCTGATGCAGGATGGGGCTGCACAATCAGCGTATCTTCCACCAGGCTGCACCACCCGCACATCCACCCATCCCGATGCTCCAGGAAATAAACCGGACGGTCGACCATGCCCGCCCAGGGTCCGGCGGCGATCTTCTTCCGGCTTTCATCCAGCAGCAGCAGGCTGCCTGGCAGCAGCATCGGATACATGAACCAGTCGTCCGTCCCGACATAGGCGTACCGGTGGCCCTTCAAATCCAGGCCCGCCACCAGCATCAGGGGCAGGACACCCCAGCTTTGGATGAACCTCGTCAGGAACGTGGTTTTCGACAGATCCAGACCCGGGTCCAGCGACAACGGAACCTGGATATCACCCGACTGCATCGATCCGAATTTCTCGCGCCCCAGGCCGATCAGATGCGACTTCTCCGGACTCAACGCCGCGGCATCCGTCACTAACTGGCTCACTTCCACGCCATACCAGCGCACCACTTCCGCCAGATCCAGCCGGTAAATCGCGCACAGCGAGTAGAGCTTGAAGATGCTTGGCACTACACCGCGGTTCTCGATATCGGAGAGCCGGCTTAGCAGGATACTGAATTCGCTGTTCTTCCGGCGGTCGGCAATCTGCTGGCTGAACTCCTCGACGTCCCGGTAGCGTAGCCCCAGACGCTCCCGCGCACGCTTTAGCTTTTGACCTGGGTCGTCCATGTTAGGTTCGGGGGCGCCTTGAGACTCTCTTCAGACCGCTCGGGGATGTTACTGTAGACAAGGTCAACTACTTTTCTTGCAGTAACATACTGAGAGGGGACCGGCTTCGTCTGCAGATGTCTTATTCGATTCTGTTCTGAATTCGGAACAGTTGCAAGCTGCATCAATGAAATTCGCCACCGCCAGACGCTTCTGTAGTACTCTTTCTCTCATCCCTGACTTCTATGCCTCCTAAAACTAAACCGTTTCAGGCTGCGTTCCAAGGCGAACTCGGCGCTTTCAGCCAGGAGGCCGCTATGCGGCTGCTCGGCCCCGAAGTCCATGTCCAGCCTTGCCAGCGCTTCGAGGAAGTCTTTCAGTCTCTACGAGATGGGAAAGTCGATGCCGCCGTCATCCCCATCGAGAACACACTCCACGGGTCCGTTCACGAGAACTACGACCACCTTTTGCACTTCGATCATAAGATCGTCGCCGAGACCAGCGTCCGCATTGTTCACAACCTGATCGCGCCGCCCGGCGTCCGATTCAAAGATATTCGACGCACTTTCTCGCACCCGGTCGCCCTGAACCAGTGCCTCCATTTCCTCGCCGCCAACCCCCAGGTGGAGCGCGTCCCCTTCTACGACACCGCCGGTAGCGTCAAAATGGTCATGGAAGACGGCCTCAAAGACGCCGCCGCCATTGCCTCCGCTGTCTCGGCCACTATCTATGGAGCCCATATCCTCAAGCGCTCCATCGAGGACGACCGCCAGAACTTCACTCGCTTTTTCCTGCTGCGCCGTTCCGATCAACCCGAACTCAAGCTGGAGGAGCCCGCGAAGAAGGGCTGGAAAACTTCGCTCGTGTTTTCCACCAGGAATCAGCCCGGCTCTCTCTTCAAGGCGTTGAGCGCCTTTGCCCTCCGCGATTTATCCCTGACCAAGATCGAATCGCGGCCCCTGCGCGGCAAACCCTGGGAATATCTCTTCTATGTCGATTTCCTCGGTAGCGTCGAGGAAGAGCGCGTCAAGAAAGCCCTCGGCCATTTGCAGGAATTGGCCGACCTGCTCCGCGTCCTCGGCTGCTATCGCGCCTAAACGACAACTGTTGTTTAGTGTACCGGTCCGCCAATAGCCCTAAACGACAAGTGTTGTTTAGGGCTAGGAACCGTTCGGCCGGCGGCCTGGAACACCGGCCACAATCCGGGCCTGCACCGTCTCAGGCCGCAGCACCCGTTGACCGTTGAGCGCAAAGCCTTTACGGTTGTCGAACGGGTCCATCGTGGCCTCCACCGCCACCACCGGTTGCACCGTCAAATGACCGTAATTGCGGTACACCTGGGCAAACAGCGAAACCTCCACAAAACCCGTCCAATCCGCCAGCGTCAGGAACTTCATGGTGCCGTTCTCCGTCGGATGATGGCGGTCCGCCACCACCAGGCCGGCCGCCCGCACTTCTTTCCCGTACAGGCTATGCTGGTGCGCCGCCAGTTCGGAAGACGACTGGAACCGGTCCCAGTTCAGCCCCGGCGCGAAGTAGTCCAGCGGATGAATGCTCACCGGGAACCCCAAAGTCTCGTGCTCCCAACGCGCCCGCGACTCCGGCGTGGCGTCAAACGACTCCGGTAGGTCCGGCTCGATCATCGGCTTCCGCTCCACCTGGGACGACGCCTCCAAACGCTGTAACCGCCAGAAAATACGGCCCCGCGGCTCCTGAAAGACGTCCAGCGCCCCGGCCTTCAACAGCGACAGCCACTCAGCCCGGCTCGGTTTCACCGCCCGGAAGAAGTCGCCGATGTCCTCGAACGGCCGCCGCCCGGTAATCCGGTCCAGCGCCGCCGAACCCAAACCGCGCACCTGGTCGATGGGCAGCCGGATCGTGTTGTCCTTCACCAGAAACCGATGCGGGTCAGAGACATGCAGGTCGGGCAGCAGGAACTTCGCGCCGTTGCGCAGCGCCTCCATCACGTACAGCAGCGGCGAATAGAAGCCGCGCCGCGACGACAGCACAGCCGCCAGAAACTCTACCGGATAGCGCGTCTTCAGCCAGGCGCCTGTAAACGCCTCCACCGCATACGCCGCCGAATGGGCTTTATTGAACATGTAGCCGGCGAAATCGTGCAGCAGCTCCCAGACCCGCTCGGTCTCCTCGGCCGTGCGGCCCAATGCCTGGGCGGCCTCGCGGAACTCGCGGCCCAGCGACTCGATGCGCTCGCGGTCTTTGTTCTTCACCAGGGCTCGGCGCAACAGGTCGGCCCGGCCCCACGGCATGCCGGCAAAGCCGTTTGCTACCAATAGGATATGCTCCTCGAACGCCATCAGTCCGTAGGTGTCGTGCAGCAGATTCTCGAGCGACGGATGGGCATAGGTCACCGGCTCCAGCCCCTGGTGCCGGCGCGCATAAGCCCTTTTCTTCCCTTCGTTTGCAGCGCCGGGCCGGATGATCGATTCCACCGCCGTCAGGCAGTCGATGTCGCGGCAGTTGGTCATCACCAGCAGGTTCGTCATGGCCGGAGACTCTATGTGGAAGACACCACGGGCTTTACCGGTAGCGATGGCCTCCCAGGTCTCGCCGTCCGTCCAGTCGAGCCGCTCCAGATCCGGCTTGGGCTGACCGTTCTCCTCCAGATTCACGAGCGTGTCGTGCAGCACGGTCAGCCCAGCCTGCCCCAGTAGGTCCAGTTTCAAAAGCCCTAATTCCTCAACGTCATCCATGGCATAGTGCGTGGTCATCAGGCCCTTGGCCGATTCAAACAGGGGGATGCGCTCAGTGATGCGGTCGCCGCTGATCACCAGGCCGCACGGGTGCATCGAGAAGTGGCGGGGGATGCCATCGAAGCTGCCGGCCATGGCCAGTACGGTCTTGTACGGTTCCTGGTCGAGGGGCAGGTCGCGGCACTCGGGTGTCTGGCGGGCGGCCTCGGCCGTGTCGCCGCTATGCCAGGGCAGATGCGCGGTAAAACGGCGCACTTCGCGCTCCGGAATACCGTAAACTTTGGCGATATCGGCCACGGCGGAGCGGCCCTGGAACGTATGGACCGCCCCGATCATGGCGACATGCTCGCGCCCATATCGTTCAAAGACATACTGGATCACTTCGTCTCGCCGGTCCCAGGGCAGGTCCAGATCGATATCGGCCAGCTTGGCGAACTGCATCCGCTCGCGGTTCAGGAACCGTTCAAAGCAAAGGCCGAAGCGGAACGGGCAGACATTCGAGATGCCCAGCAGGTAGCAGACGAGGCTGCCGGCCGCGCTGCCGCGCGCCAGGGTGGCGATGTTCTTCGTGGCGCACCACTCGACAATGTCGGCAAAGACAAGAAAATACTCGGCATAGCCAACCTCTTCGATGATCGCCATCTCGCGCTGCAGCCGCTCGTGGACCTTCGCCTCCGGCTCGGCTCCATAGCGCCGCAGCAGCCCCTGCTCCAGCTTCGACCGCAACAGCGCCACCGGCTGGTCGCACGGGAATTTGGGGAAACGGATGTCGCCCAGCTCGAAGTCGAAACGGCAGCGTTCGGCGATACGCACTGTGTTTTCAATTGCTTGCGGCAGGGCTCCGAAAAACCGGGTGATGTCCTCCTCGGTATGCCAGTGGTGGCGGCCGGGCGGCAGTTTCTCGGCATGCCGTTGATTCAAAAGCGTCAGCGTGCGCATGCTCTGCAGGATGTCGTAGCGCAGCCGCTCGTCCGGATTGGCGTAATGCACGTCGACCGAGGTCGTCAGGGCAATGCGATTCTTGCGGGACAGATCAGAGAACAGGCGTGCGATGCGCAGGTCGTCTTCGTTGTGCGGCGAGATCTCCAGGGCCAGGTTCCGTCCATAGATATCAAGCAGTTGCCGCAGCGACGGCTCCACCGGCCGGTTCCCTCGCAACGCCTGGGCCGGCGCGCTGCGCGGGCCTGCCAGGCAGATGAGCCCTTCCTGAAACTGGCCCAGTGTCTCCGGATTCACCCCGGCCGTCAGCAACTGGCACAGGTTGGAGTAACCGCGCTGGTTCTCCACCAGCAGCACCAGTGCGGACTTGTCAGGCAAGGTCACTTCGCTGCCGATCACTGCGTGCAGGCCTAAGGCCCGTGCTTTCTTATAAAACAGGACGGCACCGGCCACCGTATCGCGGTCTGTGATCGCCACGGCGCTCATGCCGGACGCGTGCGCCGCTTCGGCAATCAGCTCGGGCGGCAGCGTCGAATCGAGCATCGAGTAGAAGCTATGGCAGTGCAGCGCAGCGTATGGCATGGCTCTGTATAGTGTAAACATTTACAGTATACCGTCTACTTCCAGGAGGCGAACATAAATCGAATATCAGAGTAGTCCTAGGCAGTACCCCAACAGGCTGGGCGGGCTAGGCGAAGGCCGGAAAACGACCAGGATGTCCGGGCTGTGACATAATTACGACTTCGAGGTCTTTATGGCAAATCCCAAGTACGCCGAGGCGACCCGGCCCATTCCGCAGGCCCAGGAGCTTGGCCTGCTCAGCGACGGAACCAAGCTGATGAAGCGCGCTCCGCGCATTCGTGCGTGTGGGTTGAAGGATGAAAAAGGCAAGCTGTGCGCCGGCCATCTGAAGCGCTGGTACTTCTATGGGGAAGAGCTGAAGGAGAAGTTCGGCGCGGAGGCGGAGTTGTATCGCTGTGAGAAGTGCAAGGCGGTCTATTTGCCGAACGAGGAAGAAGAGCCGCGCAGCGGCACCATCTGTTACTGACGGGCTGTTACTGACGGGCTGTTACTGACGGGATCATTACTGGACGGGTGAGGATTGACGGGGTGGGTGGATTTTCACTTCCATCCTGTCGCGGCGGTCATGCCGCCGCGATCAGGTTGGACTGAGAATCAGCCGCATTGGATCGACTCAGGGAGGAGTCACTCGGATTGAGTCAATCCAACACGGCCAGCCCGGGCTGGGCTTGAGGTACGGCGACGGTAGCCTGGAATCCGCCTAACTTGTGTTCCCTTTCACATCGGAGAAGAAGCCGCGTTCGACTACCCTTCACCATGCGAATCCTGGCGCTACCGATACCCGCTACCCCATGGGGAGATGAAATCGTTGGATGAACTCGAGGGAATTCTACGCCGATGAAACCTGCCACCTTTCGGGAGTTGCGTCCTACAAAAAAAGGACCCTCTGTTGCAACTTGCAAACGGTTGAACGAATGGAAGAGAACTTTAACACCGGCTCCCGCAAGCACGACGTTTCTAACTCCGGTTCGCTCTCCCCGTCAGCCTGTTGCAGCAGAGGGCAGGTTCAAAGAGAGTTCATCAATTCACTGTTGAGTGTAGCAAACTGGTGGCCACGAATGCTGGAGAAAAAAGCCCTTTGTTATCAATATCCGCGGCCGGATTTGGGCCCTTCGGCGAGGTTGGTCGCCCCATGAGGTGTGGCACTGTGACACAGCTTTCCAAAGTGTCCCGGACCTGGACAAAACCGGTTCTGGCAGCTTTATTTGCCCTGACGGTGATGCCCGTCACGGGTCTCGCGCAGGATGTCGACTATCAGGTCTATACGGAGCCGCCGCGGCTGCTGCTGAACCAGCGGCGGTTACGCCTGCTGAAGCGGGAAAGAGAACGCGAGTCTTTGCGCTGGCAGCAGTTCGACAGCCTGATGCGTGGCAAGGCCCGGATGTCGGAACCGGGTTTCGCCCTGGCGCTGTGGGGGACGATCACGGCCAAGATCGAACCGTGCCGTGACGCCGGCGAATGGAGTTTGAAGTCGGCGAACGTGAACGACCCGCGCGACCTGCGGCAGATGGCGCTGGTGTATGACTGGTGCCAAACCTCGATGGACGAGTCGCGTACGTCGATGGTAGCCCGGAAGCTGACCGCTGTTCTCAAGAATCGGCCCACCGAAACGCTCGCCATCCGTTCCCATCTGTTCGCCGCGCTGGCCGTCGCGGACCTCGAGTCCCAGCCCGCCCAGGATTTCATCAAGTACGTCGCCGAGACGTGGTGGAAGAGCAAGATCATGCCTCAACTCCTGGCCGGGCAGAATCCCTTCCCCAAGCGGGAGGATCTCTACGCCATGCTGGAGATCCTGCACAGCATTCGCGACAATACGCGCACCGATATCCGGGAAGGCGCCGGCAAGTGGTTTGAGGAGCTGGCTCCGATGCAGTTGCTCTCCTACTATCCGCAGCCGTGGCCGGCCGCCGAGAACGAGTACCGGATTCCGGCCTATATCGGGAAGGGCGATCCCAGCATGCAGGAGGCTGCCTATTCGCGGGCGGCGGAGATGGCGCTGGTGGCCTATGACGGCAATGCGCAGCCGCACCAATTTCTGCAGGGCTGGATTCTGCAGGACCGGTTTCTGATGCGCGGCGACTTCGGCATCACGTATGAGCTGCTGTGGGCCAACCCTTACCAACCGGGCCTCAGCTTCACGTACATGCCCGACCTGTTCCATGCGCGCGGCCAGTTGCTGACGCGCAGCAGTTGGGACGAAGACGCCACCTGGTTTGGGTTCTGGAACGGGCAGGCGCAGGTTTTCACCAAGGGGCAGAGGGCGACGGTGCGCCTGGATGCCAAGCCGGGTCCGGTCACGCTGGGTCCGGTCAAGGTCTTCTTTGCGTCGGCCGGCCTACGCCTGGAGAGCGGCTGGCTGCCTCCGCCGGAAGAGGGGACGAAGCCGGTGGGGCAGGTGGCGTTCCTGGTGGGGCTGGAGCCGTCAGCCCGCTATGACGTGGAGATCGACGGGGAAGAGATGTTCGAGGCGCAGGCGGATTCGGGCGGGATTTTGGAGTTGAAGTTTGCTCCGGATCATAAGGCGGGCGTGCGGGTGCACAAGGCGCTGTAGGGGGCTCCATGCGGGCTGAGTTCCGCGGTTGTGCCGTGTGGACGCTGGCCCACGAATGGGAGGGCGGACGCCCTCGTCCGCGGCCGGTCCCCTGACCGGCCATTTTCGAGAGTTCCCGCATCGGTCTCGCACTATTCCGGTGTGACGATGTACACCCGGCGATTGCCCCATGTCCGGGAGACCGCTCTTCCCGTGTTTCTCACGTGGGCTGTCCAGGACAGTCTGCCACCTGGCCGGTGCTTCCCTGAGGTATCGGTTTCTTCGGGTCGCGCCTTCGCCGTGATGGATCGGTTGCTGGATGAAGCTCGGGGTGGCTCGTTTCCTCTGAGGCGACCGGCTGTCGCCGACATGGTCGTCGAGGCCATTCGGTATAACGCAGGGACTCTCGGGCAGTATGAATTGCATGCCTACGTGGTGATGCCGAACGATGTACACCTGCTTGTCACGCCGACGGTGGCCATACCGAAGTTGGCGAAATCGCTCAAGGGGATCACGGCGAAACGGGCCAACCAGATGCTGGGCTCTACAGGGCGGCCGTTCTGGCAGGAGGAGTATTATGACCACACTGTGCGCGCGGTTGGCGGGTTTGAGCGGATTCGTGCGTATATTGAGGGGAATCCAGTTCGAGCTGGACTGGCTAGGGAGATCGAAGAGTATCGTTGGTCCAGTGCTGGTAAGGCGAATGCAGGGTTCGCTGGCCCAGGGGAATAGCGGCGGGGTTCCCGGGTGGGGAAGAGGCGACCAGGGGGTCGCCTGCCGACCAGGGGGGCCGCCCTCCTGGTTGATTGCGGCGTGGTTCCTTGGGTGGGGAAGAGGCGACCGGGGGGTCGCCTGCCGACCAGGGGGTCCGCCCTCCTGGTTGATGCGAACTTTGAGTGGCGGAGGGGCGGCCGGAATGGCGGGTGCGGCCGGCGGACCGGTGCGCGAGAACTTGTCAGCGTATCGACGGCAGGAAACTGGTTCCGGTTTTGATGCTCGTTCCAAAGTTCTCCGCTACCGTTTGGCCGATGTCCGCCAAGGAGCCTCGGGTGCCCAGGTTTGCTCCCGATTGGGCTTTCGGACCAAAGGCAATGAGCGGCACGTATTCGCGGCTGTGATCCGTTGACGGCGTCGTTGGGTCGCAGCCGTGATCCGCGGTCAGCACCACCAGATCCTCCGGGCCTAACGCTGCTTCGAGTTGAGGCACCCAGGCATCGACTGCTTCCAAGGCCTTGGAATAGCCTTCCGGGTCGTTGCGGTGTCCGAAGAGCATGTCGAAGTCGACCAGGTTTACGAAGACCAGGCCGCTCTCGATCGACGCCAACGCCTCCAGGGTCTTCGCCATGCCGTCCGCATTCGTCTTCGTCTTGAGCGACCTCGTCACACCGCGCCCCAGGAAGATGTCCGCAATCTTGCCGACACTCACTACCGGCACGCCGTGCGCGGATAGCTGGTCCAGCAACATACCTTCGGGCGGAGGCACCGCATAGTCGTGGCGGTTGGTTGTTCGGGTGAAGTTTGGAGAGACGCCCTCGAACGGCCTCGCAATGACGCGCCCCACTTCGTGCGGGCCGGTCAGTAATGCCCGCGCTATTTCGCAGATCCGGTACTGCTCGGGGATCGGGATGACGCCCTCGTGCGCCGCGATCTGGAAGACGCTGTCGGCCGAGGTGTAGACGATGGGCTTGCCCGTGGCCAGATGCTCGTCGCCGAGTTGCTTGATGATCTCGGTGCCGGAAGCGGCGTAATTGCCCAGCGTGCCGCGGCCGATGCGGCGTTCGAATTCGGCCATCAGATCGGCCGGAAAGCCGTTGGGATAGAGCGGAAACGGCTTCGACAGATGAATGCCGACCATCTCCCAATGCCCGGTGGTGGTGTCCTTGCCGGGGGAGGCCAGCGTACAGCGTCCGAAGGAACCTCGTGGCGCTGAGGCGGCCGTGAGATGGTCGAACGGGCGGATGTTGGCCAGGCCCAACGAGCAGAGATTGGGCAGGTGGAGCGGCCTCAGGCTGGCGCAGTGGCCCAGCGTGTCGCCGGCCCTGTCGTCGCCGAAGGCCTGCCAGTCTGGCATGGCTCCGATGCCAACGCTATCCAGAACAATCCACGCGATTCGGCGAAAGGCCATATCGATTCTCCAGGTTAGTTTTCGAGAGCGTCGCGGATGCGGTCGCTGAGCATGTCGACGAAGCGATCGGCGATGTAGCCGTTCATGCGGCTGACCACGGCGCCCTGACGGTCGAGAATGACGGTGGTGGGGATGGAGTTGATGCGCAGCAGCACGGCCAACCCATCCTCGTAGAGGAACTGGCCCTTCCACTTCTGGGCTTCCAGGAAGGGCTTGACGGCCCCGCGATCCTCGTCGGTGGACACGTTGAGGAAGATGACATCCGGGTTGTCCTTGAAGCGCAGCTTGGCCTGCTCATAGAGCGGATGCTGCGCGCGGCACGGGCCGCACCAGGTGGCCCAGAAGTCGAGAATCACGACCTTGCCCTTCAGGCTGGTGATGGAGACGGGCTCGCCCGAAACGCCGCCGAGGGTGAAGTCCGCAGGCGCCTTGGCGCCGAAATTGGGGTCGAACTGCTTCAGGCGGGCCTGGCGGGCCGTCGTGGCCTGGCCGACACGCTGGTAGGCGGCGAGGGCAACGGCGCCGAAACCGTTCTCGTCGCCGAAGGCCTTTTTGGAGAGTTCGCCCAGGCGGGCGCCTTCCTTGGCTGCGTCGGTGGGCGCGGTGCGCTCGTCGTTGAGGGCCAAGGCCTCGGCCAGCGACTCCAGCGCATCCTTCGGCTTGCCTGCCTTTTCCAGCAGGCGCGCGCGCTCAAAGGCGTTTTCGGCCGTCGGGCAGACCGCCCAGCCCTTCCTGGCCGCCTCCAGGGCTTCATCGAAGCGGGCGAGGTTGCTGAGGGCGCGCGCTTCGAAAGTGTAAGCGCGAGTGAGGGCGTATTCGGTTTCATCCAGGCGGCGGCCGCGGCCGGAGCCGGGCTCCTTGGATTCGAGCTGCGATTTGCGCTGGTCGCTCACCATTTCGACGAGCATGCGCGAGTACTTCAAGGCCTTTTCGGCGCTCTCTTTGTCGTCGCGGTCGAGCAGGGTGCGGGTGACATTGTCGAGGATGGCGCCGCCGCGCGCGCCGCTCTCAATGGCGGGGACTCCGTAGAGCACCAGGCGCGCCTTGTCACGATTTTCCACGGCCGCCTGGGCGAGGACGCGGATGATCTCCTGACGGCGCGCGGAGTCCGGGTACTTCTTCAAATGGCGTTCGAGGGCGCGGGTGTACTCCACCGGGCTGCCGCCGGATTCGCCGAGGGAGCGTTCCAGTTCCTGATTCTCCCTGGCGGCCGGATCGTCCGCCTGCTTCTCCGCCGGTTCCGGCTGCTGGGCAGGCTCAGCTTTCTCAGCCTTCCTGGCAGACGGCGCTTTGGCCGGGGGCTTCGACTGCCCGAGCAGGAGGACGGAGGAGGAGAGGACGATCAGGAAGAGTGTTTTCATTGAGGCTTCGCTTCCCCGCCCTGCTTGGGTGGGGGCGGTGGATTGCGGAAGGTAACGGCCAGGCGGTCGGCCCGTTCGCGCGCCATGTTCAGATAGCTTTCGTTCTTGGTGATGCGGTCGAGCAGGGGCAGATAGACTTCCACACCGACGACGCGCTTGCGGTCCCAGGCGGCTTCCAGCTTGAGGATCGCCTGATTGACGCCGAGTTTGTCGTAGCGGGCGGCGCGTTCCAGATCGATGAAGAGCTGGGCGGATTCGCACATGCGCTCAAACCAGTCGTAGATGGCCTGGGCATCGGTGTCGGCGGAGTAGTTGAACTTCACCTCATGCGTCTCGGAGCCCTGCTTCCAGCGCAGCAGCTTCTCGCCCATGCGAGCCACTTTGAGACCGGACTCCACTTCATGGTCGAAGTGGCCCAACTTGTCGCTGAGGGCGAAGATCTCGTCGATGTCCGCCTGCTTCAGCTTCATAACGATCGGGTTGTCTTCGTCGGGTCCTTCGCGGTACTCCGCCTTGCCGGTGCGGTCGAGCCGGATTTCCTGGTATTCCGGCTTGCTGCCGGGGAACTTCTTGGAATAGAAGAGCTGGGGCGCATCCTGCGCGAACGCGGCGAGGCTGAAGCACAGTAGGAGCAGAAGTTTCATAGGGCGACTTTCACGGGCCGCCGCATGGCATGGCAGAGGGCGACCGCTAATGCGTCAGACGCGTCCAGCGAGGCAATGGGTTCCGAGAGCCCCAGCAGCACGCGCACCATCCACTGGACCTGTTCCTTTTCGGCCCGGCCATTGCTGGCCACGGCCATTTTCACCTGCGCCGGCGGATACTCGGCCACTTCCATGCCCGCTTCGGCCAGCACGAACATGGCGACGCCGCGGACGTGGGTTAGTTTCAGGGCGCTACGAACGTTGACGGAGGTGAAGGTATCTTCGACCGCGGCCTCATCGGGCGCGAACTCGGCCGCAATTTCGCGCAGGCGCGAACCGATGGTCAGGAGACGGGCGCTAAAGGGATCTTTGGCGCTGGTGCGGATGACACCCGCTTCGACGAGGCGATGGCGCGTGCCGTCCGTATCGATGACGCCGTAACCGGTAAATTGGCTGCCGCAGTCGATGCCCAGGATGCGCACGCGCCCCTCAATTGGCCGTGGTTTCGTTGTTGACCCTTCGCTTAGTCTTCCGCTTCTTCGTCGCCGAAGTCAGCGTTGGTGTAAACGTTCTGGACATCGTCGTGCTCTTCCAACAGGTCCATGATCTTCATCATCGCGTTGGCATGCTTGGCATCGACTTCGACCAGATTCTTGGGGATCATGGCGATTTCCGCTTCCACGGTGGGGATGCCGGCCTTGGATAGCGCCTCGAGCACCGTGTGATGAGATTCCGGCGCGGAGAGGATCTCCCAGTTTTCGCCTTCGTCGCGCACGTCGTCGGCCCCGGCGTCGAGCGCGAATTCCATCAACTGGTCTTCCGTCGCCTTTTCCTTCTCGATGAGGATCTGGCTCTTGCGGTCGAACATCCAGGCCACGGAGCCCACTTCGCCCATGTTCCCGCCCTGCTTGGAGAACATGTGGCGCATTTCGCTGACGGTACGGTTGCGGTTGTCGGTAGCCGTGGAGACCATGATGGCGGCGCCACCCGGACCGTAGCCTTCGAACATGATTTCGTCGATCTGGCCGCCTTCGAGTTCGCCAGTGCCGCGCATGACGGCGCGTTTGATGTTTTCGGCGGGCATCGAAACGGCTTTGGCCGCGGTGATTGCCGTACGCAGGCGAGCGTTGCTGTCGGGATCGCCGCCGCTACGCGCCGCGATCACGATTTCCTTGATCAGCCGCGTAAACGTTTTGCCGCGCTTGGCATCCAACGAGGCCTTCTTGTGCTTGATCGTCGCCCACTTTGAGTGTCCGGACATTGCTCTACCTCTGGCTCTTTAACTGACTGCATGCGGGCGCACTACGGCCCAAAGGGACAGGATAGCAAATGCGACCCGGAGTGCCTAGCCGGATATGGCCTCTTGGGACGGATGCTTCCGACTCAATGACCGGCTGTCGGGACTGCGCGGTTGAGAGAGTCCGACTTGCTGAATTTGGGCCAGCTGTATCCATAGAAGGCCACGAAGGCGAAACAGACGGCCGGCACGATGAAGCCGCGGGACATGTCGAACTCGTCGGCGACCCAGCCCATCAGCTTGGGAAGCAGGGCTCCCCCCATGATGGCCATGACGATGAAAGAAGAGGCCTTCTTGGCGCGGGCGCCGAGGCCGAAGATCCCCAGGGCGAAGATAGTGGGAAACATGATCGACATGAAGAAGTAGCTGAGGAAGACGCAGATGACCGAGATCCAGCCCAGCTTGAGGAAGACCAGGAAGGTGGCCAGGACGTTCATGGCTCCGTAGAGGCCTAACACCTTATGCGCTGAATACTTGCGGAGAATGCCGGCTCCGCTGAAGCGGCCGATCAGGAAGCAGATGGAGCCGAGGGAGGCGAGGTTCGACGCACCCTTGTTGCTCATGGTGAGGACACCCGCCTTGTTCGGTTCAAACCAACCGGAGAGCCAATCGCGCAGGAAGCCCACGCTGGAGCCCACGCCCGCGAGATGCTCCGGCCAGGAGGCCGGGATGGTGGGCAGTTCGGAGGTCATGTAGTTGATGAAGAAGCTGAAGATGCCGGCCTGGGCGGCGACGTAAAGAAACTGGGCGATCACGGCCATGACGAAGTGGGGATGCGACCAGATGGAGTGGGAGACGGGGGCGGCGGAGTCGTCGAGATGGTAGTCGTCTTCGCCCTTGATGTCGGGGATGTTGGAGAAGTAGAAGATGACGGCGAGGACGATGACGAAGATGGCGATGTACATGTACGGGATGTAGAGGGTCTCGCTGCCGGTGCTGCGGCCGGCGGCGTCCTTGCCGTAAAAGAACATGCTGCCGACGATGGGTCCAAAGATCCAGCCGACGCCATTGCAGGACTGGGCGAGGTTGATGCGGGTGGCGGCGAAGCGCTGATCGCCGAGTACGGTTGTGTATGGATTAGCGATGGTCTCAAGGAAGGTGAGGCCGGTAGCGATAACGCAAACACCCGTTAAAAAAGCCACAAATGCCAGGTTGGCGGAGACACGGCCTTCATGAACCATCGAGTTGATGTGCGTGGCGGGGATGAACCAGAAGCCGCCCAGCGCGACGATCAAGAGTCCCATCACGATGCCGCCCTTATAGCCGAGCTTCGTGGCCAGCCAGCCGGCCGGAATGGACATGAGGAAGTAGCCAAGATAGTGCGCGAACTGGACCCATGCCGACTGCGACTTGGACAGACCCAGTTCCTCCTGGAAGTGCTTGTCCATCACGTCGATCATCCCGTTGCAGAAACCCCATAGCAGGAACAGGGAACTGATGAGGATAAACGTGAACATCAGATTCTGGCCGTCGGCGGTGACGAAGATACTCTTCTTGGTATTGCTCATGGCGATTGGAAAGAGTCTATCAACGATCGCCCCCTCCTTTGCGCGCCCCATCTTGACGGCACCGGTTGATATGCTGTTCACCAATGCGGGCTGCTTTCCTTGTCCTCTGGGTACTCTCCGTCCATGCCGCCGAACCGGTGAGCTACCAGCGCAGCGTCCAGCCGATCCTGGCTGAGCGCTGCCAGATGTGCCACAACGCGCGCAATGCCAGCGGGCAGTTCTCCGCCGCCTCGGTGCCGTCGCTGCTGCGGGGTGGGGTGTCGGGTCCGGCGGTAAAACCGGCGCAGGCGGATGCCAGCCTGCTGGTTCAGGTGATCAGCGGCGAGAAGCCGCGGATGCCGAAGGCCGGGGCTCCGCTGAGCGCCGCCGAAGTCGCCACCATCCGGCGTTGGATCGAGGAGGGGGCCAGGGACGATTCCTCCGGCGCCGCCACGACGCAGGCCTGGTGGTCGTTGAAGCCGCTGCAGGCCGTGCAGCCGCCGAATTTGAAGGACCCCTGGATCCAGAATCCGATTGATGCGTTCATCCTCGACAAGCTGCGGGCGAACACGCTTTCGCCGTCGCAGCCGGCGGGGCGGCGCACGCTGATCCGGCGAGTGTACCAGGATCTGATTGGACTGCCGCCGACGCCGGCGGAGGTCAGCGCGTTCGTGAAGGACGAGTCTCCGGATGCTTACGCACAGGTGGTGGACCGGCTGCTGGCGTCGCCGCGGTATGGGGAGCGCTGGGCGCGGCACTGGTTCGACGTCATGCACTATGGCGAATCGCATGGCTACGACAAGGACAAGCCGCGGCTGAACGCCTGGCCGTATCGCGACTGGGTGATCCGCGCCTTCAACGAAGACAAGCCTTACGCGCGCTTTGTGCAGGAGCAGATCGCGGGGGATGCGCTGTTCCCAACGGATCCGCAGGCGCTGGTGGCGACGGGCTTCCTGGCTGCCGGTCCCTGGGATTTCGTCGGCCATCAGGAGTTGCGGGAAGGGACGGTCGACAAGGACCTGACGCGGGTCCTCGATCGAGACGATATGGTGGCCACCACCGTCTCCACTTTCACTTCTATGACCGCGCATTGCGCGCGCTGCCACGATCACAAGTTCGATCCCATCCCACAGCAGGACTACTACAACCTGCAGGCGGTGTTTGCCGGTGTGGATCGTGCCGACCGCCCGTTCGACGACGATCCGGCCCTGTTCCAGAAGAGGCAGGCGCTGCTGCAGCAGAAGCAGGCGATTCAGCGGCGGCTGGATCCGCTGCTGGACAAGGTGGAGTTCGCCACGAGTCCGGCGATTGAGGCGCTGGACAGCTCGATCCAGGACGCCAGCCTGCTGATCACTCATATGGGCGAACCCAAGACGCCGGCCGAGGCCGCGCAGAAGCAGGAATTGGAGACGCGCCGCACGGCCGACCGGGCGAAGCGCAAGCAACTGGTCGACGCGATCGTCGGGCCTGAAACGTATGCAGCGATCGAGCGGGTCAAGGCCGAGTTCGCGCCGATTGACGAGCAGTTGAAGGCGCTGCCGAAGCCGCGGCTGGTGTACGCTCCGGCGAGCTACTTTCAACGGGCGGGTACGTTCCGGCCGGCGCTGCAGCCGCGTCCGGTGACCGTGCTGGGGCGAGGCAATGTGCGCGCTCCCGGGAATCCGGCGTTTGCGGCGGGCCTGAGTTGCGTGTCCGGACTCCAGGCGAGGTTCGAGCTGGCGGATCCCAACGACGAAGGCAGGCGCCGCGCGGCACTGGCGCAGTGGATTACCGCCAAGGACAACATGCTGACCTGGCGATCGATTGTGAATCGCGTCTGGCAGTATCACTTCGGCACGGGCATTGTGGAGACGGCCAGCGACTTCGGACGCATGGGCGCCAAACCGTCGCATCCCGAGATGCTCGACTGGCTGGCCGTCTGGTTCCGCGACGAGGCGCACGGCTCGCTGAAGCAGTTACACCGGCTGATCGTGACCAGCGCGGCGTATCAGCAGGCGTCCGCGCAACGCGAGGACGGCGCGAAGGTCGATGCCGACAACCGGCTGTTGTGGCGGATGAACCGCACGCGGCTCGACGCCGAGGCGTTTCGCGATTCGGTGCTGGCCGTGTCGGGCAAGATCGATCTCACCGCCGGCGGGCCGCCGGTGCAGATGTTCTTCTTCAAGGACGATCACTCGCCGGTGTACGACTATGCCCGGTTCGATCCGGACAGTCCCGGAGCCTACCGCCGCAGCATCTACCGCCTGATTGTGCGTAGCGTGCCGGATCCGTTCCTGGAGCGGCTGGACTGCCCGGATCCATCGGTGCTGACGCCGAAGCGGTCGACCACGATTACCGCGATCCAGGCGCTGGCGGCGTGGAACAACATCTTTGTCCTGCGCATGTCGGAGCACTTCGCGGAGCTGCTGCGCGGGCGGGAGTCCGATGCGGCGGCGCAGGTGCGGGAGGCGATCCGGCTGGCGCTGGGCCGGGAAGCGACGGAGCGCGAGCTGGAGCTCTACGCGAAGTACGCCCAGCAGCAGGGGCTCGCCAACTTCTGCCGCGTGCTGTTCAACACCAACGAGTTTCTGTTCATCGATTGAGGAGCGCCGGAATGAACCGTCGAACTTTTCTGTGGAACCATGGCGGCGGGCTGGGCGGGGTTGCCCTGGCGCATATGCTGGCGCGCAACGCGGCCGCCAGCGGCAAGGGCCGGCCTGAGCTGAACGGCGGGCTGCACCACAAGGCGCGGGCCAAGCGCGTGATCCAGCTCTTCATGTCGGGCGCGGCGAGCCAGTGCGACACCTTCGATTACAAGCCGCTGCTGATCCAGAAGGGCGGGCAGGCCTGGGATCCGGGCGAGAAGGTGGAGCTGTTCCAGAGCAATCCGGGCGTGGTGATGCCGAGTCCGTGGGGCTGGAAGCAGTACGGGCAATGCGGCAAGTGGGTGAGCGACCTGCTCCCCCACACGGCGGGTTGTGTCGACGACATCGCGTTTGTGGCGTCGATGATGGCGAAGTCGAACGTGCACGGGCCCGCCACATTCATGCAGAATACGGGGTTCATCCTACCGGGTTTTCCCAGCGCCGGAGCGTGGGTCTCGTATGCGCTGGGCAGCGAGGCCGAGAACCTGCCGGACTTCGTGGTGCTGCCGGACCCGCGTGGGATGCCGCCGAACGGGGCGGCCAACTGGTCGTCCGGATTCCTGCCCGCGTCCAATCAGGCGACGACGATCCGCGTGGGCACGCCTACGCCGATTCACGATTTACGTCCGCCGAAGGAGGCCGGGTTTATTACGGACGAGAGCGAACGGCAAGGGTTGGCCCTGCTGGACCAGGTCAATAAGATGCATGCGGCAGAGCGGGCCGGTGACTTGCGTCTGGATGCGCGGATTGCGTCGTATGAGATGGCCGCGCGGCTGCAGTTGAGCGCGCCGACCGTGCTCGACATTTCGGGCGAGTCGAAGGCGACTCGCGATGCGTACGGGCTGGACGAGGCGATTACGGCGGATATGGGACAGCGCTGCCTGGTGGCGCGGCGACTGGTTGAGCGCGGCGTCCGATTCGTGCAGGTGTGGAGCGGAGCGGACAATGGCTTCCCGCGCCGCAATTGGGACAGTCACGAGAATCTGGCCAAGGATCACGGCGAATTGGGCCGGGCCTTGGATAAACCGGTGGCCGGCCTGTTGAAGGATCTGAAGGCGCGCGGACTGCTGGAAGACACCATCGTCTACTGGACCACGGAGTTCGGACGGATGCCTTGTAGCCAGGGCAGCAAGGGTCGCGATCACAACCCGTTCGGCTTTACGTCGTGGTTCGCCGGCGGCGGATTCAAGGGCGGTACGACCTACGGGGCGACGGATGAGTGGTCGTATAAAGCCGTGGACAAGCCGGTGTACTGCTATGACGTGCATGCGACGTTGCTGCATGCGATGGGGATCGATCATACGAAGTTGACGTTCCGGCACAACGGGATCGACCGGCGGCTGACGGACGTACATGGGGTGGTGATTCCGGAAATGCTGAGCTGAATGGCCGGACTTTGGCGCGGAGTTTTCCGGGTAGATCTGACATAATCGGGGCGAAGTGAGTCGAAGTAGATGATGCGACCCATGATTGCCCGCTTTGCGCGGTTCGCGATGCTCCTCCCGTCTGTCCTCCTGGCGAACGGAATGGCTTGGGGCTGCTTCTGCGTGGGTACTCCACGCAGGGCCTGCGAAGGCTTCGTTGACAGCGATATTCTCTTCACCGGCCGGGTGACACGCATTGAGCCTCGAACGGATCAGGAGATAACGACCCGTGTGCTCAGCATGCTGTCACCAGCGGCTGGCGCAAAGCTTCGCGCACGCAAACCCCTCACCAATGAGGAGATGCTCGATGCCCTGAGGAAACTGCTGCCGGCGGAGGCCTTTCGGGCGCTCGAGGCGAAGTCGGGAGCGGCTCTGGAGCTGGATTTTCAAGGCGCCTTTTCAACCAGGGCGGCGCACATCCAAGTATTGGAGCGATTTCACGGGGATGTGGCGCACGAGGTGGAAATCCCCTTCGGAACGAGCAGTTGCGATTTTAAGTTCCAGGAGGAGCGCGAGTATCTGATTGATGCCTTCAGGGACCAGAAGTCCGGTGGCCTCAGAACAGGCTCATGTTCAGGGACCGCGGAAATCAAGGATCCGCACCAGTTGGATATGTATCGAAATCTCCTGAGCCGATCGGCACCACCCACGGTGTTCGGGTTTGTTACCAGGCAGCCATCGGACTTGGAGCTCTTCTATCGAGCCTCAAAGCCGGTGGCCCAGGCCACCATCACTATCCGCTCCGGAGAACAGACCTGGCGGGCATCGACAGATGCTCGGGGGGAGTATTCACTGGCCTTGCCAGCACCTGGCTCCTATCAGGTCGAGGCCGGCCTGAGCGAGCTGCCTGAGCGGCAGCGGGTTCTTAGGCTCGACGTGCTGCCCGGCCAGTGCCAGCGTGTGAACTTCTCCGCTATTCCGATGGGCAGTATTCGTGGAAGGCTGCTCGACGCCGACGGCCATGGGGTGGCTGGCGAACTCGTGGAAATTCGCGGGGTGCCTCCTACGCTCGACCCAAGGCACATCAGCAAGGAATACACCCAAGCCGACGGTATGTTTCGGATTCCACGACTCATCTCCGGCGAATACCGGCTGTTGATCAATCCCGGTTTGCCGCCACGGAAGCGGAGATGGATGGGCGACCGTTCGCCTTACGGAGAGACTTTTTACTCAGGAGCCGCCCCAAAGGATCAAGCCGTGACCATTCATCTCGATCCCGGCCAGGATCTCGACAATCTGGAATTCCGTCTACCGCCGGCGGCTCCGGAATGGCGCATGCACGGGGAGATCCAGGCTCCGGACGATGACCTTGAAGCGGTGAAGGTTTGGTTGGTGGAGGAAGGCTGGCCGGAGGATAAGGCGGTGATCGACGGAGTCCGGGTGGGTGTGGATGGGCAGTTCACCCTGGTAGGCGCCCAGGGCCGTTCGTATGCCATCTTCGGCCACTACCGGGATGCAAATGTACACTACCATTCCGCGATTACGCCGCTGATTCCTGGCGCACAGAGTCCCATCCGGCTGGTTCTGGAAGCGGCCCCCGCTAACGAAGACTGCGAACTCTGCCGTAAGTATCAACATCTCGACATCTCGCCAGATTGGAAGTGACGGGAGGCCGATCCCGGCTAACATAGCCATATGTCTCGCCGACGTACTCTCTGTCTCCTGGCCGCTTTTGCGCTGGCCACCCCTGCACTGCCCGCCGCCGAGGGCGACTCCCTCGAAGCCACTGTCCAGGCCGTGTACGCCGTCATCTCCGGACCGGCCGGCACGCGCGACTGGGCGAAGTTCCGCTCGCTGTTCACGGCGGGCGCGCGGCTGATTCCCGTTCGGCACACCGCCGAGGGCAATACGCCTCGCGTGATGACGCCCGATGATTACGTGCAAATGGCCGGCGCCAACTTCGAGAAGGCCGGCTTCTTTGAAACCGAAGTCAGCCGCAAGGTGGAGCGCTATGGCTCCATCGCGCATGTCTTCAGCACCTACGAGTCGCGGCGCGCACCCGATGAAAAGCCCTTCGCGCGCGGCATCAACAGCTTCCAGTTGGTCTTCGACGGCAAGGACTGGAAGGTGATGACGATCCTCTGGGACTCCGAGCGGCCCGAGGCGCCGATCCCGGACAAGTACCTCACCAGGTAGCCCTATTTCAGGATCTTCTTTAGCGCCTTCTGGAACTCCGCCGCCTGGCGCGTGAAGCCGAGGTCGGTCGGGTGCGAGCCGTCGATGGTCGCTTCGCCGTCGCTGCCCAGCAGGTCGTCCGCCTTGAGATAGTGCAGGTGCGGGATCTTCTCCTTCTGCATTTTGGCGTACTCTTCCCGCATGGCGGCGTGGTTCGATTCATTGCGCTCGCGCCGCGAGGCGTTCAGGAAATTGTCCGCGTAGTTGCGGTCTTCCACCAGCAGGATGGGCGTGTCGGGATGGGCCTCGCGCAGGACCTTCACGCACGGGATGGCATTCGAGTGGACCTCTTTGGCCGTGAGGTTCGGCAGGCAGTCGAGCACGAACACGGCCGGATCCAGCTCCGCCACGAACTTCGCGACTTCGGGCTCCATCTTGCCGTTGCCGGAGAAGCCCAGGTTGATCACTTCCCGATCGAAGAGGCGGCCCAACATCGAGACGTGCGTCATGCCGGCGCGCGATGCGGAGAAGCCGTGCGTGATCGACGTCCCGTAGAACACGATCGGCTTGCGGCCCGCCGGCCGGGCGGGTCCGGTCTCCATCGAACTCCCCTTGGGCACGCCGATCTCGACGGAGGTGACCGGGTTGTGCATCGGCAGGTACACCATGTACTCGCGCGGACCGGCCGGCAGGCCGCTGGCCAGCGCGTCGGTGTTTTCCGGAAACTTCGTCGGACGCCCGATGCCGAGCCAGTGCCAGCGTCCGGCGTCGTTCTTCGCGTACAGGTCCAGGCCGCTGCAGGCCACCGGGGTGCTGTTTGGCGTCGTGAGAGTCTTGTTGGTCAGGGTCCAGCGCGCATGAATCGCCGTGGCGTTCGTGATGAAGCGGACCAGGACGCCGGCTGAGTCGCGGCTGAGATCCCAGACCACGGGCCGCACTACACCCTCAGCGCGTCCGGGCAGACGGTCGTAGGGCGCCTTCACGTCCTGAAAGCCCAACCCCTCCACCCTCAGCTTTTTGGCATCGTGCCATTCCAGCTCCGGAGCGGCGGCCGGAGCCTGCGCCAGCAACGGCGACGAACCCAGCAGCAGCGTAAATCGGCGTCGATCCATTCCGCGATCCTCCATGCAGTGAATCCCCATCATATCCGGCTGCCCGGCTCGTTATCCTGGCAGTCAGTGACGCACCATGAGATCGCGCTGCTGCGCCTCCACAACCAATCGCTTTGGACCCAGCAGGACACGCAGCCGGCCGGCCTGCTGGGGCGCCTGGCCGCGGTGCAGGCGCAGGAGTTCGCCTACGCCAAATGGTCCATCGGACAGCGCACCAGCGGAGCCACGCACGAGGGCATTCAACGCGCCTATGTGGAAGGGTCCATCCTCCGCACGCACGTGCTGCGGCCCACGTGGCACTTTGTGCATCCGTCCGACATCGGCTGGCTGCTCGATCTCACTGCCCCGCGCATCCGCATCCTGAACGGCTTTACCCAGCGCGAGCACGGCATCGAGGAAGCGATGTTGCGGCGGAGCAACGCAGTGCTCGCCAAAGTGCTCGCAGGCGGCCATCACCTTACCCGCACAGAACTCGCCTCCAAACTGGCCGCCGCCCGCCTGCCATCCACAGGCGTCCCGCTGGCGTATCTGGTCATGCATGCCGAACTGGGCAAGCTGATCTGCAGCGGAGCCATGCGCGGCAAACAGCATACGTACGCACTGATGGAGGAACGGGTGCCGGCCGCCCCGGCATTGATCCGCGACGAAGCCCTGGCCGAACTCGCCCGCCGCTACTTCGCCACCCGCGGCCCCGCTACTATCCGCGATTTTGCGACCTGGTCGAGCCTGACCCTTGCCGAGGCCCGCCGCGGCCTGCAGGCCGTGCAACATGGCTTGGAACGCCTCCATGCCGATGGCCGGGAGTACTGGCTGGCGCCGGCGGATCCGCGCCCGGCCGTGAAATCGCCACGCATCGATCTCGTTCAGTGCTACGACGAGTACATCATGTCGTATAGCGAGAGCCGGGATGTGTTGGGCTTCGGCGCGCTCGACCGGCCGCAGTTCGTCCATTTCATCATGCTGGACGGCCTCAGGATCGGGCGCTGGAGACATCAACTCGGCAAGGGAGGAGCCGAGGTGCAGACCAGCCTCGATCGCCCATTGAACGCCCGGGAGGCTGCAGCGCTGCAGTCAGCGATTCGCCGTTACCAGCGCTTCCACGGCGGAGACAGCTAGGCCGGACCGGTGAGCCAACCGGTGATCCACGCCGTCAGCGCTTGGCCCGCCAGGCTTTCAGGAACGTTCAGCTTGCCCCTTGGATCCACGATCAGCAGGCGGTCCAGATCCTCCATGGCAA
Organism: Paludibaculum fermentans; assembly: GCF_015277775.1. Classification (NCBI taxonomy): domain Bacteria; kingdom Pseudomonadati; phylum Acidobacteriota; class Terriglobia; order Bryobacterales; family Bryobacteraceae; genus Paludibaculum; species Paludibaculum fermentans. The sequence goes on from NZ_CP063849.1 coordinate 4,473,903, forward strand.
ATATCGACACGGTGTGGCCCTGATAGGCGGAGACTCGCTGCGCCGCCAGGTAGACGTACTGCGCGAGGAACGCCGCATCCGTCAACGACCCCGCGGGATCGTCCTGATCCGGAGTCGGGTTCGACCGGTTTTGGTCCTCAAACAGCACCACGCTGCTGAAGGGCTTCAGCTTCTGCCGCAGCCCGAAGCCGGCGAATAGCACCTGGGGTTGGGCCCGCCGCAGGGCCTCGGAAGCGGCCCACTGCACAAACGAATTATTGAATACCAGTGAGCCGTTCCCGCTCAGCAGGATGCCGCGCAGGAACTCGCGCAGCCTTGGGCTCTCGCCGGTTGCCGGGTCCAGCAGCTTGCGGAGGTCCATCCGCTTCAGCTCGTTCGTCGTCTGGTCGGCCGACTTGATGTCGCGGCTGATGCCGTTCAGGCGGTTCAGAAACTCCCGCCGCACCTTCTCCAGCGCGTCCCACGACAGGCTCGTCACGCCGCCCGCCTCTACTGAGAGCCGCTTCCCGCACTCGATCACCCAGGTGGTCTCATCGGCTTCCAGCCCCGCAGGCGCCTTCCTTTTGACGATGGCCGGTACCAGCGCCTCTTCCAGCTTGAGGAATGGCCGGTCGAGTTGTACCCAGCGGCCAAGTTCCGCCAGCTCCGGCCACAACGGATCTGACGGCTTGGGCAGGCCGGAGGGCAGGATCGAGACCACTAGCCTCGGCACGGGCTTCATCACACCTGAAGCCTGCACGGAGTCATCGATGTGCGCGAAGACCTTTTCCACCTGTTGCCGCCACTGCGGATAGAGCGGCGAGCGCGCCATCACGCCCACGTCGTGGATACTCAAGCCGGTGGAGCCCGGCTGCCACTTCGGCAGCTCCATGCGGTCTTCCACCTGCACGATCGCCGCGAACAGCGTCTTGAACTCGGCCGGCGGCAGCGCGGCCAGCCAATCCATCTGCGCTTTCAACTGCCGCTGCTCCGCCGGGAACAGCATCTCCCACTGATGCAACTGGTCGTTCAGCGCCGGGCCAAAGGTCCGTGGCAGCCGGGAGACCAGCTCTTTGTAGTCAGGAGCAGCCATGCCGTCAACCAACGATTTCCGGCAGGTGCGCACCCGCCGCCTTCACAGCCTCGAAGCCCATCCACGAACCCATCGACGGCGCGAAGTCGATCTGCCGCACTACGCGCTCCACCACCTGCGGCTTGCGGATCGCCGGGCCCAGCACCATGCTCCACGCCATGCGGCAGGTCTCGGTGTCGGTCCTGTGATTGAAGAAGCCGTTCGTGCTCGACCCGTCCGGATCGCGCCCGAATTCGTTCATGATGAGCAGCGTCGTATTCTCTTTCAGCTCGGGGCTGGCCTGGATGAACTGCCACAGCTTGTGGCACAGCATGTCCGACCGGCGGATCCCGCCCAGGTGCAGCGAGTAAGAGCCCGAATGCGCCACTTCAACATCGGAGAAGTTCATCATCAGCATCGCCGGAGCCAGCCGCTTCAACACTTCCATACCCACGGTGAGCGTGAGCTCATCGCCGCTGACAGGCGCCGTCGGCCCGTGAATAAAGCCCGCCAGCGCGTCGACGAAGGTCTTCTTCACTGCCGGATCCTGGAAGGTCGAGGTGGCGGGGACGCCCCAGCCGATGCGCTCGTAGTCCGTCTCGAGCACAGCCTTCATCTCCTGCAGTAACTGCTCGCGCTCCAGGGTCTTTCGGGAGCTCTGCCCCATGATGATGCGCTCCACCGCCTCGATGAGAAGCTGCTTTGCAAGGATGACGTTGATGCCGGGGCTGATGTTCGCCGTGAGTTGCTTGTTGCTGGTCACCACCCAGCAGTCGTTGGGATCGGCGGGCCGGCCTGCCTTCAGGTAGTGGAACATCGTCGGATGCGCCGGCTTCTCGGAACCCCAGTCGTCCACATGCTGCCAGACTCCGGTCAGGATGCTGGCGATGGAATTGAAGTGCGATGTCACGCCTTCGTTCACTGTGTACGGATAGAAGAGCGATTGAGGCAGCAGGTCGTTGAAGAGACGCGGGACATTGACGATGCCTTTTTCCGAGAAGCTCTCCTGCCGCCGGATGCCGCCGATGGTCACCAGCACCAGCCTCTTCGATCGGGCGTGAGCAGCCGCGGGCGCCGCCGCCAGGCGCTGCGCCACCGCCGCGATCAGTGTCTGAATCAGGGTTCGACGGTTCATCATCAGTGCTCCCTCCCTGTTGGTCCTCAGCTTACTGCCTTCTCCCGGCACGCACAATGGAGGCCTACTGCACGCCTTCCTTCACCTTCCAGACACGATCAGGACGGACATCCTTCCATTGCTGGACCAGGCCCGAGGGCCAGCGGATCTCCACGAGCGAAATAGCCGAATCCGCGCCGAGGCCGAAGTGGACCGGGCCCGCGCTCGACGAGGCATAGCCCGCGCTGGTCGACGCCTGCTGCCACTGCGTGCCTGCGGCCGTCACCATCCGGATGCGCGCGCCAATGCCGTCGCGGTTGCTCTTCGTCCCTTCCAGTTGGATCTCCAGCCAGTGCGCGGCCGCCGGACTCTCGTTCATCCAGACTTCCGGCGCCGCGCCCAGCGCCGACACCACCGTATCCAGGCGGCCGTCGCCGTTCAGGTCGCCGATGGCCGAGCCCCGGTGCCGCCGTGCGGAACCTGCCGCCAGGCCGGCTTCTGCCGTCAGCGCCGCAAACCGCATCTTGCCGAGATTGCGGAACACCGTATTGTGCTGCTCCACTGTGATCCGCGGAGCCGCCTGCAGCGACTGCACGTGCCCGCGCGTCACGAAGATGTCTTTCCAGCCGTCGTTGTCGAAGTCGCCGATCGTCGGCGAGTAACCCGCCATCGACAGGCTCAACGGCCCCATGCCGCTGGTGCGCGTCACATCCGTAAACTCGCCCTTGCCCGTGTTGCGGTAGAGCGGAAAAGTCTCGTCGTCCAGCGCCACCAGCACGATGTCGGGATAGCCGTCGTTGTCCAGGTCGTTGAAGTCGACACCCATGCCCGAGATGAAGTCTCCGCTGTCCACCAGCGCCACACCCGCCGAGAACGCGACCTCTTCGAACCGGCTGCTGCCCTTGTTATGGAACAGGCTGTTGTACACCTTGTCGTTGGCGACGAAGATGTCCATCAGGCCGTCCAGGTCGTAGTCGGCGATCGCAATGCCCATGCCCTTGCCGGGATGTGCCCTCAGCCCGGAGGAAGCGGATGCGTCCGTAAACGTCCCATCACCGTTGTTGAGATAAAGCTGGTTCGGCGAGCGCTTGTACATCTTTGGATGGCAATACTCGCGCCGGCCTTCGCCCGTGCACGCCGGTTCGGTGGCGAAGTCCCACACCAGGTAGTTGACCACCACCAGGTCCAGCCGCCCGTCATTGTTGACGTCGACCCACGCCCCTCCCACTGACCACAGCAGGCCAAACTCCTTGTCCGGCTGATTCAGGCCGGCCTTCGCGGTGACGTCCTGGAACGTGCCGTCTCCTTTGTTGCGGTACAGCGTATTCCTGTGGACCCCGCCGACAAAGAGATCGGGCCAGCCGTCGTTGTCGAAATCGCCCACCGCCACGCCGTTGTCGAAGCCCGTTCCGGCCAACTTCGCCTTCTCGGTGACATCGGTGAAATGCCCCTTGCCGTCGTTCGCCAACAGACGATTGGAGTACTTCGACGACGACTTCTTCAGTGTCTTGATGTCGGCGCCATTGGTGAGGAACAAGTCCAGGTCGCCATCGCGATCGTAGTCGAACAGGGCCACCCCGCCGGCCATGGTCTCGGGCGCATGGCGCTCCGGCGTCTCGCAACTCTCCAGCGGGAAGCCCGCCGTTTGCAGGGAGAAGCGGATGGGGCTCTCCGCGCTGTGCGCCGGCACGCCCAGCCAGACAGCCAGTGCCACACCTGCAAGCAACGTGAACATCGCCGGTGCCGCTGGTCTCATTGCCCCTCCAGGGACTTCAGCGCCCTCTGCGCCATGGCATTGCCGGGCTGCTTCGCCAACAGTTCGCGCATGACGCCGCGCGCGCTTTCGCGTTGCCCCAACTGCACATGGACTCGCGCCAGATTCAGATACAGCGTCTCGTTGTCCGGAGCCACCTGGATGCCATAGCGGAACGCCGCGATCGCGTCGTTCGGTTGCCCGATGTTCATGTAGAGCACACCCAGGTTGTTGATGGCCGAGGAGTCGTCGCGCCTGATCGAGATCGCCTTCTCAAACAGTTTGCGCGCCTCGTCGGTTTTGCCCTGTTTCGCCAGGAAGAGCCCCAGGCCGTTCGCTGCATCGACATTGTTCGGCTCCAGTTCCAGCAGGCGCCGGAAGAGCCGCTCAGCTTCGATTCCATGACCGGCCTCCTCTTGGGCGTGCGCCGCATTCAGCAGGACATACGGCAGCTCCGGGGCCAGCGCCAGAGCCTTCTCGTAGTACTTCAAGGCCTCGGGCCACCGCCCCGCCTGCGCCTCCACCCCGCCTAATTCGTTCCATCCTTCGGGCAGGCGGGGGTCCAGTTCGACGGCGCGCTGCAACACTCCGCGGGCGAGGTCGAAACGCTTCCCTTCCAGATGGATCCGGCCCACCGCCAGCAGCGCTTTGGGGTTGTCGGGCGTGCGCCGCAGCATCTCCTCGAGATAGGGCAGCGCCTGCTCGGGGTAGCCGGCTTGCAGCAGCGCTCCACCAAACTTGTAGTAGTCGCGTCTCGGCCGGCCGGTGTAGATCCCGGGGAACGGCAGTCCGCGCGGTTCCGGCAGCGGTCCGCCCAGCGACTGCAGGTCGGCCTTTAGCTCGCCGCCGTCTGGGGCCTCCGCATAGATCTTCCGGACCTTGCTTTCCCCATCGACCAGCAACCACAGCGGTGTTTCCAGTTCCACCCGGTGGTCGAACAGATAGCGCCGCAGAATCGAATAGGCAGCCGCCAGTTCCACCGGTGCCTGCCGCAAATCCAGGCGGTCCACCGGGCCATCGATGGAAGGCAACGTCTCTCCGGCATGCACAACCAGCAGGCCCGGACCGCGCCGCTTCTCGGGCAGGGGTACCGGCTCCCAGAACCAGGTGGAATGCAGCCGCGACACGTTGTCGGCCACCACCGCGGGTCCCTTTGGCCACGCCGATGGCTTGGCCAGCGGTTTGGCGGCAACCTGCGCCTGCCCCTCCACCACTTCATACAGGAATCCCGCCGCCAGCGGACCCAGGTCCTGCCTCTCGCCTGTCGGCCAGAGGACGGTCACCTTCTCAGCCTTTGACTTGTTCGACAGCCCGAAATGGAGCCGTTTCGTATGCTGTGACAAGTAGCCCGATCCGGCCGCGATCCACTTCACCTGCCCGTCCACTTCGACGCGCGCACCGATGGCATCACGATTCGACTTCGTCCCGCGCAAGGCAAGCACCAGCTTGTTCCGGTCCACGCCGCAGTCGTTCTGCAACACCCGCACCTGCGGCCCGCACCGGCTCTTCAGGACGATGTCGAGATTGCCGTCGCCGTCGATGTCGGTGAAGGCGAAGGCCCGGCTGTCTTCGGCCAGATCCAGGCCGCTGACACCGGAGAAGTTGTAATAGCGTCCGGCCCGCCGTGCGAAGAACATGTTCGGCTCCGGAGCCGCCCACGAGTAATCCTGCCGGATCAGTTGATTGATCGCGTTCCAGCCGTTCTCATACGCCGGAGCGGCCGTCTGGCGCACCGGCGACTTCGCCACCACCTGCCGGTAGAAGTAGCTCATCAGGTCAGTGGATCCGCCGTTGTTCACCATCCCGCACGCGACATACAACTCGGGCGAGCCATCGTTGTCGACGTCCGCCCCGTCGCACGACCACGACCACGGGCACATCTCAATCCCCTGCGCATCGCCCGTATACTCAAACCGCCCGTCTCCCAGGTTGCGGTACAGCGAGTTGCCTTTCACGTGGTGCCGGTAGGAGGACAGCAGCGCCGGATCCTTGCGCACCGGCCCGAAGGCCGCATCGTTGACAACACGTTGCCCGCAGGCGCTCCACATGTTCGACACCAGCAGATCGGGCCGGCCGTCGCCATCGTAGTCCAGCCACGCCGCGCTCATGCCCGGACCAAGATCGACGACGCCCGCCTCTTCGGCCACATCGCGGAACTGCCCTTCCACATTGCGGTAGAGGTTCTTCCGCCCGAAATCGTTCGTCACATACAGGTCCGGCCAGCCATCACCGTTGTAGTCGCACCACGTGGCCGCGAAGCTGAACCGGTTGTTGTTGTGGTTCATGCCGGTGGCGGCCGTCACGTCTTCGAAATAGCCGGGTTTCTCGTTCAGGCGATTCCGGAACAGGAAGTTGGGCGGACCATTCTGCGCATCGTGATAGGGCACCGGATAGCGGTATTGCGCCTCGCTCTGGTAGTAGACATAGCAGCAGAAGTAGAGGTCGAGCCGCCCGTCACGGTCGAAGTCGGCCGCCGCTACGCTCGTGAACGAGCCCTGGGGTTTCGTAGCGAATCGAAACACGTCCGGCGCGAGTTGGAACTTGCCGTGCCCGTCGTTCAGGAAGAGCAGCGGCTGGTTCGACCGGACTAGCACGAGATCCTGGCGGCCGCTGTTCCGCAGGTCCACGAAGAGCGCACAGGCGGTGTCGTCCAGCAGGTCAAGCCCGGCCGCGGCCGAAATATCCTTCAGTCTGCCGCCGTCCCATTTGTACAGGCGGTTGGGCAGTCCGCCCGGCTGGCAGATATAGATCTCGTCGAGCCCATCGCCGTCGATGTCGGCCACAGCGACGCCGTTCTCACCGTATACATCCAGCCCGCAGGCCGGATCCAGCCGCGCCCGCCAATAGGGCACTCCGCGCGCCAGTTGCTCGCGAAACGCTGGATCGTCTTCAAACGCATGCCCCGTCACATCGTGAAACCAGGGCTTTTCGCCGCGCACCAGCGTCTCTTCCAACGGCTCGAGCCGCGAGATTTCCGCCCCATCCCACTCGACGCGCCACGCGCCGGTACGGTGCTCCAGGCGGCCGTCGCGCAGGGCACGAATATCGAAACGGGCGATGTTGTCAGGCAGCGCGTAGAATCGCGCCGATCGAACTTCCCCTAACGAGGCCCGCCAGCGGGTCCAGCCCTCGGCGACGCCTTCCTCAGCCCCAAATGCTCCCCGGGAAACGCCCTCGGCCAGCGTCTCGTACGCACGAGGGGCGGGCGATCCTCCGCGGCAGTTCTTCGAGAAGGGGAGTGTTCCCTCACGCACGGCGCGTGACAGTTGGTGCTCCTGGTCCAGCGCCGCCTTCTCTCCCGTGAACTCGTCGGACCCGGCCTCCACAAACGAAAGCGCGGGCGCATACGGCGCCGCCAGCCGGAATTTCAGGGGGTACGGCGCGAAGGCGTGAGCCCGTTCGGTCAAGAGGCCGCCGGCCGCGAGACCCGCCAGGAATTGCCTGCGTTTCACGAGGCTCTGACCTTCGCTTTAGCCACCATGCTCTTTAGCTTCCCATTCATTCCGGCGCGATTGAATCCCTTCCCGCAAAAAGGCCCCACCCCGAAGGGTGAGGCCTTTCGTATCGTACACTCGCTCAGACTGTTCTCCCGATCCTGGGGGATCAGAATTGCAGCCGGAGAGCGAACTGCATGTGGCGTTCGGTGCCCGAATTGGTGCTGTTGATCACACCAAACGTCGAGTTCTGCCGGTTATTGTCCGGGATGCCGAACTGAGGCGTGTTGGCCACGTTCGTACCCTCGGCACGGAACTGCAGCTTGATCCGCTCTGTGAACGCGAAGTCCTTAAAGAGGGAGAAATCAAGCGTGCGGCCCGCGGGGCCGGTGTTGCTCTGCAGTCCAAGGTTGCCGCCCGTGAGGGAAGCCGGCGCCGTGACGGCAGCCGTGTTGAACCACTTATCCGGATTCCGTCCGCCGGTCGGTGCGGCCTGCGGATCCTGACCAGCGACCAGGTCAGGCATGCAGGAATTCCAGATGCCCTGGCAGCCATTCGACCGGAGGGTGAAAGGCTGGCCGGTGCGTAGCGTGAGGATGCCGTTGGCCTGCCAGTTGCCCACCAGAGCGTTGACTACCGTGTTCATGTGGGTGCCATACGTCTTGCCCTTGCCAAACGGAATTTCGTAGGTGAAGTTCGACACGAAGTTGTGCCGGATGTCCCACGCTGCCGTCGAGTAGCTGCTGGAATAGTTGCGGGGATCAAGAGTCCCGAAGCCGGTCGAACCGCTGAGGGTCGTGCCGGTGTTGGCCAGCGCGTGGCCGTAGGTGTAAGACGCCATCAACATGAGACCGTTCGAGTAACGCTTGTCGAACTTGGTCGTCATGCCGTGATAATCGCCGAAGCCGAACGAAGCGGTTCCGGAGATGCCACCGATATAGGGCGTGGGCCGAAGCGCCGTGCTGCAACCCTGCATCGTCGACGAAGTCGTACCGATGTTCGCGCAGGCGTTCCAGTCAGGCTGGAACAATTGATGCGCCTGGTGGTTGCCGACGTAGGCGATTTCCAGCGAGGACTGCCAGGGCAGCTGTCTCTGCACCGCGAAGTTCCACTTGTGGACCAGCGAATTGCGGAAGTTCACTGCAACGCCGCGGAACGAAACCGGGGCATTCAGGGAGAACACGTTGCTCGGGAAGCCGCCGGCGAGGCCGTTCGTGAAGAACGGGTTCACGTCGAAGATGGCCGAGGTGGGACGGGCCAGATCGGTGGATTGGTTGAAGGGGACGGACTCACCGCGATTCGGATTGCCGCCCTGATTCTCTTCACCACCGTAGAAGGCGCCGTAACCCAGGCGGATCACGGTGTTGTCACGCCAGTTGTAGGCAAGACCGATACGCGGGGCGAAGTTGGTCTTGTCCCACGGGATCATGTACTTGTCCACTTCGCCGCGCGAAACTTTGACGTTCGGGAAGGCCGTCGGGAAGTTCGGAGGCAGCGGTGCGTCCTGGTCCTTGCCCTTCGGGATGAACAGAGTCAGATTGTCGTAGACGAAATTGGACTGGCGGGCGAACTTCTCGCCGATGGGCGAGAACAACTCGTAGCGCATGCCGATGTTCAACGTCAACTTGGGAGTCAGCTTCCAGTCGTCCTGGAAATAGAACGCCCAGGCAACCTTCTCGGAGGAGATGAAGTTGTTTGTCGAAACACGGCCATTGTTGATGTTTCCGAGCAGGAACGACGCATAGTCGTCGCCAGTCAGCGTATTCAACGCGCCCTGTGTGCCGGTAGCCGAAGGATATGCCGTCTCGTTCCGGTTGAAGTTCATTTCGCCGTGCGGGTAAGGCACCTGGAAGAACGGGAACTTGATGGGGCGGTACTCGGCGCCGAACTTGTAGGAGTGGTGGCCCTTCATGATCGACACGTTCTGGATGAAGTCCCAAACGTTCGAATATTCCTTGGAAGGCAGCCAGTCGTTCGCGCCAATCTGCGTGTAGCCAGTCGAGAACTGCATCTGCGGCAGGCCGCCGTTCAGGGCCGTCATCGGATTATAACCGCCGATGCCGAATTCCTTGAACAGGTCCTTGTCCGGATTCGCACCAACGCGCGAGGTGACCAGGCGGCTGAAGCCGACACGGGTCTCGGACACGATGGAAGGATTCCATACACGCGTGTAGCTCAACTGAGCGTTGCGGCTCAGGTCCTCTTCCGTGACGGCGTTGAACGGGGTGCCGTCCAGCGCGCCGGGAAGAAACGGCTCGTTGAATTTGTTGGTATTCTGCCAGCTCAACGATCCGAACAGCGAGTCCTTGTCGCTCAGGCGGTAGTCGACGCGGCCGTCACCCTGATCGGTGTTCTGCCGGCCGGCCGTGGAAGCGAAGTAGTCGTTGAACGGGGTCACGCCGGCTTTGACGGGCTGGTTCTCGTTGGGAAACAGACCCATCAGTTTCGCAGCCGCCGGGTCAAAACGGCTCGACGGAATCATGTTCCCGGTAAACGGGGTCCTGATCAGCTGTCCGTTCACCGTCGCATTCGATTTTGGATCGAAGATCTGGTTCGCGACAATGTTGTTTCCGTTTGCGTCCGTGCCTACCGACGATCCCAGCAGTTTGGAAAAATCGCCCTGCCGCATTGCTGCCGTCGGGATCGTATAGAAACCGCCGTAGCCCAGATTCTGGATGCTGCCGCCGGAGGAGGTGATGCGAGTGCCCTGATAGTCGCCAAAGATGAATAGCTTGTTTTTGATGATGGGAGCACCGATCGCCGCACCGTACTGGTTCTGCTTGAACGGGCCACGCGGCTTGCCGGCTTTGTTGTATTCCCAGCGATTCGCGTTGATCTTGTCGTTCTGCAGGATTTCGAACAACACGCCGTGCACTTCGTTCGTGCCCGACTTCAGATTGACGTTGACCACGCCGCCGGCGCCGCGTCCGTACTCGGCGTTGTAGCCGTTTGTCAGCACGCGCATTTCGCCGATCGCTTCCACGGAAGGTCCGACCACAAAAGCGGTCTGGTTCAGGAAGTCGATCACGTTGACGTTGTTGTCAACACCGTTCAGCAGGAAGTTGTTCTGCCCGTTCGAACGCACGCCGTTGGCGGAAAAGCCGCCGCCGACAGCATCACGTGCGCCACCTTCGGCAGGGACAACACCCGGTGACAATCTGGCCAGAAACGAGAACGTCCGCTGGCCGCCGAGAGGCAGCTCGCTGACGGCTCTTCTACCCAGGTCGGCGCCCAACGTCGTGGTCTCCGTCTGAAGCAGAGGCGCCTGGGCCGATACTTCCACCGATTCGGAGACGTTGCCGACAGGGAGCGACATCGGCACGGCAACACGGTCACCGCCCACCAGAACGACGTTCTGCTGCGCAACTCGCCGGAAGCCGGTCGCTTCCGCTGTGACTGTATAGTTGCCGGGTTTCAAGGCGGGTCTTGCGAACTCGCCTGATGAGTTGGTTGTCAGATCGTAAGTGAGCCCTGTGGCCTCTTCTTTGATCGTGACTTTGGCATTGGGAATCACCCCACCCTGGGGGTCTGTCACCGTACCAGCGATTGTTCCTAGATCGCGCTGTGCCATCAGGCAGAACGCGAAGAGCAATCCGACGATGAGCAGTCGCGTGACTCTCACATGGAGCATAGACTACCTCACTTCTTGACCCCTGTCGGGGCCAATTCTCGAACCCCTGTTGCTTCGAACAACAACCAGACCACCGGAAGCCATCCCGCAAATGCGAACCGTGCTCTTCGGCACAGCTATCGGGGACGGAATGTAAACGCTTCCGCCGGTTTCGATTCTCAATCAGCTTAATGACAGTCCGATACTGAGTCAAGCGCTTTCATTAGTCTTTTTGCACTAGGTCAGAGTACGCCACAGGACGTACAAGGCTCCGCATACCGGCCTGTTCTGGCTTGCGGCAACTTCTGCAAAATGTTGCGGTTATCTAACGATAGGCACGTTATACTATTGTCCGATGTGGCGGCTCTTCCTAATCACGTCCTTTTTGCTTCAGCCTGATTCGAAACTAATTCAAACTCGGGTCCAGGAAGCTCTGGCCGCCCTCCAAAGAAATGAACCCGCGGCGGCCGAACGATATCTTCAGGCAGTCGTTCAACTCGAACCATCCAGTGCTCCAGTCTGGTTTTTGATGGCGCAGGCCCAGGCTCGCCAGAACAATATGAAGGCAGCCCTCATCTCCGCCGATAAGGCCGCCCGCTTCGCCGGCAAGGACCCTTCGTTGCTGTACAACTTGGCCCTCTTCAATCTGGAGGCAGGCCGCATGGACGCATCTCTTTCGATAGGTCAGCGCGCTCTCGATGTGGAGGATTCCTCCGACGTCCGCAATCTTCTGGGCCGGGCTTATGAGGCGAAACAGGACTGGAAACAGGCCATCCTCCAATACGCCCAGGCGCGCCGCCTTGCCCCCTATAGTGAAGAGGCAATCTTTCGCCTGGCCCAAGCCCAGATGCAGTCTCAGGACTTTCCCTCCGCCATCTCCACCTTGGAGGACGGCCGCAAGATCTTCGACAAAAGTCCCCAACTGGAACTGGCCCTGGGCGTCGCATATTACGGGCAAAGGCAGTTCCCCAATGCGGTGGACCGGTTCCTTCGTGTCATGCAGTTGGCGCCGGATGTGCCCCAGCCGTACTACTTCATGGGCCGTGTTCTGGAACATGCCGCCAACCGGATTCCGGAGGTGTTGACGCTTGCCGCGCAATTCGAAAAAGCGCATCCCCAAAGCCCGCTCGGCTATGTGCTCCATGCCCGCGCAATTCTGCTCCGGCCCTCGCCCGAAGACCCGGCCGCCGATGATGCACTAGCCGAGTCACTTCTTAAAAAAGCGTTAATTATCAAGGAGGATCAGGCGGATACCCATCTTCTGCTAGGCATGGTTTTTGAGCGCCAGAAGAAGATGGAAGGCGCAACCGGAGAATTCAAACGGAGCGCTGCTCTCAATCCCGCCGACCCTGCTCCTCACTTCCGATTGGCGCGCATTTATGACCGCCTTGGACGCAAAGAGGATGCCCTCCGTGAGCGGGCCCTGCACGAGAAGCTCAGCCAGGAAAGTGGCGCGTCCCTGCCGCCCGATTTGAAAGGGCTTGCAAGATGACCTACCCCTGCTATCATCAACTTGGATCGTCCGCGCCGGCCGGTGGCCGGAGGGGGCGCCGAGGGTTTGAACCGCGATGTCCACGCTCCTCCTCTACTTTCTGCTCGCCCAGCCGGACCAGTCCGCTCGCGAAGAGCGCATCCGGCAGTTGACTTCGCAAATCGCCGAATCCGGCCGCATCCTCCTCGACGCCAAGCCCGCTGACCGTCTGGCCGACCCCCGTCGAACCATCGCCCCCGGCGCACCCCCCATGATCCGTTTCCGGTACTTCGCCGGAGCCGACCGTCACCGTTTCGGCAAACTCGATCTCATGCTCGACGATGCCGGCCATTAGGAATTCGAGGCGCTGCTTGATCCGAGCCACACTGCCCTTCCTCTTCGTCACCCTCGCCTGCGCCCAAAGCGACCCGCTGATTAGCGGCCTTGAGGCCTTCCATAAGGGCGACATGCCCGCCGCTGAACGCAACCTCCGCTCGGCCGCCAAGGGCAACGACCCACGAGCCTCCGCCTTCCTCGCGCTCACCCTGGCCGCCACAGGCCGTTGCGACGAGGCCGCCCCTGCGCTCAAACAGGCGTACCGGAGCCCGAATGCCGAAATCGCCCGCCTGTCCGGACTTGCCTTTGTCCAATGCCGGCTGGCCTCCGGCTCCATCGAGGACGCGGCTGCGATACTCAATGAGCTCAAAGCGAAATTCCCCTCCGACGCCGATGTGCTTTATCAGTCCGCGCGCCTCTATATGCGTGCCTGGAACGACACGATTTACCTGCTGTACCAGAAGGCGCCGTCCTCTTTCCGGGTGAACCAGCTCTCGGGCGAGGTGCTCGAAACACAGGGCCAGTTCAATGAAGCAGCGGCCGAATACCGCAAGGCCATCGCCAAGAATCCCAAAGCGCTGAATCTCCACTTCCGGCTGGGCCGCGCCCTTCTGATGAGCACCCATTCACCGGAGGTGCTCGAAGCCGCACTCCAGGAGTTTCAGGCGGAACTCGCCCTCAATCCTTCCGACTCTGTCGTCCTCTACCAGATCGCCCAGATTTTACAGAATCGCCAGCAAAACCAGGCCGCCGCGGAGAAACTGCAGCAGGCCCTGGAGCTCAACAAAGACTTCCCGGAAGCGCTCATAGCCCTGGGCAAGATCCGCACCGACGAGAAGAAAAACGACGAGGCAATTTCGCTGCTACAGCGCGCCGTGAAACTCGCGCCGCGCAGTGAATCCGCCCACTACAGCCTCATGATGGCCTATCGCAACGCCGGGAAAATGGCCGAAGCCCGCCGCGAAAAAGCAGAACTCGATCAACTCCAGAAAGCGCCCGAAGGCGAGTTCACTGAGTTCCTGAAGAAGCTGGGAGAGAAGCCGCCCGGCCAATGAGAGCGATCCTCCTTCTTCTGGCCGCGGCCGTTGCACCCGCTCCTCCGCCCGAGGCGCCCTTGCCTGAGTTCCGTGACGTGGCCGAAGCCGCCGGCCTGACCCAGGTCTTCCCGAACGGCGGCATGGTGACCAAGGAATTCATCATTGAGACCACCGGCAGCGGGGTGGCCTTCCTCGACTACGATAACGACGGCTTGCCGGACGCCTTTGTCATCAGTGGCGACGGCGCGCTCAGCCGCCTCTATCACAACGAAGGTTCTGGCCGGTTCTCCGACGCTACGGAAAAGATGGGCCTCAGCCGGAAGGGCTGGGGACAGGGCGCCTGCGCCGGCGACTACGACAACGATGGGTTCGTTGACCTGTTCGTCACCTATTGGGGCCAGAACTCGCTCTACCACAACGAAGGCGGCAAACAGTTTCGGGACGTAACGAAAGAGGCAGGCCTTCAGCAGGATCGGGTCCGCTACAACACCGGCTGCGCCTTCTTCGACTATGACCGCGACGGCCGTCTCGATCTTTTCGTGGCCAACTATCTTAAGTTCAGCTTTGAGGAGACGCCCAAACCCGGCGCTAATCCCTACTGCTGGTATCTCGGCCTGCCGGTCAATTGCGGCCCCCGCGGACTGCCGTTCGACCGCAACATTCTGTACCACGCCAACGCCGATGGCACCTTTACCGACGTCTCCGCCAAGAGCGGGGTGGGCCTGCCCGCCCAGCACTACGCCCTCTCCGTCGTCACGGCCGACTTCGACGGCGACGGCTGGCCCGACGTGTTTGTCGCCTGCGACCAGACGCCTTCCCTGCTCTACATGAACCAGCACGACGGTACCTTTGCCGAGGAGGCGGTCCTCCGCGGCGCGGCCTTCGACGACAACGGCAAGGCGATGTCCGGCATGGGTGCGATCCCAGCCGACTACGATCACTCCGGCTGGCTCAGCATCTTCCGCTCCAACTTCTCGGACGAGCGCGAGACCCTCTATCACAATCGCGGCCAAGGCGAGTTTGAGGACATCACCATCTCGTCCGGACTGGCCCACAACACCCGCTTCGTGGGCTGGGGCCCCGCCTTCCTCGACTTCGACAATGACGGCTGGAAGGATCTCCTCCTGGTCAATGGCCATGTCTTCCCCGAGATCGACCGCAAACAGACCGACATCCGCTTCCGCGAGCGCCGCATCCTTTATCGCAATCGCCGCGATGGAAAGTTCGACGATATCTCTGAGCGGGCGGGTCCCGGCATCACGGACCTTCACTCCTCTCGCGGCGTGGCCGTGGCCGACATCGATAACGACGGCGTCCCCGAGATCCTCATCAACAATCAGGGCGAGCGCCCGTCTTTGTTGAAGCTCTCCACGAAACCGGCCGGCAACTGGCTCTCCGTCAAACTCACCGGGGTCAAATCAAACCGCAGCGCCATCGGCGCCCGCGTCCGGGTCACCGCCGGCGGCACGACCCAGACCGACGAGGTGCGCAGCGGCGGCGGCTATATTTCGCAGAACGACCTTCGCCTCCATTTCGGACTCGGCACGGCCGCTCGCGCCGAGTTGGAGATCCGCTGGCCCACCGGCAAGCTCCAGACCACGGTGGTGGAGCAGGTCAACCGTACTGTCTCCATCCAGGAGGCGCCCTAGTGGCCGGGTTGTCACACCCGCGCCGGAACAGTAAGCTGGGGATCAAAGGGGCAGCAGTCGCAACCGGCATCCCGCCGGAATCAGCGCGCCAGGAAAACGGCATCATACAATGACTCAGAACGAAATCATCCAGGCGCTCTCCAGCGCCACCTCCATCGCCAAGTCGAAGATCACCAACACAGCCGTCCTGAACGAGGCATATGACTACGCCAAACCCAGCTCGTTTTCGCGGGGGCTTCGGCTCGAGTTCGGCAACGTTGTGGTTCTACTGATCTCGGGCACCGCCAGCATCGATGAGAGTGGCCGCACCGTCCATGTAGGCGACTTCCGCGCACAGCTCGCCCGCACCTATCACAACATCACCGGACTGCTGGCCGCCGAAGGGGCCACCTGGAAGGACATCGTCAAGACCACCTGCTACCTGCGCGACATTGAGCGCGACTACGAGGCCTTCAACGAAGAGCGCACCCGATTCTTCCAGGAACAGGGACTGGACCCGCTGCCCGCCTCGGTCGGCATCCAGGCCATTCTCTGCCGCTCCGACCTCCTGGTGGAGATCGAGGCCATGGCTGTCTTCCTTAAAGCCGCCTGAACCGCGGCGGGCGGCTACCACTCCGAGAAGGGGAAGCTATATGATTCCTGCAAGGATTGATTCGGACAAATGCGCCTCATTAGCTTCCTCTCGGCCGTTCTTGTGTTTGGCACCGCCGCCGCCCAGACCATCACTTCCCCCGACCAGCACCTCACCATCGCCTTCCAAACGGTCACCCCCGCCACAGCCTCACCCGGCCAGTCTTTGACGGGACTCCCGCCGTCTCCTCAGGGACAACTCGTCTATCGTGTGACGTTCCACGGCAAGGAGTTGGTCGAGTCTTCCGCCCTCCGCCTGGAGCTGAGGGACCAGCCGGCGCTCGGCACGGCGGTCCGCATCGTGAACGTCTCCACATCCTCCATCGACGAGACTTACCGTCTGCCGCACGGGAAAACCAGCACGGCCCGCGACCATTGCCAGGCCCTCCGGCTGGATCTGGAGGAGACCGCCCCGCCAGCCCGCAAGTTCATCGTGGAAGCGCGCGCCTACAACGATGCCGTCGCGTTCCGTTACGTAATTCCTGCCCAGCCCGGACTCAGCGAGTATGTCCTGACCCGGGAAGCAACCGAGTTCCGCATCGCCAAGGATCCCATCACCTACGCCTTGGTCCTGCCCAATTACCGCTCCATGTACGAGAGCGAATTCCTCAAGCTCCCGGCCAGCGCCTTCTCGAACCAGGGCGGCGTCAAAAGCTCCTCGCTCATCGGCCTGCCGCTGCTCATGGAAGTCCCCGGCGTCGCCTGGGCCGCCATCACCGAGGCCGATATGCGGGGCAATGCCGCCATGTACCTCGAGAACCCCTCCGGCAGCTGGGCGGGGCACTACTTCGAATCGCGCCTGGCTCCGCAGGTGGAAGACCCCGCAGTCGCAGTACGCTCCACCCTGCCCCACAACTCTCCCTGGCGCATCATCCTGGTCGGCACGGAGCCCGGCCGCCTCATCGAATCCACCGTCATCACCAATCTGAATCCGCCGCCGGCCATCTCCGACATCTCCTGGATCCATCCCGGCAAAGCCTCGTGGGATTGGTGGAATGGCAGCCAGGGCCGCGACGGCAAGCCGGCCTTCACCACCGAAACGATGAAGTATTACGTCGACTTCTCCGCCCACTCCGGCTTCCCCTACATGCTGGTGGATGCCGGTTGGAGCAGCCTCGACAACATTACCAGGATCAACGGCCGTGTCGACGTGCCGGAACTCGTCAACTACGCCGCCCCGAAGAACGTCAGAATCTGGATCTGGCTGCACTATCGCGGCGTAGTCAAACAGATGGAAGAGGCCTTCGCGATCTATGAGAAGTGGGGCGTCGCCGGCATGAAGATCGATTTCATTGAACGCGACGACCAGGCCGGCATCGACTTCTACTACAAAGTGGCCGAATGCGCCGCCCGTCACCACTTAATGGTCGACTTCCATGGCTCGACGAAGCCCACCGGCATGGAGCGCACCTGGCCCAACGTCATGGGCTATGAAGCAGTGCTCGGCATGGAACAGTCCAAGGCCGGCGCCCGCGACAACCCCGACAGCCACGTCACCTTGCCCTTCACCCGCATGCTCACCGGCCTGATGGACTACACGCCCGGCGGCTTCGAGAACGCCACCAAGGCCGATTTCGTGCCGCGCGGCCTTGCGCCCATGGTGATGGGGACCCGCGCCCACCATCTCGCGATGTACGCAGTCTACGATGCCCCCGTGCAGATGGTAGCGGACAGTCCGGCCGCCTATCGCGACCAGCCTTCGTTCGAATTCATCAGGAGCGTCCCTGCATCCTGGGACGAGAGCAAGGTGCTTGCCGGGCTGCCTGGAGAGTTCATCGTCATGTCCCGCCGCCACGGCAATGAGTGGTTCCTGGGCGCCATGACCAATTGGACCCAGCGGGAGGTGGAAATCCCGCTTTCGTTCCTGCCGTCCGGCTCGTTCACCGCCGAGATTTATGCCGACGCGGCAGACTCCGCCACGTCGCCCAAGAACATCTCGATCCGGAAGCAGGGCGTCGATCGCGCCAAGACCCTGAAGCTCAGCATGGCGCCCGGCGGCGGTTACGCAGCCCGCCTCGCCCCGGCCAAACCCTGAGGCGACAGCGGAGCCAGTTCGCACGGGAAACCGCGCACAAATGCAAAGGCGGCTGGGTTGCCCCAACCGCCCTTTGCTCGCAGGATCCTGTGAGCCTCCTCAAGCCCACCGGACAAATCAAACTAGTCTCCGAAGTAGCCTTGTGCCAGCTCCGGCTTCATCTCCAGCGCCTGCCGCCAGCAGGAGCGCGCTTCCTCGGCCCTGCCCTGGAGCTTCAACGCATGGCCCAGGTTCAGCAGCGCCTCGGGGAAGTTCGGCCGCAGGCCCAGGGCTTCCCGGTACAGCGACACCGCGTCGTCCACATGGCCCTGCTTCTGCAGCAACAGGCCCGTATTGTAGAACAGTTCCGGAGTCCGCTCGCCCAGGTCGATCAGCTTGCCCTGCAGGTCCAGCGCCTTCGGATGGTCCTGGCGCTCGATGGCCAGCGCGGCCAGTCCGCGCATCGCTTCCACGCTGTCCGCCTTCACTGCCAGCGCGGCCTCGAAGCTGCGGATCGATTTCTCGTTCTCGCCGATCTGCTTGTAGCCGAGGCCCAGGTTGATCAGCGCCTCCAGCCAGTCCTTCCGCTTCGCGATGCAACGCTCGAACGCCTGAATCGCGTTCATCGCATCGCCGCGGGTCAGTTGCAGATAGCCCAAACGGAACCAGGCATCGTCCCATTCCGGATTCTTGTGCAGCAGCCGTCCGTACATCTCTTCGGCTTCCGCCGTCTGGCCCTGCTCCTCGAGCAGGCCCGCCAGGTTCGACAACACTTCCGGCGTGTCGGACTTCAGCCGCAGCGCGCTCTCGTAGGATTCGCGGGCGCCCTTCGGGTTGCCCAGGTTTTGCCGCACCACGCCCAGGTTCGCCCACGTCTGCGGATGCTCCGGCTTCAGCCGCGCCGCCTCGACGTACGCCTTCTCCGCCTGGTCGTGCTTGCTCAGCTTCTGATACGCCACGCCCAGGTTGTACCAGCGCTCAAAGTGCTCCGGCGTCAGTTCCACCAGCTTCGCGCAATACTTCGAAGCCGCTTCATAGTCTTCCGCCGCGAACGCGCACCAGGCCAGGCCTTCCAGCGCGGCCTGCGAGAACGGCCGCAGCGTGAGCAACTTCTCGCTCATGTCGCGGACGAGGGCTGTGTCGCCCTTGCGCATGCCGATGTGCACGATGTTCGCCATCGGCTCTTCGGCGTTGGGATTGGCTTCGATGATCTGGCGGTACAGTTCCAGTGACTCGTCGTAGCGGCCCAGAAGTTCCAGCGCCACGGCCTTGCCGAACAGCGGGGTCTCTTCGTTGGGCGTCTTGCCCAGGCACGCGTCGAAGCATTCCAGGGCCTTCTCCGCGCTGCGCGTGTGCAGCAGGCAGATGCCCAGGCCCAGTTTCGCATCCATGCGCTTGGGGTCGCTCGACAACGCGCGTTGGAAATTGCTCGCCGCCTCGTTCCAGCGGCCCAGCTTCTCCTGGCACACGGCAAGATTGAAGTACGCGGAGGTCGAGTTCGGATCCAGCCCGATCAACGACTCGTAGCTCTTGACAGCCTCTTCGTAAAGCTCCAGCTCAAACTGGATGTGGCCCTTGGCCGAGTACACCTCGCGCGGCGGATCACCTGATTCCACAGCCCGGTCCAGCTCCCGCAGTGCTTCCTTGCCCTTGCCTTCCAGATGCAGCGCCACCGCCCTCGCCAGCGCGGTTCCGCCGTCGATCGTGGCCTGAATGTCTTTTGTTTTGTTCGAGTCCCGCATAGAATCCGCCTTTTCGCGCTTTCCGCTCATTCCGTCTTCCTCCCCTCGGCCTGCACGTTGTACGGTGCCAGGAACGCACACAGTCGCCCCAAAACGTCGTATTGATGGGTCACTTCCA
This sequence comes from Paludibaculum fermentans, assembly GCF_015277775.1. Taxonomy (NCBI): domain Bacteria; kingdom Pseudomonadati; phylum Acidobacteriota; class Terriglobia; order Bryobacterales; family Bryobacteraceae; genus Paludibaculum; species Paludibaculum fermentans. The sequence continues at coordinate 4,493,862 of NZ_CP063849.1, forward strand.
CCCATCGCAGATAGCTCTTGTCGCCCTTCGGGCTGAAGAAGCCGATGCCTCCGCCTTCCAGTCTCGAGTCGCTGAAGTTATCCACTACCTGGCTCTGAATGTAGGTCGTGAACGAGTCTCCCCGGACCTCCATCTTCACCAGATACAACGTGTCACTGTGAACCGGGAATGGAAGCGGTAGGGTTTTTGTGCCCACTTCCTTCCCATTGATCACTGCGTATCGCACCACGCTGGCTTGGGGAAGCGGTCCGGTCTTCGTGATGACAATCCGCATCGCGTAATAGTTCTTGTTATCCGTCGCGCGGAACACCCAGTTCAGACTGCGCCGTTCAATCTGTCCAAGGAACTGCATCGTGTAGTCCCTCATGTTGACCGTCGGCGAGTACAACGCCAGCTGTCCCGGTTCCAGGAAGGAGGCTTCGCCATACTTCCAGGTCTTTGCCCAGCCGTCGGATCCATGCCAGGAACCGAGGCCTCCACGGAAATCGTCATACAGCTTGATCGCCGCCCGGTCCAGAATCACCTTCTGGATCGAGTTCAATTCGCCGCCGATCACCGAGTGCGCTCTGCTGTCTGCAACAGGTCGCCCTGTTTCAGACTTCGGCGGAGATGCCTTAAAGCTGTAGACTATCAATGCGAGAATCAACGGCAGGCCCACCGCCACCCACTTCAGGTCGGAGGGCGCATGCGCCCAGAATCGGCGCCCGGGCAGCTTCCGCGTGTCAAACCGCAGCAGTCCGGCTGAGTGCTTTGCCGCTCGCTCCGCGTTCGCCCGCCGTGGACCCGAGCCGTCCGCCTGGTCGATCAGCAGCCGCGACTTCGGCCGCAACGGTTCCGCGGACAGCGAATCCGGCCACAGGCCATGGTCGTCCGCCCTGCTGAAGTGCGGCTTGGCCGCCGGTCCGGTCTCGCCGCGCCCGGCGTAGATGCGCAGTTGATCGCATTCCGGCGGGCCAGTCAGCTCCCCGGCCTCCAGCCGCTCCGCCTCAACGGCCGCATCAACAGCCGCCGGCTGCGCCTCTCCGGCCAGCGAAGCGGCTGCGGCCACCGGCGCCACGGCCTCGGCTGCCATCGCTGCCGGATACACGCCCGCTTCAGTTTCGAGGTTCGCCCGCTGCTCTACCACCGTCCACTGGGAAACCGCCGCCACTGGCTCTACCGTCTCCCCTTCGGGCCTGACTGCCTGCACGGCCGCCAGGGCTTCGACCGCCGCCGGCTCGGCTTCGGCCAGGACTGGAGACACAACCGCCTCTGTTTGCAGCGATTCCATCCCGGCGTCCGGCGGTGCCGGAGGTGCAGCCATCGCCAGCTCCTCCGCAACGGGAGTCCCTTGAGCCGGCTCGTCAGTCTGGGCCGCCAACGCGGCCACCGGAACGCCTTCAGCCTCCGGTTCAGCCGCCAAAGGCAGCGCAGCCGCCTGAAGCCCGGAGTCGGAGATTGGAGTTTCAGCAGTCAAGGCTTCCGCGGCTGGCTCCGGCGCCAACTCCCTTATCGCCATTTCCGCCGCGAAGGCCGCCGCAAATTCGTCCTGTGCTGAGCCTGATATCGCGTCCGGCGCTTCATCGTCGATCAGCGGCCGCACGACTCGCACGAACACAGCTTCGCCAAACTCTTCCGCCGCCAAACCGCCGGCGGGTTCCTCGATCTTCGGCGCGCTCACCACCGGATCGGGCACTGCGGGCCTGAACCGCCCGCTGGGCATGCATGGGGCCGCGGCAGCATCCAGAATCCCGGACCCTGGCGCCTCGGCGGGCAACGGCCGCGCCGCACTCAGCGCCGCGCAGACCTCGATCCCACGCAACGTGTGGTCCTGGGCCAGGTCGATTCCGCCCTGAAGAAGGACAAGCGTTTGCGGCTTGTCCGGCATCCGCTCACTCGGCAGGGCCTCCACGGCAATCTGCCCAAAACCGGCCGCCGCGGCCATGGCCCTAAGCTTCATCCGCGCCGTACGCTTGGACGTCGCCATCACGGCCTCAGGCGGCGCGGCGTTCCACAGCGGAAGGGCCGGTTCCAGCAGCTCACACTGCGCGGTGATCTCGGTTTCCGCAAGCAGCGGCTGTACCGTCAGCGCACCAGGACCGGGAATCCTCGCCATTTCGGTTTCCGTGCGGAGCTCCGCGCCGAAACGGGGCGACGGATTCGCAGGCAACGCCGGATCCTGTTCGGCCCCCCAGCCCGGCAAGGCAAGCGGGACTTCCAGTTCTGGCAGGGCAATGCCGCAAACGGAACCACGCTCTAGTGCTGGCAGCGCTACAGGGAGCAGCGCCTCGGAGATCGGCAGGGGATCCGCATCGGGCTCCGCTGCGCGATCCGCCACGATCGCCGGCAAGACCGCCCAGCGTTGCGGCGGGTGAGCCGTATTCAGCTCCACTTCCGTGACCGTGCGCACCGGCACGGGTCCTGCAATCGGACAGGCCAGCGGCAGCAGTGCGTCCGCCAACCCCAGGGATTCTGGCGCCAGGGCATCCTGTCGGTCGGGAGCCACCGTCCCGCAAAAAAGAACCGGTATACAGGCTGCCCCGGCAAAATCCGCAATCTCCGCCGGCGTCTCCCGGACGACGGCGGCCATCGAAAGCCCAGTCTTTGTTGATAGACGCGCCAGGCCCGCTGCCTCGGGCTCCAGTTCGGGCTGGACCGGCTTGGCGCCGGCGGGCAGCCGAATGCCCAGGCGGAAGAGTGGATTGAGAACCACCTGCCGGGCGTTGCGAGCCAGGGGCGAAAGCTCCAGGCCCAATCTCAGCCCTTCCGGCGCCTCAAACCCTTGATGCTGCAGCGCCACCTGGCAGCCTGGCTTCGAGCTGCTCAACTTCGGATCAAAAGGGAGTGCGTGAGGGACGAATAGGACCTTGCGTCCATTCGGTTTAAACCATTCGGCGATCGGGCGCGCTTCCGGCACCGCCTGCTCCGCCTCGGCCACCGCGGCCTTGGTTCGCATCACGGGCTTCGGAGCCGGTTTTGCCATCGCGGGCCGCTCTATCCGGTTCTGCGATTCAATCAGACGGGCCAGCGCCAGATCGCTCTGTTGCTGTTGGAAGATCTGCCGGTGTTCAGCCGTGCAGAACTCTCCGTCCGAGAATTTTCGCAGCAAGGATAATCGCTTGCCGCAGTGCAGACAACGCATGCGTCGATCCGTACCCTTCCATCACAATAATCGGCACGCTTTAAAGTGAAGACTATGCGCGATAGCGCTTAGTTTTGGGGTAGGTAGACTAAGGCTCAGCCCAAGTACTAGGTGCGTTTACCTAGAGGATCCGCCTCATGCCGGATACTGGCGGGTTTCTACGTCATCCTGCTTCAGCCGGTCCTCATTCAGGCGAACACCCAGCCCAGTGCCTTGCGGCAACGGCAGCCAGCCGTCCACGGGCAGCAGCTCCGAATCCATAAGGCCTTTATATTCATCCAGGTAGTGCCGCCGGACCGTCTCGCAGATCCGCAGATTCGGCACCGCCGCCGCATAGTGCGCGCTGGCCCAGTGCAGCACCGGCCCGCCGCAGTTATGTGGAGCCACTGGAAGGTATTGCGCCTCGGCCAGCACCGCGATCTTGCGCCCCTGCGTGAAGCCGCCGCACCACGCCAGGTCGGGCATTACTACCCGCGCCGCCCTTAGCTCCAGCAGCTCACGAAACTGCCAGATCGTCATCAAACGCTCGCTCAGGTATAGAGGCAGGCTCGTCGCTAAGGCCAATTCCCGGTAGGCCGCCATATTGTCCTGCGGCAGCATCTCTTCCAGCCACATGGGTTTGAGCGGCTCCAGCGCCTTGGCAATCTCGATGGCGCAGGGCAGATTCCAGAAACCGTGGAACTCCATCGCCACTTCCATGCTGTCCCCAAACTCGGCCCGGATCGCCTCCAGGCCCGCCAACCCGCGGCGCATCTGCTCCGCCGTGATCCAGTTTCCGCCCGTCTCCTTGGCAATCGGGTCGAACGGCCAGATCTTCATCGCCCGCACACCCATCTCCCTCAACGACCGCGCCAGTTCCACCGGCTGCGTCAGGAAGTCGTAATGGTCATAGCACGTGTTGTAGATCCGGATCCGGTCCCGGCACGGCCCGCCCATCATCTTATAGATGGGCTGCCCCGCCGCTTGCCCAGCCAGGTCCCAAAGCGCAATGTCGATCGCACTCATCGCCCGCATCTCGGCGCCGGCCCAGCCGCTATAAGCGACCTCGAGAAACAGGTCGGCCCAGATCTTTTCAATGGCAAGGGGGTCGCGGCCGATCAACAGGGGGGCCAGGCGGTCGAGGATCACAGCCTGTTCACTAGCGGGGTGGGGATACGTCTCGCCTAAACCAATCAATCCTTCATCGGTATGAATTCGAACCCACAACCAGCCGATGGGGCCTGCGTGCACGGTCAAACCGCGACGCAGGCGCACCGTTTCGACTTTTGTAATCTTCATCCTTGAAGGATTCTGGGCGGACTAGCTACCAAAGCTGGCCTGGGAGGGTTACAGGGGCTCTGGGAACTTTAAGTTGGACTTCGAAAGCGCACGTCCTAGTACATCTGCCGCCTCGGGCTCTTTCATAGCCCGCGACGTCGCCAGTTCGGTCACCAGCATGATCCGCGCTCGGTCGAGCATCTTCTTCTCGCGGAAAGACAACGGCTTCGCGGACTGAAGCCTGACCAGGCACTTCAGAACCTCCGCCACTTCGAGCAGACTACCGCTCTGCATCTTGGCGGAATTTTCCTTGAATCGATCTTTCCAGTCCTGGCAACTCTTGCTTTCGCCGGTTGCCAGATAGTTGAGGACCTTGGTGATCTCACCGTTCTTGGTCACTTTGCGCAGGCCGACCACGTCGACATGCGAGAAGGGAACCATAACGGTAAGACTGTTATAGGAGAGACGGAGGAGATAAAACTTCTCGGATTGAATGCCGAAGGAACGAGAGCTGATGTTCTCGATTGTGCCCACCCCATGGTTCGGGTAGACCACCTTCTCACCGACTTGAAAGGTCATGCACGGACCTCGCTGCCACTATCCTGAGGTTGTAGATAAATCTACATTACGGTAGATCCCAACTGTAAACTGCCTGCACCTGAATGTCAATGGGAAAGAGTGGCAAAGCTTTCATTCGCTGGCATTTACCCTAGTTAATCCGAGCTGACATTACAGCTGCCGACGTTACATTTCAGACCACCAAGTCCTCTGTATACAAAGATACCACACCCCGCAAGTGTTACCTTCGTCGTGACTTTGTAAGGGGTTACGGCAAACCCCCTTGTCACGTCATTGACTTGCGAATGAAGTCAAGATTCCGCTTCATGTCGTTAGCGATCACGTTGGACGGCGAACCCGTCTCCAGGTTCGCAAACCCGGTAAACCCAAGGGCCATGATTCGGTTCATGACTTCCGGGAAGTTAATGCTCCCTTCGCCCAGGTAACCCTTGTCCTTCAGGTGGAATTGGCACACCCGCGAGGCCCCCAGCCACGGGATCTCCTTCAACACATCGAACCCGTTGTTGGTCGAATTCCCTACGTCGTAGTAGACTTTCAGGTTCCTGCTCGCCACCCGCTCCAGGATCCGCACGTTGTCCTCGGCCGAAATCGTATCTTCCAGTCCGAGCAGGATCCCCGCCTTCTCCGCTTCCTTGGCGTACTCCTTCAACGCGTCCCCGACATACTCCTGCTCCGCCCGCGTCTCCAACGCGCCCTTCCCGAAAAACGGCAGCAGCACCACCTTGGCGTTGAGCTTCTTCGTGATCGGGATCGAATCCCCCACCCACTTCTGCCCCAGCTTGTCGTTCTTCAGGTAGTTGACGTGCAGAATGTCCAGGCAGGTCCCGGCCAGGCCAATCTTCTGCGCCTTCGCCGCCGCGACGTATTTCCCAATCAGCTCATCGTTATCCAGCGGCAGCTTGCCGTCCACCGGCTTCCGGCCCAGGCTCACTTCGACGCCCTCGAATCCAAGTTGCGCCGCCGTCCCAACCGCCTCCACCTGACCGGTCATCCGTAGATTCCAGTCCGTCACTCCGATCCGGAGCTTGCTTTTGGCCCCGCTCAGAACAGTGCCCGAAACAAGGGCCGAGGAAACGAGGAACTGCCGGCGGTTCAGCATGGATAATGCACCTTTCGATAGTGTTGAGCCAAACAGCAGCTTAGCCCACTGGAAAGCCCGGCGCAATGCCCGCCAATAGCCTG